>JAJRQR010000181.1 GCA_024280145.1 Bacteroidota bacterium
ACCAATATGGGAACAGAAACTTCAATCGATGTTTCTACACTAGCGAATGCTACCTATATGCTCGTTATTAAAGGAGAACAAGGGAAAACTACTAAACAATTAATTGTGAATAATTAATAGAATAGATTAATTTCTAAAACAGAATCCTCCTTTTCTAATGTCTGAAAAGGAGGATTTTTTTTGTTGTACTTTTGGCTAAAATTAATTCTAGTATGTTTCCTTGGCATCAATATTTATTAGCAGTAGTATTTATTTTAGGTGGTGTTAACCATTTTAGAAAACCAAAACTTTACGAGCGGATTATGCCTTTATATATTCCTTCACATAAAAGTTTGGTGATGTTTACAGGAATTTTAGAAATGATATTTGGACTTATGCTAATTGCAGAAGAAAACCAATTAATGGGAGCTTGGGGAATAATAATTTTATTAGTTCTTTTTATTCCTGTTCATATTTTTATGCTTCAGAATAAAAAAGCTTCTTTAAAACTTCCTAAATGGGTTTTAATTTTAAGACTACCTCTTCAGTTAGGATTAATGGCTTGGGCTTATTTGTATGTTTAGTTATTAATTACTAACCAAATATATCGTTTAATACAACTGCTAAACGTATTCCTCCCTTTTGTAATTGTAACAAAACATCGTCCATATAATCATACGAATATCGGTAACGTAATTTTTCACCTATTGCAGCATTCTTATATATATCCTTACAAAGTTCTCTGCTTTCGTACATCCAATCGGTTATAGTTCCTTTCTGAATTTCAGCTAATTGCATAGAAGATAGTTGTTTTTAGTTTGCGGCTAACTCAGAATAAGACATTCCATAGCTTTCAATCATTTTTGAATCCCAAACCGCATGAAGATTAGTTCCTCCATTAAACCAACGCACTTGAAAATCGTTTCCTCCTTTATCATCAGCTAAACCAATGTGCATAGGTTGATGTAAATCTCCAATAAAATGAATTAGCATTTTAAGATGAAAAATTTTATCCTCACGAGAAGAAACACTGTTCTTTAAAACTTCAATACAATTATTTATTCCAGCAATTAAATCCCCTTTGTCACTTTTTGGATGTGCTTCATATGTACTATCAAATGGGAAATTCACATAATGCCAAGGTCCGTATTTTCTGTATTTATTATCACTTTTTATTTCATCCCCATAATTTGAAACAAAAGCAATCGAATGCCCATCAAGCAATTTATTAATTTCTTTTTTTGCTTTTCTTGAAAGGTAATTCTCAGCTATTTCACTAGTGGCCCTGTGTCCAGTTTTACCCCAATCATCAGCAGCTTTTACTCCAATAAAACTTAGTAACAAAACTAAAAAAAGAATTTTTTTCATAATTAGATTATTTTTTACAAAGATAGTACTACAATTGAATTATTACCGATAAATGAAAAGTTTTGAATGTTAAATTTGAAAAATGTTATATATTGAAATTTTTAATTTTAAACCTTTTATTTCTGAAATATGAAGCCAATATGGATTTTAATTTTATTAATGTTTACTGGAATTTCTGTTGCACAAAACAGTAATTATAATTCAGAAGAAATAAGCATTAACTCTTTAATTGACGGCACATTACTCCAACCTACTAAGACAAAAAAAACACCATTAGTAATCTTAATACAAGGCTCGGGACCTACTGATAGAGATGGAAACCAAAATAATTTAAAAAATAATTCTTTGAGGTTTTTAGCCGAAGGTCTTTATAAAAACAACATTGCAAGCTTTAGGTATGACAAACGGTTGGTAAAACAAATTTTAGAAGGAAATTTCAAAGAAAGTGATGCCAATTTAAACGACTTTATTAGTGATGCTAAAATTGTAATTCAGCATTTTAAGAATGACATCCGATTCTCAGAAATAATTATTCTTGGGCATAGTCAAGGTTCATTAGTTGGTATGATTGCCGCTCAACAAAACGAAGTTTCAAAGTTTATTTCTGTTGCGGGAGCAGGTCATGAAATTGATGATGTAGTGATAGATCAATTACAAAAGCAAGCCCCATCTTTAGTTGAAAACGCCCGACTTTCCTTTGATGATTTACGAGTAAATGGTGTAGCAAAAAATTACAGTGCCGCTTTAACATCTATTTTTAGACCATCTATACAATCTTTTATGTATAGTTGGATGCAATACAATCCTCAAACCGAAATTATCAAATTAAATATTCCGATATTAATTATCAATGGAGATAACGATTTTCAAGTTCCTGTTTCCGAAGCTGATAAATTAAAAGAAGTAAAACCTTCTGCTGAATTAGTAATAATATCAAATATGAATCACATTTTCAAAGAAATTAAAGGTTCACTTATTGAAAATCAGCAATCCTATAATAAAGAGGATTTACCCGTAATGAAGGAGCTTATTGAAACCATAACTAAATTTATTTTTAAAAAATAAGTATGCAAGAAACTACAGAAATAATTATAGACACAACACCATTATTTACTAATGATACTATTGTATTTGGACTTTTAATGCTTGCATTGGGTTTTATATTTTATACAGAATCAAAAACTTCGGGGTTTTGGCATAAATTCTATAAAATAGTACCAGGACTATTTGTAGCTTATATGATACCTGCTTTATTTACTACAGTGGGTCTTATAGCTCCAGAATGGACTACTATAAAAGAAAATGGAGATGTTATTGAAGGAAGCACAGGCTTATATTTTGTTGCAAGTAGATATTTGCTTCCAGCAGCATTGGTTTTAATGACATTGAGTATCGATTTAAAAGCAGTTTTCAATTTAGGTTGGAAAGCGTTAATTATGTTCTTTACAGGAACAGTTGGAATTATTATTGGAGGTCCAATTGCAATATTATTAATTTCAACTTTTTCGCCAGAAACTGTTGGAGGGGTTGGCCCAGATGCAGTTTGGAGAGGTTTATCAACACTTGCCGGCAGTTGGATTGGTGGTGGCGCTAACCAAACAGCTATGTTAGAAATTTATGGTTATAATCAGAAATTATACGGGGGGATGGTTTTTGTAGATATAGTTGTTGCCAACATATGGATGGCATTATTACTTATAGGGATAGGTAAACGAGAAAAAATTAACAAATGGCTTAAAGCAGATACTTCTGCGATTGAAAGTTTAAAAGAAAAAGTATCTTCATTTTCTGAAAAAATAAAAAGAAATCCTTCTTTAACAGATTTAATGATTATTGCTGCAATAGCTTTTGGAACAGTAAGTACAGCTCATTTATGCTCTAATTTTTTAGCACCTTTTTTAGCGACTTTGTTTCAAATATTGAAAACCCAACTACAAGAAATATGTTTACCTTTTTGGGTTCAAAATTTTTCTGGATGATAAGTATTGCTACCCTTATTGCTATCCTTTTATCGTTTACAAAAGCTAAAAATTATGAAGGCGCTGGCGCGAGTAAATTTGGAAGTGTATTTATATATATACTTGTGGCAAGTATAGGTATGAAAATGGACTTAACATTAATATTAGATAATACAGGGTTAATAGTAATTGGAGTTGTTTGGATGAGTATTCATGCAGCGCTATTAATTTTAATGGCAAAACTAATAAAAGCTCCCTATTTCTTTTTAGCAGTAGGTAGTCAAGCCAATGTTGGTGGTGCAGCTTCGGCACCTATTGTTGCCGCTGCATTTCACCCTTCATTAGCAACTGTTGGGGTCTTATTAGCTGTATTTGGTTATGCCATCGGAACAGTAGGAGCAATCCTGTGTACTATTTTAATGCAATTGGCTGCTGTTTCCTAAGTATTATTCTTAAAATAGAATATCTTTGTGTTTCAATTTTTGAAAACTAAAAAACATCCTCTTACTCTAACATTTCAAAAACTTATGTACAAATTTCTAACTATTGCTGCCACATTTATATTACTAATCAGCTGTTCTTCAAAGGAAAACAAAATGACGCTAACTGGGAACGTAAAAGAATTAAAAAAAGGCACTTTATACCTTCAGAAAATAGAAGACTCCACATTAATTACGTTAGATTCATTGGTTATTAATGGAAATTCTTCTTTTAATTTTTCTGAAACTGTTTTAGAGCCAGAATTATATTATTTGTACCTTAAAATTGAAAACGGAATACTCCTAGACGATCGTATTGCTTTTTTTGCTGAATCAAATCCGATAAATATAAGTACAACACTTGATAATTTTGAAGTAGATGCAAAAATAACGGGATCTATAAATCAGGAAAAATTAGTGATGTACAATAAAATTATTGATCGATATTCTAATCAGAACCTAGAACTAATCGAGCAACAATTTACTGCAAGAAAAAGCGGAAATGATTCTTTAGCTATATCAATCGATAAAACTCAAAAATCTATTATTGCAAAAAAATACCTAGCTACCATTAGTTTCGCATTAACAAATAATGATTTTGAAGTTGCTCCTTATTTAATGGTAAACAGAGTAAACAACTCGAAGTTAAAATATTTAGATTCAGTTTATAATAACCTAACACCAAAAATAAAAAACTCAAAATACGGAAAGGATCTAAAATCGTTAATAATTGCCCGTAAAAAATAACAACTTTTTTTATTCTGAAATTTTAGTTTAATTTAGTAATTCTATTTTGATTTGAATAGTACAATTTAAAAATCAAAGTAAGAAACTGTAAATTTTATAGATGGTTACAAATAATATTTGGTTTGTTGAAGATATTAATCTTTATAAAATTCTTTGCCCTCATAAGTTCAAGGCATATAAGAACAGCCATGAATTTGATAAATATGACAAAAACGAATTTATTTATTTCACAGATGAATCTGCTTCTAAAGTTTATTTAATCGACCAAGGGAAAGTGAAAATTGGTTATTATACTGAAGAAGGTTCCGAAGTTGTAAAAGCAATTCTTTCCAAAGGAGAAATATTTGGAGAAAAAACAATTCTTGGCGAAGAAAAACATACTGAATTTGCGCAAGCTATTGATAAAGACAATTCAATTTGTTCCATTTCTACTGAAGAATTACAAGGTTTAATGCTCAAAAACAGACCTTTAAGTATAAAATTATATCGATTTATTGGACTTAGAATAAAAAAGTTAGAAAGACGCTTAGAACTCCTTTTATTTAAAGATACTCGAACAAGAGTCATGGAATTTCTTTCAGAGTTAGAAAAAGATTTTGGTACTCCGTTGCTTAACGGAAATATTAAAATCAAACATCCCTACACTCAAAAAGATATGGCTTCTTTACTCGGAACTTCCCGCCCTTCCTTAAATATTATTATGAATGAATTGAAAGAAGAAGGATTTTTAGATTTCAACAGAAATGAAATAATTATTAAAAAATGAGTTTGTGTTAGGTAGCTAACATTTCTTTATTACAACGCGATATACTTTTGTCATAGTTAAACTAAAAAATAATTATGATGAAAAAACAATTTGCAATTTTACTACTTAGTATTTTATTTATCGCTACTTCTTGTAGTAGTGACGACGATAATGTAACGCCAGAACCAGCAGCTACTGCTTCATTTAAAGTTACAATAGAAAATGTATTTACGCCCAAAACTTTTAAGGATAATGGAATATTTGATGCTATTCCTCCAGCAGCTTCTCAATCTTTTAGCTTCAATGCTGGGAAAGGAGCTTTTCTTTCACTTTCGACCATGTATGTAAAATCAAACGATTTATTTCTAGGATTTTCAGATACAGGGCTTGCATTATATGATGCTAACGGAAACGCAACTACAGGAAATGTAACTTCTCAATTAATGTTGTGGGATGTGGGAACCGAAGTAAACGAGGAGCCAGGAGTTGGTGCCAATCAGCCTATGAATCAATCAGGTTCAAATACAGGAGATGATGAAAACGGAGTAATTCATTTAGTAAATGATGGATTTACTTATCCATCAACTGAAACGATAATCAACATTTCTCTTATTCATAACGGAGGAACGATGTGTACCGTTACGATAGATAATGTTTCAGATACTTCTACTTTACCTTCACCTTTAGCTCCTGGAGTTTGGGCAATTCATGACGATCAAGCAACACTTTTCATGGATAATGCGATGGCTTCAGCAGGAATGGAAAAATTAGCAGAAGATGGTGACAACAGTATGATGGACGGTTTTTTAACTGACAATAGTGGTTATTTTTCACCTTATGCACCTGGAGTTTTTGCAATTCACAATTCTTCAACAAATCCTATTTTCACTAACAATTCTTCCGATAATGGAAACGGATTAGAAAATTTAGCCGAAGATGGAGATCCAAGTGTTTTGGGAGCAGCTTTAAGTTCTATCAACGGAGTTTCAGAAAGTGGTGTTTTTAATACATCTGAAGGAGCTGGTGCACCCGGACCATTATTACCAGATAATTCCTATTCATTTACTTTCTCAGCAGAAGAAGGTGATTACTTAAACCTTGCTTTGATGTTAATTGAATCTAACGATTTATTCTACGCATTTGACGATTCAGGAATTAGTTTGTTCAATAACGGAAATGCAATTTCTGGAGATATGACATCGCAATTAAGCCTTTGGGATGCAGGTACTGAAGTAAATGAATTTCCAGGAGCTGGGAACAATCAACCTATTCGTGGAGGTGGGGGAACTGGTGCAGATGAAAACGGAAATGTACAAATGGTAAATGACGGTTTCTCGTATCCTTCAACATCTGAAGCGATTAAAGTGACGATAGAAATTCAGTAGAAAACTAATAAATCTTGTGGGTAACTCGCGGTATTTTTAAAGATATCGCGAGTTTTTTATTTCTTATAATTCTTTACTATTCCATTCTCAACAACGTGAGATAAAACAATTTGGGTTTTTGTTTCACCATATTTAATTAATTGATCGATAAAATATTCCAAATGCTTTTGATCTTTAAGTACCACGTGCATTACAAAATTTTCATTACCTGTAATTCGATAACAATTTAAAACCTCATCGTAGGTCTTTACTTTATTTAAAAAGGGTTTTAACTTCCCCATAAAGGCACGAAGTGTAATGAAAGCGGTTAATTGATATCCTACTTCAAAAGGAGAAACTTCAGTGTGATATCCATTTATAACTCCAGCATCTTCCATTTTTTTTATCCTTTCTGAAACGGCAGGTGAACTAATTCCTACAGTTCGTCCAATTTCTGCATTTGATTGTCTTGCATTCTTCTGAATACATTGTAAAATTTTCCAATTTAAAGCATCTAACTTCATTTTAAAGTATATTTATGAATAAAACATTACTATTAAAGCAAATATAGTATAATGCTTTAATAATTAAAGTATATATTAAGTGTTTCTATTTAATTTTGTATAAAAATAATTGCTATAATAATTTGAAAATGAACACTGTTTATAGACATAACAAGCCTATTTCGCCTATCCACAAAAAGGCATTAGAGATATTTACGCTTTCTAGTCAGATTTCAAAATATTTAGTTCCCGATTTAGCACCATTACAATCAAATGGGAATGAAGATCCTAATATTTATTTTACAGGTGATATTGTGCAGCAATCCAATTCCTTAGTTCCGGAAATTGTACAAGCAGAAAGTAAAGTATTCTCTGAGGATCGGCACAAACATCTTATTTCAATTTCTAACCTTACTAACCTGCTTTATAAAAATTGCGAACGCCTAGAAAGCTCTCATAGCAATGGCAAAGAATTTCTTCCTATTCTAAGAAATGAATTGAAAAAATTTAAAAAATTACAGCATATTTGGATGTTGACGCTTTAATACAGATAGTTTTTACGACACTTCGACTCCACTTAGTGTAAGCGATTCACACAATTTTCTTAAAAAAAGAAAACTGGTTTTCTGCTTACATGTTTCTACGATACTGACCTCCAACTTCAAAAAGAGCACTGGTTATTTGTCCCAATGAACAATGCTTACAAACTTCCATTAATGCTTCAAAAATATTCTCGTTATGAATTGCTCTCGTTTGTAAATCTGCTAATAATTCTGTGGTTATATCCTCTGTGGATTTATGAAGATTTTCTATTACTTTAATTTGATATTGCTTTTCTTCTTCCGTTGCTCGTATTACTTCACCAGGAATTACCGTTGGAGAACCTTTACTACTTAAAAAAGTATTTACTCCAATAATTGGGAACTCTCCGTTGTGTTTCAAAGTTTCATAATACAGACTTTCTTCTTGTATCATACTTCGTTGGTACATAGTTTCCATGGCACCTAAAACACCTCCTCTTTCTGTGATCCTATCAAATTCTTTTAAAACGGCTTCTTCAACCAAATCCGTAAGTTCTTCAATAACAAATGCTCCCTGAATTGGGTTTTCATTTTTTGCTAATCCTAATTCCTTATTAATAATTAATTGAATTGCCATCGCTCTACGAACACTTTCTTCCGTAGGTGTTGTAATCGCTTCATCATAAGCATTGGTATGCAGCGAATTACAATTGTCATTAATTGCATACAATGCCTGAAGCGTTGTTCTTATATCATTAAAATCTATTTCTTGAGCGTGCAGGGATCTTCCTGAAGTCTGAATGTGATATTTCAACATCTGTGCTCTTGGATTGGCATTATATTTTAACTTCATAGCCTTAGCCCAAATTTTACGAGCCACACGACCGATTACTGAATATTCTGGATCGATTCCATTACTGAAAAAGAACGATAAGTTAGGTCCAAATTTGTTAATATCCATTCCTCTAGAAAGGTAATACTCCACATAAGTAAATCCGTTAGCAAGTGTAAATGCCAACTGAGTTATTGGATTGGCTCCAGCCTCCGCAATATGATAACCCGAAATTGAAACGGAATAAAAATTACGAACCTGTTTTTCAATAAAATATTCTTGCACATCACCCATTAAACGCAAAGCAAATTCTGTGGAAAATATACAAGTATTCTGTGCTTGATCTTCTTTTAAAATATCGGCTTGTACCGTGCCTCGAACTTGTTTTAAGGTATCGTATTTTATTTTATCATAAACATCTTTTGGTAAAACTTCATCGCCTGTTACACCTAAAAGCATCAATCCCAAACCATCGTTTCCTTCTGGGATTTGACCTTGATAGGCAGGTCTTTCAATTCCTTTTTTCTTATAAATAGCAGCTATTTTCTTTTCAACTTCAGCTTCAAGTTTATTTTCACGAATGTATTTTTCACAATTCTGATCGGTAGCGGTATTCATAAAATAACCCAACAACATAGGCGCTGGCCCATTAATTGTCATACTCACCGAAGTCATCGGATGACTTAAATCGAAACCAGAATATAATTTTTTAGCATCGTCCAAACAACAGATGGAAACTCCTGCATTTCCAATTTTTCCATAAATGTCGGGACGTTTGTCTGGATCGTTTCCGTAGAGTGTTACGCTATCAAAGGCTGTTGACAACCGTTTTGCTGGCATTCCTAAACTTACATAATGAAAACGTCTGTTGGTACGTTCGGGACCTCCTTCTCCAGCAAACATTCTTGTTGGATCTTCGCCTGTTCTTTTAAAAGGATACAATCCTGAAGTATAAGGAAATTCTCCCGGTACATTTTCTTGTAAAACCCAACGTAATATATCGCCCCAAGCTTCATATTTTGGAAGGGAAACTTTTGGGATTTGCAAATGTGAAAGTGACTCCGTATGTGTCTGAATTTTAATTTCTTTATCTCGAACTTTAAAAGAATAAACAGGTTCTTTATAACGATTTACTTTTTCAGACCAACCTAAAATCACTTCCCAATTATAAGGGTTAAGGTTCATTTTTACACGGTCGAATTCTTTTATGAGTAGATTTATAAATATATTTTGAGATTCCTCGTCTGTAGTTCCTCCTTCTGTCGGAATGACAGTATCATTCGCAAAGCGAAGAATCTCATCTTCGTTAAGACCTGATTTCACTAATAAAGATTCTTCCTTTGAAGGATTAATATTTACAACCGACAAAATCGTATTATAAATTCCATATAGTTTTTGAGCTACTTCTACTTGAGTGTCCACCTTTGTATCATAACCTCTGTTATTTTCTGAAATCTCAGAGAGATATCGTACTCTCGCAGGTGGAATTACATAAATTTTTTCAGACATTTCTTCAGAAATCTGATAATCTGAAACCAAATCTGCTTCTGTTTTTTTAACTAACTCATCCATAATAGCCTTGTAAAGTTGGTTCATTCCAGGGTCGTTAAATTGCGATGCGATGGTTCCGTAAACTGGTAATTCTTCTTGTGGAATGTCCCACAAATTATTATTACGCATATACTGTTTCTTCACATCACGTAAAGCATCTAAAGCTCCTCGTTTATCGAATTTATTAATAGCCACCAAGTCTGCAAAGTCCAGCATATCAATCTTTTCCAACTGTGTTGCTGCTCCAAATTCTGGAGTCATTACATATAATGAAACATCGCTATGTTCTATAATTTCAGTATCACTTTGACCAATTCCAGAAGTTTCCAGAATTATAATATCGTATTCGGCTGCTTTTAAAACCTCAATGGCTTCCGAGACATATTTTGATAGTGCTAAATTGCTCTGACGAGTTGCTAAAGAACGCATATAAACTCGCGGTGAGTTAATGGCATTCATTCTAATTCTATCGCCCAATAAAGCACCTCCCGTTTTTCTTTTAGAAGGGTCTACGGAAATAATTCCGATGGTTTTTTCTGGAAAATCTATTAAAAACCTACGACCTAATTCATCTACTAAAGATGATTTTCCTGCACCTCCAGTTCCTGTAATTCCAAGAACAGGCACTTTTGATGATTTGTTTTTTTGATGTATTTTATCTAAAACCATTTTCGCTACTTCAGGAGAATTCTCTGCTGAAGAAATTACTCTAGCTATGGCTCCTGCTTCTTTTTTGGAAAAATTTTCAGCTTCATTTGTTAATTTATCACCTATTGGAAAATCAGACCTTTCAACCAAATCGTTTATCATTCCTTGCAATCCCATTTCCCGACCATCGTCTGGAGAGTAGATTCTTTCAATTCCGTAGTCTTGTAATTCTTTAATTTCAGAAGGAAGAATTACACCACCGCCACCGCCAAAAATCTTGATTTGCGTAGCTCCTCTTTCTTTCAGCAAATCATACATATATTTAAAATATTCGTTATGACCTCCCTGGTAAGAAGTCAAAGCAATGGCATTTGCATCTTCTTGTATTGCTGTATTTACCACCTCTTCCACGCTTCTATCATGTCCTAAATGAATCACTTCAACACCTGTGGACTGAATAATTCTTCGCATGATATTAATGGAAGCATCGTGACCGTCAAACAGAGAGGCTGCAGTTACTATACGTACTTTATTTATTGGTTGGTAAGGAGGGATCTCGTGCATGAATTTGAATGTTTGTTTTCAGGCTGCAAATTTACGAAAAAGGGAGTAGATAAACGGACAATTATTTTGATCTGTGAATTTCTATTTTTATTCTTATAATATTTTCACACCTTTGCAAAAATAAATCATCAACTTATCTAAAATGTATTTCAAAAAATTTACCCTTATTTTATTGTCATTAATTACTTTTTCTTGTGCAGAATTACAAGATGTTGTCAACTCATTACCAACCGAAACAACTAGTGGAACCCTAGATATTGCTGGAGGTTTGCGTCAAGCTTTGGACAAGGGCATAACTAAACAAGTTAGCAAACTCACCCAAAAAGATGGCTATTACAACAATAACCTTGTTAAAATATTAATGCCGAAAGAATTACAAAAAGTCGATAAAGCCCTACGGAATATCGGATTAGGAAGTTTGGCAGATGAAGGGATAAAAGCTATGAATCGCGCTGCTGAAGATGCTGTAAAAGAAGCGACTCCTATATTTGTAAGTGCTGTTAAGGAAATTACATTTTCTGATGCTAAAAATATTTTATTAGGATCGGATAATGCAGCCACTAATTATTTGCAGAATAAAACAAACACAGCCCTTTATAGTAAATTTAATCCCGTAATTAAAAACTCTTTTTCTAAGGTTGGAGCAGACCAAATTTGGACTAATATTATTAACTCATACAATACAATACCTTTTGTAAATAAAATAAATCCAGATTTAACAGATTATGTAACTACAGAAGCATTAAAAGGAGTTTATAAAATGATTGCAGTTGAAGAAAAAGAAATTAGAACTAATATAAACGAAAGGTCAACAAATCTTCTAAGACAAGTTTTTGCTCTGCAGGATTAATTTATATCATCAAGAATCCTCATCATTTGTTGTTGTAATTTTTTAGCTTCAAAAGCTGCAGAAATAGAAAAATCTAAATCTTTTGATGCGTAAATTATTCCTCGAGAAGAATTAATTAAAAGCCCTACATCTTTATTCATTCCGTGTCTACAAACATCTTGTAGGTTTCCTCCTTGTGCACCTACTCCTGGAACTAACAAAAAACTATCGGGAATAATTTTTCTTATTTCACTAAAATATTCTGCTTTTGTAGCACCTACTACATACATTAAATTTTCAGAGTTATTCCAAGACTTGGAAGTTTCTAACACCTTTTTATAAAGTTCTTTCCCCTCCATTTTTTGAGTTTGAAAATCGAAAGCACCTACATTAGAAGTTAATGCCAACATAATGGTATGTTTATTTTCAAAAGACAAAAAAGGTTCTACAGAATCCTTGCCCATATAGGGAGCAACCGTAACTGAATCAAATCCTAAATCTTCTAAAAAGGCTTTAGCGTACATCTTGGACGTGTTGCCAATATCACCTCGTTTTGCATCGGCAATTGTAAATATTTCTGGGTAGGTTTCGTTTAGGTATTTAATGGTTTTTTCAAGTGCTTTCCAACCTTTTATTCCACATGCTTCATAAAAAGCAGTGTTTGGTTTGTAGGCAACAGCCAAATGATGAGTTGCATCAATTATTGCCTTATTAAAGGTGAAAATTGGGTCTTCTTCTTCTAATAAATGTTTCGGAATTTTGTTTAAATCGACATCCAATCCTATACAAAGAAAAGATTGTTTTTTATGAATTTCAGAAATTAATTGATTTGTTGTCATATTCTTAAATTTTGAATTTAGAATTCTAAATTCAGAATTTTAAAAAGTCTCTCCTGCTTCTTTAAGTTTTTCTGTGTTGTTTACCAATTGCAATTCATCAATTATTTTTTGAATATCGCCATTAATAATATTACTTAAATCATACAGTGTTAAATTAATTCTGTGATCGGTAACCCTTCCTTGAGAATAATTATAAGTTCTAATTTTTGCACTTCGGTCACCACTGGTCACCATAGAACCTCTTTTTTCTGCATCTTCGGCTTGCTTTTTTGCTAATTCTAAATCATATAAACGAGAACGCAGTACTTTAAAAGCTTTCTCTTTATTTTTATGCTGTGATTTTTGATCTTGACATTGTGCCACCAAACCAGTAGGAACGTGAGTTAATCGCACTGCGGAATAGGTTGTATTTACCGATTGCCCTCCAGGTCCTGAAGAACAAAAATAATCTACCCGAACGTCTTTCAATTCAATCTGCACATCAAATTCTTCTGCCTCTGGAAATACCATCACCGTTGCAGCACTGGTATGAACGCGACCTTGAGTTTCTGTTTGCGGCACTCTTTGTACTCGGTGTACTCCTGCTTCAAATTTTAAAATTCCATATACATCGTCACCTGTTATTTCAAACTGAATTTCTTTAAAACCACCACTAGTTCCTTCACTAAAATCTACTACATCGGTACGCCAACCTTTACTTTCACAATATTTTGTGTACATTCTAAATAAATCTCCTGCAAAAATACTTGCTTCATCTCCACCTGTTCCTGCACGGATTTCCATTACTGCATTTTTAGCATCTTCTGGGTCTTTTGGTACTAATAAAAATTTAATTTCATCTTCTAAAGCTGGAATTCTACCTTTTGCTTCATCCAATTCCATTTTTGCCATTTCAACCATTTCGGCATCACTCCCGTCAACAATAATTTCTTCTGCCTCGTTAATATTATCGGTAAGACTAAGGTATTCCTCACGCTTATCCATTAATAATCTTAAATCTTTATATTCTTTATTTAGTTGCACATAACGCTTCTGATCGGTAATAATATCAGGTTGAATGATTAAATCACTCACCTCATCGAATCGCTGTTTTACTATTTGAAGTTTATCTAACATTGAATTGTTTATTGTCGCACAAATTTACAATAAATTAGGATAGTATTTTTCTGAAATTCAGAAATTGAATATTAAAATAATCGAGTGTTTAATAGCTCATCATCATTTTTTGTCTTAAAACAATAATTGGTTAAAAAGCTTAATGAAACTATTAATAAAAATCTTGCAAAATGCGCTGAAAAATCACCATAAGCAATATCGTAA
The DNA here is from genome assembly GCA_024280145.1 of Bacteroidota bacterium. Lineage (GTDB taxonomy): Bacteria > Bacteroidota > Bacteroidia > Flavobacteriales > Flavobacteriaceae > Marifrigoribacter. The sequence goes on from JAJRQR010000181.1 coordinate 14,248, forward strand.
TATGCTATGCCTCTAAAAACCTCAGCGAATAGTAATATAAAAATAAAGCTTGAAAATAAAACACTATTATTTGTACTGTATTTATGATTGTATAGTATTGCTAAAAAGGAAACGAAGACAATTCCTAAAGTGCTAAGAACAATAAAAATAAAATGAATACTGCTTTGTGTCATTTCTTTAAACATATTCAAGAATTGGTATACTAAAAACCCATTAAATAATAACATAATCACACTACTTAAAATAACAAATGAGTCAATTTTCATTTTTCTTATTTTTGGAAATATTGCAATTATTAAAAAGAAAAAAGAAAAAGCATTAATTCCCATTGAAAGTGTAGCTAAAAAATTATTTTCATACCAAATAGTCATTAAACTAGAAACTCCATAGAACAGCAAAAAACTAGCTACCAAAAAATTAGATTCTTTTTTTGAAAAACAAGTATTAGAATTAGATAAGCAATACAAATAACACCCCTTAGCATTCTATAAGCTAAAAAGGAGGAACTACCACGAAAAAAAGAAATGCTTGTATAAAAAAAGAAAATTCCAAGACCAAAAAACAATACTCCTATCGTTATTATTAGTTGCAAATAGTTTTTGTTAAAAATATTAGTTTTCAATCTATACTTTTAAAAGGTTTATACAATTTTTGTAAAAATAAGCATTTCGTCGATATATTTTTTTTGTTTTAAAATAATTATATCGTCAAACTACAATTTAATAATTAAATTCTCCAAACTCACTCCTAATAGTCAGTCTTTTGTTTTCTGCAGCTTCTACTCTTCCAATTATTTTAGCATCAACATTAAATGATTTTGAAATTTCAATAATAGTATTAGCAATTTCTTCGGAAACATATAATTCCATACGATGCCCCATGTTAAAAACTTGGTACATTTCTTTCCAGTCGGTTTTACTTTCTTTCTGAATCATTTTAAACAATGGTGGCACATTAAATAAGGAATCTTTGATGATATGAAGTTTTTTTACAAAATGAAGAATTTTAGTTTGTGCTCCTCCACTACAATGCACCATTCCATGAATTTCTTTATTGGTAAATTTTGAAAGTATTTTTTTTATTATTGGCGCATAGGTTCTTGTTGGTGAAAGCACTAATTTTCCTGCGTCTAAAGCAGCACCTTCGACTGAGTCTGTTAGCATTTTTGAACCAGAATACACTAATTCTTCAGGTACTTCAGCATCAAAACTTTCTGGATATTTTTTAGCCAAGTATTTATCAAAAACATCGTGACGCGCTGATGTAAGCCCGTTGCTCCCCATTCCACCATTGTATTCCGTTTCGTAATTTGCTTGTCCAAAAGATTCTAAACCAACAATTACATCACCCGCTTTTATATTGGCATTATCTATTACATCACTTCTTTTTATACGAGCGGTTACAGTAGAATCTACAATTATGGTTCGTACCAAATCACCCACATCTGCTGTTTCTCCACCTGTTGAATGAATTGTTATTCCAAACTGTTTTAAATCTTTCAACAATTCTTCTGAACCATTGATTATTGCAGAAATCACTTCACCAGGAATTTTATTTTTATTACGACCGATAGTGGAAGAAAGCATTATATTATCGGTTGCTCCCACGCATAACAAATCATCAATATTCATTATTAAAGCATCTTGAGCTATTCCTTTCCAAACAGATAAATCTCCTGTTTCTTTCCAGTACATATATGCTAAAGAGGATTTAGTTCCTGCTCCGTCTGCGTGCATCACCAAGCAATATTCCTTATCTCCCGTAAGATAATCTGGGACAATTTTACAAAATGCTTGAGGAAATAATCCTTTATCTACATTTTTTATAGCATTGTGTACATCTTCTTTTGAAGCTGACACACCTCTTTGCGCATATCGCTTTGAAATTTCTTGGCTCATTTTAGATTTTCTATTTCTGCAAAAATACATAATAAAAAAAGCTCACAAAAGTGAGCTTTTAAGTATTTATTAATAATTTTAATCATTCCCAATCTGGCATAAAAGCATTATTGAATAGTATTTTATCTTCAATCCCTTGATCAAATTCTAATTTAATAATTTTAGGGATCGCTCCTTCATTTGTACCAACACGAGTAAAAATAGCTCCTCCTTCTGACGGAGAAAATTTTACATCTAAATCATTTTCTCCAAGTGAAACCTCGGAACTGACTTCAGTTAATGTTGCAGAAAGAATATCATATAAAAATATTCTAGCTTCAAATTGTCGATAAGAATTGTTTTGAGAACCCGAAAGATCTTTTGTAAACAAAACTTTATCTGCATTAGCAGAGAAACTAACTCCTCCAACTGCTCCCAATTCACCTTCATGAATAATTGTTTCTTCCATTCCTGTTGATAGTCTTATTGTATATATTCTTGCTTCGTACCCGTTGATGTTATTTGTTTTTAATGAAACCAAATCTGAATCAAAATCCGCTACATCTATTTCAGAAATTAACAACCCATCTTCTGTATGGTATAATAAATTTGCTCCTCCTCCATCTGGATCTATTGAATACAATTTATCAAAATTTGCAAAATATAATAATTGACCATTATTAGCCCAAGTAAAACCTAATTCGTTATGTCTAAATCCAGCAACTGGAATATTAGAAGTAACTTGATTGACACCTGTTCCATCTAAATTCATCGTAAATATTTGTGCATCCCCACCAACAGTTCTTAAAAATGCCAACTTATTAACTATTAAATTTCTTCTTGGCCTAAAACTATTTGTACTTTCATTAGTTAATTGTAAAAGGTTAAAATCTGGCTCACCTTCCGAGTCAACATCTTCATTTCCAGAAAACAACACATTATTACCATTTATTTCTTTTACAATAACAAATGGGTTATCAGGTGACGTAAAAGTTGTAAACTCACTTATTAGAGAACTTATTGGGTCATTAACATTATCTGAAACAGTAACCTGCCATATATAATTAGTCGCTAATTGTAAATTATTTACAACAAAAGTGGTGTCTTGCCCAACTTCATATAATAGTATTTCATTTGTTGTTCCGTTTCTAATATCAAGTGTATAATTTAATTCATCTCCATTTGTATCTAATGCAGACCAATAAAATTCTACTTCTAATAGCACCTCACTAGCTCCATTTTCTGGAAAAATCAACTCTGGTGTTGTTGGAGGAGTGTTAATTAAATCTGCTAGTTCTAATTCAAAAGCTACATTCGAAGTTATTCCTTCTATTACACTTACAGATTCAAAACCCGTTGAATAAAGTTCCTGTTCTGCTTGTACAGAATAATCATCCACTATCACTTCTGGAAGGAAAAAATTTCCGTTTTCATTTGTAAATACAGTACTTGACGCAGGATTAGTCGTAATTTTTACATTTTCTAATGGATTTCCAGTTTCTTTATCGATAACTGCTCCAGAAATTGCTCCTATTTTTGGTGCATCTACAGTATCTTCACTACAACTCCAAGCTGTAATTAAAACAAATAATAAAGTAAGTATTCTATAATTTTTCATTTAGAGTTTTTTTATTGTTATTATTTTTAAAATTAAAATAATAGTTAATTCCTATACCAAAATTATAATAATGATCATCTCTTGTACCATTTACCAAATAATCTAATTCATCACTAAACACAAAATCGTATTCAGCAAAAGCTCTTAAACCCCATCTTGGTGATAAAAAATATTTTACACCTACACCAATTTGAGCTTTAACAAATAAATCTCCTTGATTATCGCCTGATGCTCTAAAAATCATTCCAGGCCCAAAATATACAAATGGGGAGACTTCGTCATTCGGCAAAATATTAAATTGAGCATTTAAATCTATTCCTCCAAAAAATTCATTGAAAATAGGGCCATTATTCAATTTAAAATAAGACCCTGACAAACCAAGGTTAAATGTGGAAGAAATTTTTCTTTGATACTGAAAGCTTGTAAAAAAATCCCATTCTTTTGCTGTATAATCTCCATAAATTTGTCCAACAGCTCCAGTTAAACTAAAACTATTTTTATAATCTCTTACCACAAATTTTATGTCGTATAATTCGGTGTTTTCATCTTCTTCTTTATGTCTTAAATATTCTGAAACCAGCTCATTATCTTTTGCTGGACCTTCCATTGTTCCCCAATATTTTTCTTCAATACCTTCAATAATTAAATCATGAACTGCTTTCTCAATAGCGTCTTTAACAGCTAATTGCATGGGTTCATTTTGAGTAACACCTGTTTCAATTTCCAATAATCTTTGAAACTTTACAAATCTAAATAAACTAGCGTCTAGTGCTTGAGATAATATTGTTTTTGAAACGTATATTGTTTTTAATATTTCCCCATTACTAGTTGAAACAGCTCTTAAATATACCGTAATTCTATCTTGTCTATATTGAGCAGAAGCCCCTAAACCAAAGTATCGAGCTCCCATCCCACCTGTAATGATGTTTGTATCGTAAGAAATAATGCCTCCTTCTAACAATAATCCTGCATAAAGTAATGGAGGCAAAGGTGGTTCATTAGGATTTAGGTTTTTAATATACTCCTGTTTTGTGTTTCTAATAATATTACGTTCTGTTGAAAGATTACTTAAATTTTCTCTTTCAATAGGAATAAACCATCCAGAGTCTTCTAATGCCTTAATCAAAATAGTAGTAGCTCCTTGTGATATTGCAGTACTAAAAGTGCTCCCATTTTCTACTGCTTTATATTGCCCCGTTTGATCGCTAAAGTTGTAAACTGCAACTTCTAATGGACTTTTTGCTTGGGGTAAATCTAATAGTATTTTTGTTGAAGCTGAAAAATCACCAGTCCGAGATGGTTTTTGTTGTAATGGTTGATTAAAGTATGCCGCACATGAAGTTAAAAGTAAAACAGAAATTACAATTAATATTCTAGTAAAAATATTCATAAGTTTAATTTGGAATTATTACTTGAGTTTGTTCACCTGTGGAAGTATCTAAAATATTAATAACTAACCCTTCTCCAGATTCGAAAATTTCTATATTTAAGGTTCCAAAGGAAAAAGTCCCTTCTTGAGAAAAATCAAAATCACCTAATTGCTGTTCTAATAAGGTTCTAGATATCTGACTTAATATTTGATTATTTATATTTTCTCCAAATCTATCTAGATCGGATTGCTCATCTCTTGCGTCTCTATCTGCCGTATAAGAATTTTGGGCATTTGCCGAGCTTAGCATCCAATTATAGTTAAAAGTATCTCCACCAAAAGCGGGATTTTTAGGTTTATACGAAAACTGCTGCGCAAAACAGCTTGCTCCAAAAGCAAGTAACACAATAATTAGAAGTTTATTTTTCATTTTAATAATGTATAAAATTATTTTTTTGTTTTTCTATTTGTTGTAATTTAGAAATTGTACGGCTCATCGCTAAATCTGCCATTTTTTTCAGAAAATCTTGTTTTGGTTGTGCAAAAAATTGCCAGACCAATTGATTATCTACCTTGACAGATATTTTTGAGCTTCTAATTCCAAATCCAGCGAGCACCTCTTCAATTAATATATTTTTACTAGTTTTTATTTGTTTGTTCCGGTATTCTGAATAAAAATATCTATAAAAGTCCCGACCAGCCTTTGTTATAGTGTTTTCTATTACTAATCCACTTATTACAAAACCATCTTGTGGCTTTGCTTGATCAGACATAGCAATTTGTTTGGGTTCTGCTTTTTTTAAGACCTCAACTTCCAATTGATCTCCTTTGTAGCTTAATACAACCCTATCTTGGCTAATAGGTTTATCATCTTGATCATAAATAACCATTACCAAAACTATTTTTCCTTCTTCATTTCTATTTAGACTTATAGAAGAAAGCACTAGCTTTTCATGTGGTTTTAAAACAAACCTATTTCCTTGTGTGTTTTTTGAAGTATTGTTATTTACATCTGTTTTAAATGACATCAATTCATATCTTAAACTATATCCTGAGGCCATTAAATTTTCAGCTGTTGCACTGAAAGTGAAAAATTCACTATTTTTTTCAATATTAATTTTTGCTACAACTTCTTTATTATAAAGTTGAGCCTGACTAAAATTAAAAAAAAGAAGGTTAGTACTACTACCAAAACTCTTTTTATAATATTTTCTTTAACAATAGTTACTGTTTTAATAATAACTTTTTATAATTAATATGGGTGATGCCTCAGTTTGTCTAAACTTTAAAGATTTAGTAAGTGAATTAACTCCTTTTCTAACAAATATTAATCCATCTCCATTTTGTGTTAAATCTAAAGAGATATC
>JAJRQR010000182.1 GCA_024280145.1 Bacteroidota bacterium
ACCGCTGCAAAAGATGTTAGAGGAACACAAAAAGTAAATAAAAATGATTACAATATTAACAACAACTAATCACTACATACAAATAGAAAGCTTGATAAATTCTATTGACCGATTAAATGAATTGGTTTTTATTACAACAGATGTTGCAATAAATTCGTCCCATAAAATTATTAAGGTTGAAGATGATTCGATTATTCCATCTTTAGACTGGAACGATACAGAACCTCCCTACCTCTTCCCTATTATTCCTTTTTCAGAAAACAATCTATTAGCATTCGTTTTTTACAAATTAGGAAACCATCAAAAAGCTTTTGAGTATGTTTCTGAAGAAAATGATTTGCATCAGCATTTATTAATTATTGCTAATTTGCAATACGGATATCCTATCACTAAAGAACAACTTCAGTTTTTAGAAAACACATCAATTCATAATTTAGCAATCGTATATAATTTTGGACATACAAATCCTGTTGTAGGAAATAATATTCTTCAAAACACTTATGAAGAGGCGATTAAAACAGGAAAAACAGATACAATTAAATTATTTTCTGCAAAACAATATGCAAGTTTCTTATTAGACAATGGTCTAGGTAAGGATGCAGAAAATTTAATCCGCTCTATAGTGCCTAAAGCAGTTTCAAGTGAAGAAAAAAATGCTCTAAATCATATTTTAGCTACAAGCTTAAAGACTCAAATTTCTTTGCCGTATAATAAAGAAAAACTTTCTGAAATAATAGCATTACAAACCCAATGTATAAAGTTTTATGAAGACCATAAACTAAAAGTAAATGCAGGATTGGTTTTAATTGAAGCTTCCGAAATTGCAAGTTTTCAAAATGATTTTATAAAATCAAAAGATTTTATAAATAAGGCAATTCTATATTTTAAAAACGAAGATATTCCTGAACTCTTGGGTGAAGCAACATTTCAGAAAGCAATTGTACTATATACTTGGTCTAAAAACGGAAGCCCACAATATTATAAACCTGCAATTAATACATTTCAGAATGCTTTAAAAGTTTTTAAGCGAGATACACATCCTCAAAAATTTGCAGACATAAATCATAATTTAGCCTTAATTTATTCGGAAATTCAAGTTTCTGAAAATGAAAAACCAATTTGGACAGCCTTTTGTGCTTCAGCATTCAAGGAAGCATTACAGTTTTACACAAAAGAAGAGTTTCCATATCAATTTGCAATGGTTTCCCATAATTATGCAACGGCTTTAATGGGGTTTCCAGAAGCTAAATTGCACAATAATTTAGAGAAAGCTTTTGTTATGTTTGAAGAATCTTTAACCATTAGAACTGCAACAGATTATCCTTTTGAACGGGCTTTAACATTGCTCAACCAATTAGAATTATATTGGTTAATTAATAATGAAACCTGTGAAGATGAACAAAAAAATTACGAAGAAATGCTTTCTAAAGTCAATGAAATAAAAACTTTGGTTGATGATAAAGTATTAATCGAAAAAGCTAATGAACAATTAGAAACATTATATAAATTAAAATCGTTTATTAAATAAATATGCACGAAACATCGATTGTAAATAGCATTATGAAAACTTTAGAAATAGAATTTGAGGAAGAAAAACTCAATACAATGTCTGCCATTTATTTAAAAGTTGGTAAATTGTCAAATATAGAACCACGTTTATTGCGCAATGCCTATACTGCAAAGCATTATTGTGGCACTCGATTTCATAATGTAAAACTACATATAGAATCTACCGATATTAAAATACAATGCGAGTCTTGCAACCATATTACACAAGTAGAAAACTATCGGTTCTTATGCGAGAAATGCGAGAAACCAAGTAAAAATTTAATTCAAGGAGAAGAAATGTTAATTCATAAAGTAGAATTTGACGATTAAAAAATTATCAAAATGAACATAGAAAAATCAACAAAAGCAGCACGTGGAACAGTACAATGCGAAAACACCAACATAAACTTATTAAAAGCAAACGATTATGTTGCTGGTATTATTCGCAATGAAATGGCTAAAAATAAAACACTTTTAATTAATATCACATCATCTGCTGGAAGTGGTAAAACCACTTTAATGCAAAAAACGGCTGAAATGTTAAAAGACAAACTAACCATAGCAGTAATGGTTGGCGATTTAGAAACCGAACGAGATGCCATTCGTATTCGTGAATCAGGAATTCAAGCCTTACAGATTGTAACAGGCGGAATCTGCCATTTAGAAGCACAAATGGTTCATCAAGTCTTACCAGAATACAAACTAGAAGATATTGATTTGTTATTTATTGAAAATGTTGGTAATTTAGTTTGTCCTGCATCATTTGATTTAGGAGAAGATTACCGTGTTACGCTTATGGCAACAACAGAAGGCGATGATAAACCAAAAAAATATCCACGTATGTTTTTAACAAGCGATATGATGTTAGTTTCTAAGAGTGACCTCCTTCCCTATTTACCATTTTCGGTGGAAGCTGTAACTAAAGATGCTTTGGAAGTTAATCACGAGTTAGAAGTCATTCAAATTTCTGCATTAAATGGAGAAGGCATTGATGAATGGTGCGATTGGTTGGTAGAAAAAGTGAAACAAAAACAAAATTCATAGTACTTTGTGCATTCAAAAACCTTTAAAATACAAATAGGTGGACGCGTTCAAGGTGTTGGATTTCGTCCATTTGTTTTCAATTTAGCAAAACAAAATAATAGTGTTGGAAGTGTTTCTAACAATGCTAATGGTGTTATTATTTATATAAATTCTTCGAAAAAAAAAGCAGCACATTTTGTACAGCAAATTCTAAAAGAAAAACCAGAGGTTTCAATCATTACAAATCATTCTATTATAGAAGTTTCTTTTATTGAATATGATGAATTTAAGATTCTTTTATCAGAAAGTAAAGAACGGATAAACATTCCGTTAACTCCAGATTTTGCTGTTTGTACTTATTGCAAAGAAGAAATTAAAGACAGCACTAACAGACGTTTTAATTATGCCTTTACTACGTGTGTACATTGTGGACCACGTTATGCTATAACTACAAAATTTCCGTTTGAAAGAG
>JAJRQR010000183.1 GCA_024280145.1 Bacteroidota bacterium
AAAAAATTAATTAATTGGGGTTGTTTATAGTAAAAATTATTTCTACATTTGCAGACCCTTAAAAAAGGGGTATTTTATTATATAAAAAGTTTATATGCCAACAATTTCACAATTAGTACGAAAAGGAAGAGCCAAAATAACCAAGAAGAGTAAATCGGCTGCTTTAGATTCGTGTCCTCAAAGAAGAGGGGTTTGTACTCGTGTGTATACGACCACGCCAAAAAAACCTAACTCAGCAATGCGTAAAGTAGCAAGAGTTAGATTGACAAATGGTAAGGAAGTAAATGCGTACATCCCGGGAGAGGGTCACAATCTACAGGAGCACTCGATAGTATTGGTTAGAGGTGGAAGGGTAAAAGATTTGCCAGGAGTTAGATATCATATCGTTCGTGGAGCTTTAGACACCGCAGGTGTAGAAGGTAGAACACAACGTAGATCTAAATACGGTGCAAAACGCCCTAAAAAGTAAAATTTAAAAAATTTTAAAGAGAAGACATGAGAAAAAGAGCAGCCAAAAAAAGACCGCTTTTACCAGATCCAAAATTTAACGACCAGTTAGTAACTCGTTTCGTTAATAACTTAATGTGGGATGGAAAAAAGTCGGTGGCTTTCAAAGTATTTTATGATGCAATAGCAATCGTAGAAGAAAAAAATCAAGACGAAGAGAAAACTGCATTAGAATTGTGGAAAGACGCACTTTCTAATGTTATGCCTCATGTAGAGGTAAGAAGTCGTAGAATTGGAGGGGCAACTTTCCAAATTCCAAGACAAATACGCCCAGACAGAAAAGTTTCTACTGCAATGAAATGGTTAATCCTTTTTGCTAGAAAAAGAAACGAAAAGTCTATGGCTCAAAAATTAGCTGCTGAAATCTTAGCTGCAGCTAAAGAAGAAGGGGCAGCTGTTAAAAAACGTGTGGATACACACAAAATGGCCGAAGCTAACAAAGCATTCTCACACTTCAGATTCTAAAAAATGGCACAAAGAGATTTAAAATACACAAGAAATATTGGTATTGCAGCACATATTGATGCTGGTAAAACCACTACTACAGAGCGTGTTCTTTATTATACAGGAGTAAGCCATAAAATTGGAGAAGTACATGATGGTGCTGCTACAATGGACTGGATGGAGCAAGAGCAGGAAAGAGGTATTACTATTACTTCTGCTGCAACTACTTGTACTTGGCAATTTCCAAGTGCAGATGGAGACTCTGCTGCTGATACAAAAGACTATCACTTTAATATTATAGACACACCAGGTCACGTAGATTTTACTGTTGAAGTAAATCGTTCATTACGTGTGCTTGATGGGTTGGTTTTCTTGTTTAGTGCGGTTGATGGTGTTGAGCCTCAATCTGAAACTAACTGGAGACTAGCAGATAATTACAAGGTACCTCGTATAGGTTTTGTAAATAAAATGGACCGTCAAGGATCTGACTTTTTAATGGTAAATCGCCAAGTAAAAGAAATGTTAGGCTCTAATGCAGTACCTATCGTTCTTCCTATTGGTGAAGAAGGAGATTTTAAAGGAATTGTTGATCTTGTAAAGAATCGTGCTATTATATGGCATGAGGAAAATATGGGAGCAACTTTCGATATTATTGATATTCCTGAAGATTTAAAAGAAGAAACAGCGAAATACAGATCGTTATTGATTGAAGAAGTTGCTTAATACGATGAAAATCTATTAGAAAAATTCATGGAAGATGAAGATTCTATTACAGAAGACGAAGTGCATGCTGCACTTAGAGCTGCTGTAATGGATATGGCTATCATTCCAATGATTTGTGGTTCTGCCTTTAAAAATAAAGGAGTTCAGTTTTTATTAGATGCAGTTTGTAGATACTTGCCTTCTCCATTAGATAAAGAAGCGATTATAGGTACAGATCCAGATACGGATGAAGAAATTTCTCGTAAACCGGATGTATCTGAGCCGTTTTCAGCTTTAGCATTTAAAATTGCTACCGATCCTTTTGTTGGTCGTTTAGCATTTTTCCGTGCATATTCTGGACGTTTAGATGCGGGTTCTTACGTGTTAAATAATCGTTCTGGTAAAAAAGAACGTATTTCTCGTATTTACCAAATGCATGCTAACAAACAAAATGCTATCGATTTTATTGAAGCAGGAGATATTGGAGCTGCAGTAGGATTTAAAAGTATTAACACAGGAGATACATTATCTGATGTAAAACATCCTATTGTTTTAGAAAGTATGGACTTCCCAGATCCAGTTATTGGTATTGCTGTGGAGCCTAAAACTAAAGCAGATGTTGATAAATTAGGAATGGCTTTAGCAAAATTAGCTGAAGAAGATCCAACTTTTACAGTAAGAACAGACGAAGCTTCAGGACAGACAATTATTTCTGGAATGGGTGAGCTTCACTTAGATATTATTGTAGATCGTTTAAGACGTGAGTTTAAGGTTGAAGTAAATCAAGGTCAACCTCAAGTAGAATATAAAGAAGCAATTACACGCGAAGCAAACCATAGAGAAACTTACAAAAAGCAATCTGGTGGTCGTGGTAAATTTGGTGATATTGTATTTACATTAGAGCCTGCTGAAGAAGGAAAATCTGGATTAGAGTTCGTTAACAAGATTAAAGGTGGTAATGTTCCTAAAGAATTTATTCCTTCAGTAGAAAAAGGTTTTAAAATGGCTATGGTAAATGGTCCTTTAGCTGGATTCGAAGTAGATAGTATGAAAGTAACTTTAACAGATGGATCTTACCACGATGTGGATTCGGATCAATTATCGTTTGAGTTAGCTGCAAAATTAGGGTTTAAAGCCGCTGCAAAAGCTGCTGGAGCCGTAATTATGGAGCCTATAATGAAATTAGAAGTACTTACTCCTGAAGAAAATATGGGAGATATCGTTGGAGATTTAAATCGTCGTCGTGGTCAGTTAAGTGATATGGGCGATCGTTCTGGGTCTAAAGTAATAAAAGCTACTGTTCCATTATCTGAAATGTTCGGATATGTAACAACTTTAAGGACTTTGTCATCTGGTAGGGCAACTTCAACAATGGAATTTTCACATTATGCTGAAACTCCTTCAAATATATCTGAAGAAGTAATTGCAGCAGCAAGAGGAACAGTTAACGCTTAATATAACAGCAATGAGTCAAAAAATTAGAATAAAGCTAAAATCTTACGATCACAATTTAGTGGACAAATCTGCTGAGAAAATCGTTAAGACCGTAAAAAGTACTGGAGCAGTAGTAACGGGACCAATCCCATTACCAACGCACAAAAAAATATTTACAGTACTACGTTCGCCACACGTAAACAAGAAGAGTAGAGAGCAATTTCAATTAAGTTCTTATAAAAGACTTTTGGATATCTATAGTTCTTCTTCAAAAACAATTGATGCTTTAATGAAGCTAGAATTGCCAAGTGGGGTTGAAGTAGAGATTAAAGTGTAGTGTTATTCCTGCGAAGGCAGGAATCTCATAAATTGAAACGATAAGTTTCAATAAAATGTCCAGCGCTTGATAGCAAAGGAAAAACGGAAACAAAATAATATTCAGGGTTGAATTTATTTTGACCCTGTTTTGGTTTCTTATGGAAGTAAGAAATTCATAAAAAATAAAAAAGAAAGATTCTTGCAGACACAAGAGTCAGAAATTAATAATTAATAAATAATAAATATGTCTGGGTTAATTGGAAAAAAGATAGGTATGACCAGCATCTTTGACGAGAATGGGAAAAATATTCCTTGTACCGTTATTGAAGCAGGTCCCTGTGTTGTTACCCAAGTCAGAACCAAAGAGGTTGACGGGTACGAAGCTCTTCAACTTGGTTTCGATGACAAAAAGACTGCTACAAAAGCTGCTCAAGGGCATGCTAAAAAAGCAGGAACCGCTGTAAAGCGTAAAGTCGTTGAATTCCAAGGATTTGAAGAAGATTACAAATTAGGCGACACGATATCCGTGGAGCATTTTAATGAAGGGGAG
>JAJRQR010000184.1 GCA_024280145.1 Bacteroidota bacterium
ACTACCACTGAAGATATGCGTTTAAATGAAGATATCATTGCAAAAGTAAAGCATATTAATGAGCTGAGAACCGAAAAGAATATTGGTTTAGTAGTAAATGGCGACGAAGCTTTAGAAATGTATGAATTTGATTACCTACTTCTTTGTAATAAAATTTGTGGATCTAATCACTTCAATATGCAAATGAAAATTGTTGTAGAATCAGAAGAAGAGTACAATGCATGGTTAGCTGAACAAGCAACACTTGCTGAAACTTTAAAAAAATAATAAAACCGCTTAAAGAGATATGTCAGAACACGCTAACAATCACGATGATCACGGACATCACCATAAAGAGACATTTGTAACAAAATATATCTTTAGTCAAGATCATAAAATGATTTCTAAGCAATACCTTATCACAGGCTTGTTTATGGGAATTATCGGTATCGCAATGTCATTACTTTTTAGAATGCAACTTGCATGGCCAGATCATCAATTTACTGTTTACGAAATATTCTTAGGAAAATGGGCAGAAGGTGGAGTTATGGATCCAAATATATACTTGGCATTAGTAACTATTCACGGTACCATTATGGTGTTCTTTGTCCTTACAGCTGGACTAAGTGGTACGTTTAGTAACTTATTAATTCCGTTACAAATTGGTGCAAGGGATATGGCTTCAGGATTCCTGAATATGTTATCCTATTGGATGTTCTTTTTATCTAGTGTAATCATGTTGCTTTCTCTTTTTGTTGAAGCAGGACCTGCGAATGCTGGTTGGACAATTTACCCTCCTTTAAGTGCATTGCCACAAGCTATTCCTGGTTCAGGAGCTGGTATGACACTTTGGTTAGTTTCTATGGCAATATTTATTGCTTCCTCATTATTAGGATCGCTTAACTATATCGTAACTGTTTTAAATTTAAGAACAAAAGGAATGTCTATGACAAGACTTCCATTAACAATATGGTCATTCTTTGTAACGGCTATTATTGGTGTGGTTTCATTTCCAGTACTACTTTCAGCAGCATTAATGTTGATTATGGACAGGAGTTTCGGAACTTCATTCTTCTTATCAGATATTTATATTGCCGGAGAAGTTTTACATAATCAAGGAGGATCACCTGTATTATTCGAGCATCTTTTCTGGTTCTTAGGTCACCCTGAAGTATATATTGTAATACTTCCAGCAATGGGATTAGTGTCAGAAATTATGGCAACCAATTCACGTAAACCTATATTTGGATATCGTGCAATGATTGCTTCAATATTATCAATTGCCTTCCTTTCAACAATTGTTTGGGGTCACCATATGTTTGTAACAGGTATGAATCCTTTCTTAGGTTCTGTATTTACTTTTACAACCTTATTAATTGCAATTCCTTCAGCAGTAAAAGCCTTTAATTGGATTACTACTTTATGGAAAGGAAATTTAAAAATGAATACTGGAATGCTATTTTCCATCGGTTTTGTTTCCACCTTTATTAGTGGTGGTTTAACAGGATTGGTATTGGGTGATAGTGCTTTAGATATTAACGTTCACGATACCATGTTTGTGGTAGCTCACTTCCACTTGGTAATGGGTATCTCTGCATTATACGGATTATTTGCTGGTGTATATCACTGGTTCCCAAAAATGTTTGAGGGCAGAATGTTAAATAAAAAATTAGGATATATTCACTTCTGGATTACCGCTATTGGAGCCTATGGAGTTTTCTTCCCAATGCACTTTATAGGTATGGCAGGATTACCAAGAAGATATTATACCAATTCTAACTTTCCATATTTTGATGACTTAATGGACATCAATGTGGTGATTACTGTATTTGCATTTATTGCAGCTGCAGGACAGTTAGTATTCTTATATAATTTTATTCACTCTATGTTCTTCGGAAAAGTAGGTCCAAAAAATCCTTGGAATTCTACAACTTTAGAATGGACTGCAGAAGTAAAACATATCCACGGAAACTGGGATGGTCCAATTCCTGAAGTACACAGATGGCCATATGATTACAGTAAAATGAATAAAGATGATTCAGATTACGTAATTGCAGGACAGGATTTTGTACCACAAGATGTTCCAATTCAAGATAACGAAGAGGAATTGACGCACTAACTAATACCTGTGCAGGCAGGTATCTCATGGTATTTTACAAAAGCCTTTCGATTTTCGGAAGGCTTTTTTTATTGTATTTTAGTAATATGAAATTATTCCCATCTAAAAAATATTCGGTGACATTATATTCAGAAAGCTTGCCTGCCTTGGAAAAACTTAAACGAAATACAAAACATTCAGATTCCCTTATTTCAAGTTATACAGATAAAATATTTATAGGAATTGTAAATAAAACTAATTTTAAAATTATAACATCATTTGTTGGCTTTGGTGCATTTTGTGTTTTTGTTGGTGAATTTAAAAGTCATAATGGAATAATAGAGATTAAAATACACAAAGTATTTAAAGGAATGTTATTAATAATTTTGTCTTATCCATTTATAGGCTTAGGTTTACAATTATACCAAAATGGATTAGAAAACATCTCAGATTTTATTTTATTAATGATATTTTCTCTTTCAATTATAAGGTTTGGTTTTATTAAATTACTTTTTAGGATAATTTCAAATATGGGCTTCAAAAAGCTATCAAAAATGATTGGAATAGTAGAGATAAATAATAACATTAAGTGATATTTATATATTAGATCTCTTCGTATATTTGAAAAGCAGATTTAATAAAAAAGAGATTCCTGCCTTCGCAGGAAATAACTATGAACGAAAACCTAGATCCCACAGACGAACATTTCACTCCAGAAGAATTAGATGTAGAAAAAAAATTACGCCCACTTTCTTTTGATGATTTCGCTGGACAAGATCAGGTTTTAGATAATCTTCAAATATTTGTTCAAGCTGCCAATCAACGGGAAGAAGCTTTAGATCATACTTTATTTCACGGTCCTCCAGGATTAGGAAAAACAACCTTAGCATATATTCTTGCAAATGAATTAGATGTTGGAATAAAAGTTACTTCGGGTCCTGTACTAGATAAACCAGGAGATTTAGCTGGATTACTAACAAATCTTGATGAACGTGATGTTCTTTTTATTGATGAAATCCACCGGTTAAGTCCAATAGTAGAAGAATATTTGTATTCCGCAATGGAGGATTATAAAATAGATATTATGATTGAGTCGGGACCAAACGCTCGTTCTGTTCAGATTAATTTGAATCCTTTTACCTTAGTTGGAGCAACTACACGTTCAGGGTTATTAACGGCACCGATGCGAGCTCGTTTCGGGATTGCTTCCAGATTACAATATTACACCACCGAATTATTAACTACTATCGTACAACGAAGTTCACTAATTTTAGACGTTCCAATTTCTATGGCAGCAGCCATTGAAATTGCTGGAAGAAGTAGAGGAACACCAAGAATCGCTAACGCACTTTTACGAAGAGTTCGAGATTTTGCACAAATAAAAGGCAATGGAAAAATTGATATAAAAATTGCAAAATACGCTTTAGAGGCATTAAATGTAGATGCACATGGTTTAGATGAAATGGATAACAAAATTCTATCAACTATCATCGATAAATTTAAAGGAGGCCCTGTTGGAATCACCACATTAGCAACGGCTGTTTCTGAAAGTTCAGAAACTATTGAAGAAGTATATGAACCCTTTTTAATACAGCAAGGTTTTATTATGCGAACTCCTCGTGGGCGTGAAGTAACCGAAGCTGCTTATAAACATTTAGGAAAAATAAAAGGGCCTTCTCAAGGTGGGTTGTTTTGATGATGTCCCCTCGAGCGCAGTCGAGAGGTTATTAATATTGTATAGGTCTCGACTGCGCTCGACCAGATATTCTGAACTCAAAAACAAAACATACAACCCTTATTAAATCCGAAGCAAAACGACTAGGATTTTTATCTTGTGGAATAAGTAAGGCTAGTTTTTTAGAAGAAGAGGCACCACGTTTTGAAAAGTTTTTAAAGAAAAACATGCAAGGCGAAATGAGTTATTTAGAAAATCATTTCGATAAACGGATGGATCCAACTTTGTTAGTTCCAGATTCAAAAAGTGTGGTTTCGTTATTACTGAATTACTACCCTGAAAAACTTCAAAATAAAGACAGCTATAAAATTTCAAAATACGCTTATGGTCAAGATTATCATTTTGTAATCAAAGATAAACTGAAGCAATTATTAAATTTTATACAAGAAGAAATTGGCGAAGTTCACGGAAGAGCATTTACAGATTCAGCACCTGTTTTAGATAAAGCTTGGGCAGCAAAAAGCGGATTGGGTTGGATAGGAAAACACAGCAATCTCATTACCAAACAAAACGGATCTTTCTACTTTATTGCCGAATTAATTATCGATTTAGAATTGGATTACGATTATAAAACCACCGATCATTGTGGACAATGTACGGCTTGTATTGATGCTTGTCCAACACAGGCAATTGTCGAGCCTCATGTAGTAGATGGTAGTAAATGTATCTCGTATTTTACCATTGAGTTAAAAAACGAAATCCCTTCTGTTATGAAAGGAAAATTCAACGATTGGATGTTTGGTTGTGATATTTGTCAAGATGTATGCCCTTGGAATCGTTTTAGTAAGCCACACAACGAACCATTATTCAATCCAAAACCAGAATTACTCTCTTTTTCTAAAAAAGATTGGGAAGAAATTACCGAAGAAGTATTTCAAGAAATATTCAGAAAAAACCCAGTAAAAAGAACTAAATTTTCAGGCTTACTCAGGAATATTGACTTTCTAAAAAGTCATTAATAATAAAGTATAAGGACTAAATTGTCTTACTTCTTCCGTAACTTTGCAAATCACTTTAGAAAGTAAATTGACTTCAAAATAATAGGAAATAGAGATGATTCTAAACCCTTAACTAAAAGGGTGTTTACTATTGAATCATTTCCTAAAACCGAACTATAAAATTATTAAACATGAAAAAACCAAGCAAGAAAAAAGAGGCTTTAAATTATCATGAATTCCCAAAACCAGGAAAAATAGAAGTGATTCCAACAAAAAAATACGCAACACAAAGAGATTTGTCTTTAGCATATTCTCCTGGAGTGGCGGTACCTTGTTTGGAAATTGAAAAAAACCCAGATGATATTTATAAATATACCAATAAAGGAAATTTGGTGGCTGTAATATCTAACGGAACTGCTGTTTTAGGATTGGGAGATATTGGCGCAGAAGCTTCAAAACCAGTAATGGAAGGAAAAGGATTGCTGTTTAAAATATTTGCAGATATTGATGTTTTTGATATTGAAGTAGCCACCCATGATATAGATAAATTTATTGAAACTGTAAAAAATATTGCTCCCACTTTTGGAGGTATAAACCTTGAAGATATTAAAGCTCCCGAGGCTTTTGAAATTGAATGTCGATTAAAAGATGAGTTGGATATTCCGGTAATGCATGATGATCAACACGGGACGGCAATTATTTCTTCAGCAGCTTTATTAAACGCTGTTGAAATTGCTAAAAAAAAGATAGAAGATATTTCAATTGTAATAAGTGGAGCAGGAGCAGCAGCAACATCATGTACGCGATTGTATAAAGCAATAGGCGCCAAATCTGAAAACATTGTTATGTTGGACAGCAAAGGTGTTATTAGAAAAGACAGAGGTGATTTAACTATTGAAAAACAAGAATTTGCCACTTCAAGAGATATCACAACCATTGAAGAAGCAATGAAAAATGCCGATGTATTTGTGGGGCTTTCCATAGCTAATATTTTATCACCAGAAATGCTTCTGAGTATGGCAGAAAACCCAATTGTTTTTGCTTTAGCAAATCCAGATCCAGAAATTAAATACGATTTGGCAATAAAAACCAGAAAAGATATTATTATGGCAACGGGTAGGAGCGACCATCCAAACCAAGTGAATAATGTCTTGGGATTCCCATTTATTTTTAGAGGAGCTTTGGATGTTAGAGCTACAAAAATAAATGAAGCAATGAAAATGGCTTCGGTGTATGCTTTAGCTGAATTGGCAAAAGAGCCCGTACCAGAGCAAGTGAATATTGCTTATGGCGAAACAAAATTACTCTTCGGAAAAGATTATATTATTCCAAAACCTTTGGACCCTCGTTTAATAGGAACCATTCCAGTAGCAGTTGCAAAAGCTGCCGTTGAAAGTGGTGTGGCTAAAGAGCCCATTGACGATTGGAAAAAATACGAAGAAGAATTATATGCTAGAATGGGTAATGACAACAAGATTATTAGAATGTTGTTTAACCGTGCCAAAACAAATCCAAAACGTATTGTTTTTGCAGAAGCAGACCATTTAGATGTGCTAAAAGCAGCACAAATTGTAATGGAAGAAGGTATCGGGTTTCCAATTTTATTAGGGAGAAAAGATATCATAACCGAACTTATGAAAGAAATTGATTTTGATGAAGATGTTGAAATTATTGATCCAAAAAGCGATAGTCAGTTAGAACAATTAAATAAATATGCAAGAATTTATTGGTCTCACAGAAAACGTAAAGGAGTAACCTTATACGCAGCTCAAAAATTAATGCGCGAACGAAATTATTATGCTTCTATGATGGTGAATGCAGGGGATGCTGATGCTATGATTTCGGGATATTCTAGAGCATATCCAGTTGTTGTAAGACCAGTTTTAGAAACTATTGGGAAATTTGAAGGAGTTAATAAAATTGCAACAACCAATTTAATGTTGACAAAAAGAGGCCCTTTGTTTATTTCAGACACTTCTATAAATATTGATCCTACTTCAAAAGAAATGGCAAACATTGCACAAATGACCAACTATACCATGAAAATGTTTGGTATAAAACCTGTTATTGCGATGATTTCATATGCAAATTTTGGATCTTCAAAACATCCGCAAGCTAAAAAAGTAAGAGACGCTGTAGCATTTTTACATAGAGTTTGTCCGGATACAGTAGTTGATGGTGAACTTCAAACAGATTTTGCGTTAAACCCTGTAATGCTTAAAAAGACTTTTCCTTTTTCAAAATTAGCAGGTAAAAAGGTGAATGCATTGATTTTTCCGAATTTAGATTCAGCTAACAGTAATTATAAACTTTTAAAAGAATTGAATGGTGTTGAGTCTATTGGGCCTATCATGTTGGGAATGAGAAAAGCAGCTCATATTTTGCAATTAGGCGCGAGTGTTGAGGAAATGGTAAATATTGCTGCTGTAGCAGGTGTAGATGCCCAACAAAAAGAGAAGAGAGAATATGAAATGAAAAATTGCTAATTTATGCCCAATAATTTAGCATTTACAGAAATTGTAGATGCAAATAATTATACTATATTTGGGGCATCAACCTTATTAGCTAATGATTACCCATATAAAGGGAAAACTAATTGAAAAAAACCCAACAAATATAGTCATAGACTGTAACGGTATTGGGTATTCAATAAACATTTCATTGCATACTTTTTCGCAAATTTCTGAAAAGGAGAATGTGAAACTTTTTACGCATTTACAAGTTCGAGAAGATTCACATACATTATTTGGATTTTCTGGTAAGTTAGAACGTGAAATATTTAGGTTGTTAATATCAGTTTCTGGAATTGGAGCAAGTATTGCTAGAACGATGCTATCCTCTTTATCACCAGAACAAGTAATGGACGCTATAGCGCAAAATGACATAGCAACTATTCAATCAGTAAAAGGAATAGGATCTAAAACAGCTCAACGAGTGGTTTTAGATTTAAAAGATAAAATATTAAAAGTTTACGGCTTGGATGATGTTTCAGCTACTTCAAGTAATACTAATAAAAATGAAGCGTTATCTGCTTTAGAAACATTAGGATTTGCTAGAAAGCAAGCAGAACGGGTATGCGATAAGATTGTGAAAGAAAACCCAAATGCTTCAGTAGAAACTATTATTAAACAAGCTTTAAAAAATTTGTAACAATTGGGCTCAAAAAATTACGATTTAAGAAATAGCTTTTTCAAGCTTCTATTAGTTTTAGGTATTATTTCAAGCAGTATAACAACTGTATATTCACAAGATTCAACAAGTACAGGTTCATCGATGGGAAGGATGGATTTACCGGATCCTTCAAGTATTGAAAGTCTTTATACTTACGATCCTATAACTGAAATGTATATTTATACCAAAATTCTTGGTGACTTTACTATCTCATATCCAATAATTTTAACTCCCGAGGAATACAAAGATTTAATCTTAAATGAGCAAATGAAAGCTTACTTTAAAGATAAGATTGATGCAGCAGATGGAAGAAAAGAAGGGTCAGAAGAATTACAAAAAAACTTGTTACCTACTTTTTACGTGAATTCAAACTTTTTCGAAAAAATATTTGGAGGAAATGAAATTGAAATAATCCCTCAAGGTAGCGTTGAAATAGATTTAGGGCTTTTATATACTAAACAAGATAACCCTGCTTTTTCACCTAGAAATAGAAGTAATTTATCATTCGATTTTGATCAAAGAATTAGTTTAAGTTTATTAGGGAAAATTGGTAAAAGACTTCAAATTACAGCAAATTATGACACTCAATCAACTTTTGATTTTCAAAATCAAATTAAGTTAGAGTACACCCCGACAGAAGATGATATTATAAGAAAAATTGAAGTTGGTAATGTTAGTATGCCATTAAATAGTTCGCTAATACAAGGTGCACAAAGTTTATTTGGTGTTAAAACAGAATTGCAATTTGGTAAAACAACCATAACAGGTGTATTTTCTGAACAAAAATCTGAAACAAGAACCGTTGTTGCGGAGGGCGGAGCAACTATAACAGATTTTAATATTTTTGCTTTAGATTATGATGAAAACAGACACTTTTTCTTATCTCATTATTTTAGAGATAATTATGATAAAGTGCTTTCTCAATATCCATTTATTAATACAAATGTTCAGATTACAATAACGGAAATTTGGATTACAAACCGTACAAATCAAACAAATAATGTAAGAAATATTGTCGCCTTACAAGATATTGGGGAATCAAATCCAGATAATATCGGTTTACCTTTTCCTCCTGGAGGATTTATTAATGTACCTAGTAATTCTTTTCCCGATAATCAAAATAATGATATGAATCCGTTTGGAATTGAGGGAGCAGAACCTTCAATTTTAAATCCAGCAATTAGAGATATAGCTACAGTGCAAGCAGGTTTTAGTGGATTGCAAGTTAGAGATGGTTTAGATTATGTTACTCTTGAGAATGCTAGAAGGTTAAATTTAAGTGAGTATACTATTGATACACAATTGGGTTATATATCATTAAACCAACGATTAAATAATGATGAGGTTTTAGCGGTTGCGTACCAATTTACTGTAGGTGGTAAGGTTTATCAAGTAGGGGAATTTTCAAGTGATGGTGTAGAAGCTTCTGGTGGAACATTGCCAGGGGAAGGAAGTAATGATCCAATCGAAGGGCTTTCTCAGAACTTAGTTGTAAAATTATTAAAAAGTAATATTACCAATGTAAATGAGCCTATTTGGGATATTATGATGAAAAATATTTACCCATTAGGAGCTTTTCAATTGGAAAGAGAAGGCTTTAATTTAAATATATTATATACAGATCCGTCGCCTCAAAACTTTATTGTAAAAGCAGATGGAAGTCCAGAATTTCCTGCATTAGATCTCCCCGAAGATGTAGAAAGCACTCCTTTATTAAGAGTTTTTAATTTAGATAGATTGAATTTTAACGGAGATCCACAACAAGAAGGTGATGGATTCTTCGATTTTGTTCCAGGTATAACAGTAGACACTAGAAACGGAAGAATAATTTTCACAAGTGTTGAGCCATTTGGTAGTTATTTATTTGATCAATTAAGTAGTACAACTAGCGGGTCAGAAAATTATGAGATACCCACATCTTATAATGCAAACCAGAATAAATATGTTTTTAAAACACTTTATAGATCTACTAAAACTCAAGCAGAACAATTGGAAAGTGATAAAAACAAGTTTGAGTTAAAAGGAACCTATAAATCAACAGGTGCTGACGGTATTCCAATTGGAGCTTTTAATATTCCTCAAGGATCAGTGACAGTAACCGCTGGAGGTAGAGTTTTAGTTGAAGGAGTAGATTACACTGTGAATTACCAATTAGGAAGAGTACAGATTTTAGACCCATCGTTATTGAATTCAAATACTCCAATATCTGTAACTACTGAAAACAATACGTTATTTGGGCAACAAACAAAACGCTTTACGGGGATAAACGTTGAGCACATGTTTAGTGAAAAGTTTCAAATGGGAGCTACATACTTAAATTTAAATGAACGTCCACTAACACAAAAATCATCATTTAATAGTGAACCAATAAATAATACCATGTTTGGTGTGAATGCTAATTTTTCGACAGAAGTTCCCTTTTTAACGAGGTTAGTAAATAAATTACCAAACATTGATACGGATGTAGAATCCAATATTTCATTACGAGGTGAATTTGCATATTTATTACCTGGAGCACCAAAAGTTTCAGACTTAAATGGCAAAACCACTTCCTATGTTGATGATTTTGAAGCTGCTCAAACAAAATTAGATATAAGAGCTCCATTAACATGGTTCTTATCGAGTACACCTGTTGGGTTTGGAGGAGAATTAGGAAATGACAATTTAGCTTATAATTATAATCGAGCTAAGCTTTCTTGGTATACAATTGACCCGATATTTTATAGTATACAAAGACCAGATGGAATTACTGTAGATGATATTTCTTCGCCTTTTACAAGACGAATTTTTAGAGATGAAATCTTTCCAAATCAAGATATAATCCAAGGTCAAACCCAAGCATTATTTACTTTAGATTTAGCTTTTGCCCCTGAACAAAGGGGACAATATAACTATAATCCAGAAGCAAATGGAGGAAATACACTACCAAACCCTTTGTCAAGATTTGGAGGTGTTACACGCCAATTATCAACAACAGATTTTGAGCGATCCAATGTAGAATATATAGAGTTTTGGTTAATGGATCCTTTTATTTATGATGAGACAGCAGGAAGTAATGGAGGTCGATTAACTTTTAATCTAGGGAATATTTCAGAAGACATATTAAAAGATGGTAGAAAACAATATGAAAATGGATTGCCAGACGATGGAAGTGATTTAAATACAATTCCGACTGCTTATGGTAAAGTGCCAACCAATCAATCATTAGTTTATGTTTTTGATACAGAAGGAGCTGCAAGAACAAATCAAGATGTTGGTTATGATGGTTTTAATGATGCTTCAGAAGCTGGAAAATTTCCAGAATTTGCTGGTTTAGAAGATCCAGCTGAAGATAATTATCAATATTTTTTACAAGCTGAAGGAAACATTATTCAACGTTATAGAAAATATAATGGTACTGAAGGTAACTCACCTGTAACGGTTACAAATACGAATAGAGGATCAACTTCAATACCAGATGTAGAAGATATAAACCGTGATAATACTATGAATACGGTTGATAGTTATTTTGAATACAATATTGAATTATTTCCAGGAATGAATATAAGTAACAATAATTTTATTTCAGACGTGAAAGAATTAAATGTTACTCTTGAAAATAATGAAGTAATTCCTGTAAGATGGGTTCAGTTTAAAGTGCCGATTAGTGAACCAGACCAAGCAATAAACGGTGCGTCAGATTTTAGATCTATTCGTTTTATGAGAATGTTTATGTCTAATTTTGATCAAGATATGGTGCTTCGTTTCGGAACATTAGATTTAGTTAGAGGAGATTACAGAAGGTTTGAATTATCATTAGATGATACCGGTGAAGACCCAGCTCAAGATGATATGCTTTTTGAAAACCTAACAGTAAGTATTGAAGAAAACGAAAACAGACAACCTGTACCTTATGTTTTACCTCCTGGAATTGTAAGAGAGCAATTAAACAATAATAATAATATTATACGTCAAAACGAGCAATCATTATCATTAAGAGCTTGTGGGTTAGAATCTGGCGATGGACGATCTGTTTATAAGAATTTTAATGTTGATATGCGTCAATATAAAAATTTAGAAATGTTTATTCATAATGAATCATTTGTAAACGAAGCTGCATTATCTGATGGAGATATGGTAGCTTTTATAAGGTTAGGAAATGATTTAACGCAAAATTATTATGAAGTTCGAATACCATTAAACACTACCGCCTTTGGCTCTACATCAGCAGAAGATATATGGCCAATTGAAAATAGAATGCTCTTACCTTTAGAATTATTACAAAAAGTTAAAGCATTAGCACTTGGAGATTCTGAAAATGATCCAAGTATAATCACATTTTTTAAACAATCAGAATTAGATCCAAGTTTTAATGGGCCAGAAAATGAATTAGAAATAGGGATAAAAGGAAATCCAAGTTTTGGTAATGTTAGAACGATAATGTTGGGTGTAAGAAACGAATCAACAAATGCTATTTGTGGTGAAACTTGGTTTAATGAATTACGAATGACCGAACTCGATAATAAAGGAGGTTGGGCTGCAGTTGCTAGTATGGATGTAAACTTTGCAGATTTTATGAATATTAGTGCAACTGGAAATAAAAGCACTGTTGGGTTTGGAGGAATTGAACAAGGTCCAAATCAACGGAGTTTAGAAGACACACAGATTTATGGAGTAGTAACAAATATAAATTTAGGGCAATTGTTACCTCTAAATTGGGGAATTCAAATACCTTTTAACCATGGTTTTTCAGAAGAATTAATAACACCTAAATACGATGAGGAATTTCAAGATATTGAACTTCAAACACGTTTAGATAATGAGCAAGACTCTAATATAAAAAATGATATTAGAAAACAATCTGAAGATTATACAAAACGCCAGAGTGTTAATTTTATTGGAGTAAGAAAAAATAAAACAGGAAATGCAAAGTCTCATATTTATGATGTTGAAAATTTAACATTTTCATATTCTTATAATCAAGTAGATCACAGAAGTTTTGAAATAGAAGAATCACTAGATCAAGCTGTACTGGCTGGAGCTACTTATAATTATAATTTTGAATCAAAAACTGTTGAACCATTTAAAAAGAATGATTCAATTTTTAGAAGTAAGTATTGGAAGTTCTTAAAAGACTTAAATTTTAATTATTTACCTTCAAATATTTCTGTTGGTGCAAATTATAATAGACAGTATAATGAACAAAAATTTAGAGAGTTAAATTTACCCGAAAATAGTATTGGAGTGCCAACACTTTATCAGCGTAATTTCTTATTTGATTGGCAATATACTATTAATTATAATTTAACAAAATCATTGCGATTTAATTTTACTTCTACAAATAACAGAACCGTTAAAAATTACATAAACCCATCTGGTGAAACAGATAATACAATAGGTGTTTGGGATGGGTTTTTTGATGTAGGAGATCCAAATCAAAATTTCCAATCATTTCAACTAAACTACGATTTACCTTTTAGCAAATTCCCATATTTAAAATTTATTAGAGCCACTTATTCGTACACGGGAGATTTTCAATGGCAAAAAAGCAGTGATTTATATACACAGATACCATATACAAATCCAGACGGTTACTCTCAAATTTATAACCTAGGAAATACCGTTCAAAACGGGAATACACATCGAATTAATTCGAGTTTAGATATGAAAGCTTTTTATAGATATTTAGGAATTACTAAAAAAACTATAGGAAGTAAAAATAATTCAAACAATAATAAAAACAAAAATCAGAAAGGTGAGAATAACTCAAAGGGCGGAAACTCCAAGGGCGGAAACTCAAAATCTGAAAGAGAAAGTGAACTTGCTTCATCTGGTAAAGGGGGTAAAGAAAATAACGGAAGATCAGGAGGAAGCGTTTCAGATAGTTCAACATCATTAAACGTTGGAGATAAATCGGTAAATATTCTTATTGATATAGTTACAATGGTAAAAAAAATACAAATTAATTACCAAGAGAATAATGGAATCTTTTTGCCTGGTTATTTACCTTCAGTAGGATTTGCCGGAACAACAAAACCAACTTTTGGTTTTACATTTGGTAGTCAAGCAGAGGTTAGAGAGTTAGCCGCTCGTAAAGGATGGTTGACATATTATCCTGAATTTAATGAACAATATACAGAAGTAGAATCTAAACAATTAGATATACAAGCAAATATTGAAATAATTCCTGGACTAAAAATAGACCTAACAGGTAGTCGTCTTTATTCAGAAAATTATTCAGAAAATTATATTATTGAAGATGGTCTATATAGATCACTAACTCCTAACACTTATGGGAATTTTAATATTTCCACAGTGTTAATTAAAACAGCATTTAGTAGTAGTAATGAATTTTCATCTGCAACTTTTGATGACTTTAAAAGTAACAGATTAGTTATTGCAAACAGATTAGCCGAAGAATATTATGGAACAACTAGTTTCCCCACAGATCCTGATACTGGATACCCAGTAGGTTTTGGCAGAACACATCAAGATGTTTTATTGCCAGCATTTTTATCTGCGTATAAAGGAAGTAATGCTTCTAACGAAAGCACCAGTATGTTTAGAGATATTCCAATTCCAAACTGGGACTTAAAATATACAGGATTCATGAAATCGGCTTGGTTTAAAAAACGATTTAAAAGGTTTTCAATTCAACAT
Organism: Bacteroidota bacterium; assembly: GCA_024280145.1. GTDB lineage: Bacteria > Bacteroidota > Bacteroidia > Flavobacteriales > Flavobacteriaceae > Marifrigoribacter. The sequence continues at coordinate 14,561 of JAJRQR010000184.1, forward strand.
GGTTATAGATCAGGGTATACAATTAATCAATTCCGAACCAATTTAGATTACGACCCTAATAACCCAGATGATGTTGACCAAGCTGGAAACTTTAAAACAGACGTTCTAATTTCAAATGTTACATTAACAGAAATGTTTTCTCCGTTAGCAAAAATAGATTTTGAGATGAAGAATTCAGTAAAAATTCTTTTAGAGTATAGAAAAGATAGGCAAATGTCATTAAGTTTTGCTAATAATCTACTTACTGAAATTAGCGGAAACGAAATAATTATTGGTGCAGGTTATAGAATAAAAGATTTAAGAATAGGAACTAATTTTGGCGGAAAAAAGAGAATATTAAAAAGTGATTTAAATTTTAAATTAGATTTATCACGAAGAGATAATAAAACTATAATTCGTTATTTAGATATTGAAAATAGTCAAACAACAGCAGGGCAAACAATTTATGGAGCTCAGTTATCAATAGATTATGCTTTGAGTAAAAACCTTACAGCATTGTTTTATTATGATCATACATTTTCTGAATATGCAATTTCAACTGCATTCCCACAAACGACTATTAGAACAGGATTTACTCTTAGATATAACTTCGGAAATTAATAACTTTTAATAAAATAGATTATGAATGTACCTTCGAATTTAAAATACACAAAAGACCATGAATGGGTTAGTATTGATGGTGATATTGCTACAGTAGGAATCACAGATTTTGCACAAGGAGAATTAGGTGATATTGTTTATGTTGAAGTAGAGACGTTGGATGAAACTCTTGAAAAAGATGAAGTGTTTGGAACTGTTGAAGCAGTAAAAACAGTTTCAGATTTATTACTTCCATTATCAGGTGAAATAGTTGAATTTAATGAAAAACTTGAAACAGAACCAGAAATAGTAAATTCAGATGCCTTTGGTGAAGGATGGATGGTTAAAATTAAATTTACAAACCCTACAGAAGTTGAAGAATTATTAGATGACGAAGCATATAAAAAAATTATTGGGGGTTAAAAACCTTCTTGTTTTTGCTTTACTATACACAGTATTTATTACAATCGCTTTTTTAAGTCCAACTTCTAATAAATCTCTAATTAACTTTATTATACCAATAGATAAATTAATTCATTTTATAATTTATCTATTATTATCAATATTTTGGTTTTCTTTTTTAAACCTAAATAAAGTTAATCGATTGTCAAACAAGACGATACTGCTAGTTTTGTTTGTTTTTGTTATTTATGGCATAATAATTGAAGGTTTACAGGAGAATTTAACAGCAACAAGAAAAGCGGATATAATGGATGTTTTTGCAAACATTATTGGCTCAATAACGGGTGTTATTGTCTTTTTAAAAGTTAAAAACAGAATTAAAACCTGAAATCTTTTATTTACTGAAGATTTTATATATTTTAGCAACAATATAAATACATATTTATGGAACCAAAGAAAAATCCAAAATCAGACTTAAATCGTAGAAGCATGATATTTTTCCAATTAGGAATGGTACTAATGCTTTTTCTTACTTGGAAAGCCATTGAGAACAAGACTTATGAACGTGCTGATATTGTACAAGATGAAATGAATTATGATGATGATTTAGAGGAAGATATTCCAATTACAGATCAAAACATTCCACCACCACCACCACCACCACCACCACCAGCTCCTGAAGTTATAGAGGTGATAGAAGATGAGGCAGATATTGAAGAAACAATTATTGAATCTGCTGAAGTTAATCAAGAGGAAGAAATAGCAGAAATTGAAGAAATTGAAGAAGCTGTTGAAGAAGAAATTGCAGATGTACCTTTTGCAGTAATTGAGAATGTGCCAGTTTATCCAGGATGTGAAAAGAAAAAAGGAAATGCTGAAAAGAAAAAATGTATGTCTGAGAAAATTATGAAATTCGTGCAGAAAAAGTTTAACACAGAACTTGCAGGTGATTTAGGATTAGAAGGTAGACAACGTATATCTGTTCAATTTAAAATTGATAAAAATGGAAACGTAGTTGGTGTACGTGCAAGAGCACCACATCCAAAATTAGAGCAAGAAGCTGTAAAAGTAGTGAAAGCACTTCCAAAAATGATTCCTGGAAAACAAAGAGGGAAAGCAGTAGGGGTATTATATTCATTGCCAATATTGTTTCAAGTAGAAAACTAAATAAAATACACTTTTATATATAAGCCGTTTCAATAATTTGAAACGGCTTATTTTGGCACAAACCTTGTAATATGGTATATATATTAACTTATAATATTTTATACTATGAAACTTTTTCACTGCAATTTTAGTAATGACCAACCAAAATCATTATCAAAACGTTCTGATAAAAAGAGTGTAAACATTAAATGGAATTCTAAACTATTTTTTCAATTAGGTTTAATACTAAGTATTTTAGTAGTATACTTTTTAATTCAAATAAAATTTGATGTAAAAGAAAACAAACAAGATTATGCTTCTGTTAATTATTTGGATGAAATTCCAATGATTACTTTTACTATAGATGAGCCTATTCTTATTCCAAAAAAAAGGTGTTAATCAAAACCAAATCTCCAAAAATATTAATTAAAGAAATTGAAGTTGTACCAGATGACTTTCCAATACTTGATGAACCAAAAATTAATGTCCCTTCAAAGGAGAATCCAATATCAAACCCAACTCCAAAAAGTGAAACCAATAATACAATAATTCCAAAAAATATTTTGGGTGTGGAATTTGTCCCAATCTTTCCAGGTTGTGAAGGATTAAAATCAAATTTGGAAAAAAGAAATTGTATGTCTTCGAAAATTAATAAATTCATTGGAAGAAAGTTTAATACCGATAACTTTGAATACTCAAATAGTAATAAAGGACAAAAGATATCTGTTCAATTTACCATAGATACGAATGGGAATGTTACTAATATTATTGCTCGAGCACCTAATAAGTCGTTAGAAAGAGAAGCTAAACGAGTGGTTTCTAAACTGCCAAAGATGAAGCCAGGTAGGCAAGGTAATAAACCGGTACCAGTACAGTATTTGCTTCCAATAAAATTTAAGCTAGATTTTTAAAACTCCACCCCATTTTTTATAAAAAGTGGGGTTTTTATTTAATAAAAAACACTGTAAAATTCCGTATCTTTCCGCAACTAAAAATGCAGTTATACAATGAAGAAGTTAGCTTCGATTCTTATTTTTTTGTTTTCAGGATTTGTTTTTTCACAATCTTCGGTGTCTAGTTTTGAAAAATATCCCGTTTTTAAAGAGTGTGCTCAGTCGTCTATCGATTCACTTGAAGAATGCTTTAATACCACAATAAAGCAGTTTGTATTTAAAAATTTTAATATACCAAATATAGTTTCAAGTGAGAATTATAAAGGAAAATCTGAGGTATTATTTGAAGTGAATAAAAAGGGTGAATTTAACGTGCTTTATGTAGACGCAGGTTATAACGAAATAAAAGATGAAGTAAAAAAAGTATTTTCACTTCTACCAAAAGTTACACCGGCGACTTATAATGGAAATGCAACTTATGTTCAATTTACATTTTCATTTAATATTCCTTTAGAAGAGCCCATTTTAGAAGTAAATGAAAATACAGAAACTCCAAATAATATAACCAAAGAATATGAGGAGATAAAGAGGTTAAAATTTGATAACGAAGAATATTATAGTAATTTAAACATTCCACTTTCTACACAAAATTATAGTAGGTTTGATGCAGTTCTTAATCAAATAGGCACTAATAGTCATACTTCGCAAAAACCATTTCTTTATACAGACGTAAATAAATATTATAACTTTAAAGAAGAAAACGGAAAATTATTAAAAGACAAAACATCATGGTTTGGTAGAAAATGGTGGAATGAGCATATGGTTGCTTATAAGGGAAAGGATTTTTGGTTTACGTTAGATCCGGGAGTAGATTTACAAATTGGAAAAGATATTGAATCAGATATAGATACTTATAATAACACACGATTGCTATATGTTCAAGGCGGGATTGGTAAAAAACTAAGTTTTTTTACAGTATTTTATGAGAGCCAAGGACGTTTTGCAGACTATTTTAATAGGTACGCAGAATCTATAAAACCAGATGGAGGAAACCCAGCAATTATTCCTGGAAGAGGAATTGCTAAAGAATTTAATTCAGATGCTTACGATTATCCTGTAGCAACAGGTTACTTGTCATATACACCTTCTAAATATTTTAATTTTCAATTAGGTCAAGGTAAAAATTTTATTGGAGAAGGGTATAGGTCATTATTTCTAAGTGATAATGCAAGTCCTTACACCTACTTTAAAATTAATACAACAATCTGGAAACTAAAATATACTAATATATGGATGTCTTTAAAAGATGTGAGATCTGAGGTGTTAAATGATAATAAATCGTATAAAAATAAATATATGGCTATTCATTATTTAAGCTATCACATTACTAAACGATTAAATATCGGTTTTTTTGAATCTGTAATTTGGGAAAATGATGGAAATGGGTTTGATTTGTCTTATCTAAATCCGGTAATATTCTATCAAGCAATTCAGTTTTCTATTGGCTCAAGGTCTGGAAATGCATTAATTGGTTTAAGTTCAAAATTTAAAATTTCAGATAAAATTAATGTTTATGGTCAGTTTATTATAGACGAATTTTCATCAAGTGATGTTTTTGGAGGCGAAGGAAGTTGGAAAAATAAAACTGGCTATCAAATAGGTATGAAATATTATAATGCTTTTGGGCTAAAAGATTTGTATTTGCAAGCCGAATATAATAGAGTTCGCCCATTTACCTATTCACATAATACAATTGTTTTAAACTATGGGAACAATAATCAATCAATGGCACATGCTTTTGGAGCAAGTTTTTCAGAATTTTTATTAATAGGCCATTATAATATTGGAAGAATATTTGGGGATGCTAAAATTATTATTGCTAAACGTGGATTTGATTTTGATACGCCAGAAGATCAGTTTTTTTACGGAGCAGATATTTATGGCAATGAAGCTAACAGGCCTTACGAAATTGGTAATGAAGTAGCGCAAGGTAATACTGCCGATTTTTTCTTTACAGAATTACAAGTTGGTTATCTAATTAATCCTTCAACTAATTTAAAAGTATACGGAAGTGTAATTTATAGAGATTTCAAACCAAAAATTAACACTGAAACTGTTTTTGAAAGTCAAACTACTTGGTTAAATATTGGTATTAGAACAGATTTGTTTAATTGGCAAAATGACTTCTAATTAAAAAGCCTACATCGATTAGTCGATGTAGGCTTTTTAATTTTTATTTTAAAAAAAGAGTTATTTTTTATTGCCTTTATCTTTAGCTTCTTTTTCTTTTCTCATTTCTTTTAATCTAGCCATTGCTTTTTCTTCAGGAGTCCTATTGTCTACTGGGCCAAATTCTTTTTCAGCTTCTTTATATAAAGAGCGAACAAACATTTCAGTTGTAACCTTTCCATTTCCATAACCTTTACTATCATAATTTTTAGTAATATTTTTCATACTTAAAACATCTTCAATAGACTTCCCATTACCTCTTTGAATTACGATTTGTTTATAGGCTGAAACTAACATTTTATTTGTGAAGATTACATCATTCATAGTACCAGCTTCACCATAGCCAGGTATTATTTTTGTTTTAGCATCACCAATTGCAATAATTTTGCTCAATGCTTGTGAAATAAAATCTAAGCTAATATTTGTATTACCACCAAGAGAAGGATATTTCCCTTTTGAAAAAACATCTCCAGTATAAATAATATTGCTTTTAGAAAAATAAACAATAGAGTTTCCTTCTTTATTAATAGGTATTATTTTTATAACTTCATCAGCATAACGAAAATTTAAATTACTTGAAAAAGTTATATTAGACGCAACACCTATTGAGTTTTTATATTTACTCGATTCTTTTTTGTTTTCTGAAGCTTCATAAGAAATTGTTAGTGTACCATCTTTTTTAATGCAGAAAATGTTTGGTAATTTTTAAAAATTGGTGAAGTAATAATTAAATATTTTATTGACTGTTTTTTACTTAATCTATCAATAATTCTAAAATTGCGTTTCATATCTTCTACACTTTGAAGATCGAAAAGTATCACTCCATCTTTTTCTAAATAGATAACCATATTTTCTTCCTCTCCTTGAAGAAGATAAATATCATTATTCATGTTAATAAATTTTGTTTTGCTATTGCCTTCAGAATCCCCATCTGATACAGCCATATCTACTTGTGCGTTTAATGACACAAAAAAGAAAATTAATAAAATAGTTGAAAATAAGTTAGTTCGCATTTTATGTTTTTTAAATTAGCTGTAAAATTAATAAAATTGCTTTAATAATTGATGAAGAAATGTTAAAATATATTGTAAAGACAATTGAGTAACTATATATTTGCAGCGTTTAAAATCAAGAAATTGACTGTTACTCAAACAAATCCCGAAAAGGTTTCATTTTTAAAAAACTTTGCTGAAATAACGAAAGTTAGATTATCGGTAAGTGTGCTTTTTTCTTCAATTGCAGGATATTTTCTTGGAGTTGATACCGTAAATTATACCGAACTCGTTTTACTATGTGTTGGTGGTTATAGTATGGTTGGAGCTTCCAACGTATATAATCAAATTATCGAAAGAGATTTAGATGCTTTGATGAAACGTACTGAAAACCGTCCTATTCCTTCTGGAAGAATGAGTGTAAAAACTGCTTTTATTATTGCAGTTGCTTTAACTATTATTGGAATTGTTGCTTTATACGCCATCAATCCAATTACGGCTATGTTTGGCGCTATTTGCATTTTTATGTACGTGAGTTTATATACTCCTTTAAAAACAAAAACACCGCTTTCTGTATTTGTGGGTGCTTTTCCGGGAGCAATCCCTTTTATGTTGGGTTGGGTTGCAGCAACAAATGACTTCGGAATTGAACCAGGTACCTTATTTATGATTCAGTTTTTCTGGCAATTTCCTCACTTTTGGGCGATTGGTTGGTTTTTGTATGATGATTATGAGCGTGCTGGTTTCTTTATGCTTCCCAACGGAAAACGAGATAAAAGCACCGCCTTACAAGCGGTACTATATACTATATGGACAGTTTTAGCTTCTTTGATTCCTGTTGCAGGAATTACAGGAAGATTGTATTTGTCACCCGTTGCAGGCGTTTTTATGGGATTAGCAGGATTAGGGTTTTTATATTTTGCGATACGTTTGTATAAAATTAAAACCAATAAAGTTGCCAAACAATTTATGTTGGCAAGTGTAAGCTACATAACTTTGTTGCAAATTATTTATGTAGCCGATAAATTTATTAGATAATGGGAATAGCTTTAAAAAAAGATTTTCAGATGGAACAAAGCAGAAACAATGACAAACCAAGAATAGACCGAGCAAAAAAAATGATGCTATGGTTTGGAATGATAAGTTTAACCATGAGTTTTGCAGGATTAACAAGTGCTTATGTAGTTAGTAGTGAACGGGAAGATTGGTTAAGAGATTTTCAAATTCCGGAAGCATTTTATATAAGCTTAGCGGTTATTTGGCTTAGTAGTATTACTTTTTATTTCGCAAAAAAGAGTGTTTTGGCTCAAGAGCACAAAAAAGGATTAGGATTATTGATAGCGACTTTTTCATTAGGAGTAGTTTTTGTAATTTTTCAATTCCTTGGGTTTTCACAAATAATTGCCAATGGTTATTTCTTTACGGGAAGCGAAAGCAGCATCACAACGTCATTTATTTATTTGGTAGTACTACTTCATTTATCACATATTATTGCTGCTCTAATTTCAGTTTTAGTCGTAATTTATAATCATTATAAACAAAGATATACGCCAGGAAATACTGTAGGCATAGAAATAGCCGCTACTTTTTGGCATTTTGTGGATGTTTTATGGATTTACCTCTTTTTATTTTTCTATTTTGTTAGATAAAAAATATATGTATTTTTGAAACCTATTAAAATCAATAACTAAATATGGACGATACAGTTGCAAAATCAAGCACTGACAATAAAACCTGGGACGGAAACAACAAACCACTAAATGCCAGTTATGGTAAAATGATGATGTGGTTTTTCATCGTTTCCGATGCACTAACATTTTCAGGATTCCTTGCTGCTTACGGATTTTCAAGATTTAAATTTATAGATTCTTGGCCAATCGCCGATGAAGTTTTTACGCACATTCCATTTGTACACGGAAATTACCCGATGTATTATGTGGCGTTTATGACCTTTGTTCTGATATTTTCTTCAGTAACTATGGTGTTAGCGGTTGATGCTGGTCATCATATGAAGAAAAATAAAGTAATCGTTTACCTATTTTTAACCATTATTGGTGGAGCAATTTTTGTTGGTTCACAAGCTTGGGAATGGGGGACATTTATAAAAGGAAGTTATGGTGCTGTTGAAACAAAAGGAGGTAAAATACTTCAATTTGTAAAAGAAGATGGCTCAAGAGTTGCAATTGGAGACTTTGCAGTTCCAATCCCTTCTGAAAGAACCACACAAGAAAATAACAATGGTATTTGGTATGAATCTGAAGGAACTAGAACAAGCGTTAGTCTTGCTGAGGTTACCAAAGGTTTTTTAACAGACGAATCCATATTAATAAGAACACAATATTTAGATGAAAACGGAGAACGTACCGTACTTTCTAGAGCTGAATCTGTTGAAAAACTAAAAGCTGAAGGAGTAGGTATTGTGGAAGGCGCCAACCTAAAACATAACGAATACGGAACACCTTTGTTTGCAGATTTCTTCTTCTTTATTACAGGTTTCCACGGTTTCCACGTATTCTCGGGAGTTATCTTTAATATTATTGTTTTCTTTAATGTAATTATAGGAACTTACGAAAGAAGAAAAAGCTACGAAATGGTTGAAAAAGTTGGACTTTATTGGCACTTTGTAGATTTAGTTTGGGTATTTGTATTCACCGTATTCTACCTTGTTTAATAGTTTAAAAAATTAAAAAATGTCAGACGATCATAATTTAGCAATATTTAGAGGGAAGCTTAAGTTTAAATCCAACGTTTCAAAAATTTGGGGTGTATTTACACTACTTTCAATTATTACCATAGTTGAAGTGTATTTAGGAATAACCAAACCCGCTTTTTTAACAGAACACAACCTGTTTGCATTAAAATATCTTAACTGGATATTCTTAGCATTAACACTCGTAAAAGCCTATTATATAACTTGGGATTTTATGCATATGCGTGATGAAAAAATGGGATTAAGAAGAGCTGTAGTTTGGACTGCGGGTTTCCTAATTATCTATTTAATTTTTATCTTGCTAGTAGAAGGAAATTATATTTTTGATGTTTTTGATGCTGGATATGTAAAATTCAATTTCTAAAAAGAAATTAATTAAAATTTATAAGAACTCCATTCGTATTTTCGGATGGAGTTTTTTTATGTAATTAAAGTATGGTTCAAAACTATTTAACCGTTATTTTTGCAAAGTGAATACTAAAGAAAAAATCAAAAAATTTACAGTACTTGGAGTTTTGTTTTTACTTCCAATAACTGCCTACTTATTTTTCGCTTCAGGAGTAAATAACTTTGTAAAACTCCCTGTATTAACGGAAAATATTTCAGAAATCAAACAGTTTAAAACCGAAGACGGAAAAACAAAACAACTAAAAGACCATATTACCGTCTTGTGTTTCTTCGGAAGTGATATAGAATCCAGTTATGCCAATGCTTTTAATTTAGCACACGAAATTTATAAAAAGAATTATCAATTTAAAGATTTTCAGTTTGTAATTCTTACTCCTGAAGGGGTTGAAAAGGAAGTGCAAATTTTAAAATCTAAATTAGCTGAAATAGAAAATCCTGAAAACTGGAATTTTGTGTATGGACAACCTAAAGAAATTGAAAAGGTATTCAATTCATTAGGAACAAATTACAAATTAGATAAAAACAATGCTTCCCCTTTTGTGTTTATAATAGATAAAGATCAAAATTTACGTGGAAGAAATGACGATGAAGATTTTGGAGTTTTGTACGGATTTGATGCTCGTGTATATTCAGAAATAAACAATAAAATGAGCGATGATATTCGAGTTTTATTAGCAGAATACAGATTGGCATTAAAAAAATATAATTCAAAAAGAGAAATTTAGATTTAAAATGAAGAAAGCAAATTATTCATACATAGGGATTTCATTTGTAATATTATTATTCGGGATTTGGGCTGTTCCAAAAATCGTCAAAAAATTTTCAGAAGTAGAATTAGCCACCATTGGAAAAGTTCCAGAATATAGTTTTACCAATCAAAATGGAAAAACAATCACTAATGAAGACTATAAAGGAAAAGTATATATAGTAGAATTCTTTTTTACAACTTGCCCATCCATTTGCCCGATAATGAATCGGAATATGGTAAAAATACAAGATGAATTCTTTGGAAATCCAAATCTTGCTATTGCTTCTTTCAGTATTGATCCTAGTCACGATACCCCTTCGGTTTTAAAAGAATATGCTGCTAGTTATAAAATCACCAATCCAAATTGGCATTTGTTAACGGGTGATAAAGAAGCAATTTACGAACTTGCAAATAAAGGCTTTAATCTTTATGTTGGTGAAAATGCAGAAGTTGAAGGAGGTTTTGAACATTCAGGATTTTTTGCATTGATAGATCAAGAAGGAAATATCCGTTCTAGAATTGATGAAAACGAAAATCCTATCATTTATTATAACGGATTGGAAGATTCAGGAATTCAAATGCTAAAAGAAGATATTAAAAAGCTGCTCTAATGATTAAGGAAAGTCCAGAAACCAAAAAATACAACCGACTTATTTGGATTCTTTCCATAGTAACTCCTATAGTAGTTGCTGCCCTTTTTGGTATTAGAATTCCTGGAGTTGAACGAATCGGGTTTCTTCCTCCAATATACGCAACTATTAATGGTGTTACGGCTTTGGTTTTAATATTAGCGGTGGTTCAGATCAAAAAAGGAAACAGAAAATACCACGAACGCTTAATGAAAATGGCAATGATGCTGTCGGTGATTTTTTTGATGCTTTATATCGCCTATCATATGACTTCAGATTCTACCAAATTTGGAGGAGAAGGAGCAATAATGTACGTGTATTATTTTGTGTTAATTACCCATATTGTTTTGTCTATTGTAGTCATTCCATTTGTGTTAATTACTTTTGTAAGAGGAATTTCAGGAAAATTTAAACAACATAAAAAAATCGCAAAAATCACATTTCCTTTATGGTTATATGTGGCAATAAGTGGTGTGATTGTTTATTTGATGATTTCACCATATTATTAAATATTAAAGTATAATTGAACTATTCTCCCTTTGAAGCGTTGCATTGAGCTGAGTAAAAATGGGGGTTAGGGGGGATGTTATGAAAAATAAAATATACATACTACTAATACTAATATTCCTTACTGTTATTCCAGTAGAAGCCCAGTGCGCTATGTGTCGTGCTGTTTTAGAAAGCGATGAAAGCGGCCAAGCAGCCAAAGGAATCAACAACGGAATTATGTACTTAATGATCTTTCCGTATTTGTTAATTGCTGGAGTTGGCTATGCTATTTATCGCAGTCGTAAAAAGGCTAAAGAGGATTGATACTCAAATTTTAAACTTTGTGATTATAATAGGCAAGGTGTCACTGATTTATATCATAGAATATTACAATTGACAATTATATTTTTGTTAGGTTACTAATAGATGTTTATTGTATATGTATTTTATAAAAGATTATAAAAGTATAATATTTAAAATCTTACTACCGGTTTTATTTACTGTTCAAATGTTTTCTCAAAACAACGAAGACGTAAAAACTGATGAAAGTTATAGAGTCGTTTGGGTAAAACAATTTCCTTCGGAAAACAATAAGAGTAAGAAAACTGCAACTAAATGGTTTACAGATTTAATTTTTGGTAAAAAAAATAATTTTAAGGTAACTAAACCAATAGATGTAATTGCTGTTAATACTAAATCATATTTTGTTTTAGATCAAGCAAACGGGATAATTTTTAATATTAATAATAATAAAAGCCTTATTCCAAAAATATTTGTAAAATCAGAACGGTTTTTCTCATCTATGGTCAATATTTGTGGTTTGCCAAATAATGAGTTTTTATTTACTGACTCAAGGTTAGGTGAAATATATAAATTTAATTTATCTGAAAACACTCTTCAACCATTAAACAATAAATTAAATCTTAAACAACCTACAGGAATAGCTTATTCAGAAATATCTAACAATATTTGGGTATTGGAAACTTCTTTACATAGAATTACAATTCTAAACCTTGACGGAGAAGTAATTAATACTATTGGAGAAAGAGGTACCAGTTTAGGCGAATTTAATTACCCTACGTCGATATGGATTGATAAACAAGGGAATGCTTATGTAGTAGATTCTATGAATTTTAGAATTCAAATATTTAATAAGGAAGGTAAAGTTATAAGTGTTTTTGGAGAACAGGGTAATGCTAGTGGTTATTTTTCAAGACCTAAAGGAATAGCAACAGATTCTATGGGGCATATATATGTTACAGATGCTCTTTTTCATACCGTGCAGATTTTTGATATTAAAGGTAATTTTTTATATAATTTTGGGAAACAAGGAAGAAAAGAAGGAGAATTTTGGATGCCAGCAGGGATTTTTATAGATGAGAATGATTATATTTACGTAGCAGATAGTTATAATTCGAGGGTTCAAATTTTTCAACTAGTTAAAAATTAATGATATTATGAAGAATGTAAAAATCATTTTATTTATTACTTTATTGATGATAATACCAAAAGAAATTACATCTCAAACTATTATTACAACAAAACATAATTTATCAATAAGTTCTCCTGGGACTATAAAAGCAACATCAGAATCAGAAATTTGTATTTTTTGTCATTCACCTCATAAAAGCAGCCCTAGAGCCCCTTTATGGAATAAGAATATTGCCGGAACAAACTATATTCTTTACAATAGTTCGACTTTTGATGCTACTCAAGGTCAACCAGATGGGAGTTCCATATTGTGCCTTTCTTGTCATGATGGCACTATAGCTTTGGGAGAGATTGCTAGTAGACCATTCCCAATAGAAATGACAGGTCAACTTGCTGGGGAAAGTAATCTTACTACAGATTTATCTAATGATCATCCAGTTTCCTTTGTTTATGACGCATTATTAGCAACTACAGATGGGCAATTAAAAACACCTCCATTACCTACTATTGAATTAGATAATAACTCAAAATTACAATGCACTTCTTGTCATGACCCACACAAGGATGTTTATTCAAATTTTTTAATAACTACTAATGAATTTTCTAATTTGTGTTTCATTTGTCATGATAGGACATATTGGGATAATAGTACACATAATACCTCAATAAATACCTGGA
>JAJRQR010000185.1 GCA_024280145.1 Bacteroidota bacterium
ATGACTAAAACTTTCATATTAATTTTCTTGAGCTTGAATGGCAGTAATGATAATGGTATTTACAATATCTTCCACCGTACAACCGCGACTTAAATCGTTTACGGGTTTGTTTAGTCCTTGTAAAACAGGCCCGATGGCAATGGCGCCAGTTTCACGTTGTACTGCTTTATAGGTATTGTTTCCGGTATTCAAATCTGGAAAAATCAAGACACTTGCTTGTCCGGCAACTTCAGAGTTTGGAAGTTTCTTTTGCCCCACTTCCATATCTACGGCTGCATCATATTGAATGGGCCCTTCAATTTTCAAATCTGGATTGATACTTTTTACAATTTTAGTTGCTTCTCTAACAATTTCTACATCGGCACCTTTTCCGGAGTCCCCTGAAGAATACGACAACATCGCAACTTTAGGTGCAATTCCAAATCTCTTGGTGGTTTTTGCAGAAGAAATTGCGATTTCAGCCAACTGTTCTGCATTCGGATTCGGATTGATTGCACAATCTCCATAAGCCACCACACGATCGTCCAAGCACATAAAAAACACAGAAGAAACTACCTTATTTCCAGGTTTAGTTTTTATAATCTGAAGCGCCGGTCTAATGGTATGTTGTGTGGTATGGGCTGCTCCCGAAACCATTCCATCTGCGTGTCCTTTATGAACCATCATCGTTCCGAAATAGGAAACATCGGTCATTAAATCGCAAGCAATTTCCATATTCACTCCTTTTTCTTTTCTTAATTCATAGAATGCTTCGGCGTATTCTTTGTAATAATCGGAAGTTTTCGGATTAATTACTGGAGTCTTTTCAAAATCTATGGAAAGCCCTAAGCTTCTACTTTGGTTTTTTACAATATCACTATCTCCAATTAAAATCATATCGACAATGTCTTTTTTCTGAAGTATTTCAACAGCCTTTAAAACTCTATCGTCATTTCCTTCAGGTAATACAATGGTTTTTCTGTCTTTCTCTGCTAATTTCTGAAGATGATAAATAAACATTTTTGGTGTCATTCCTGAAGGCAAGGTGTTTTTAATTAAAACGTCAAACTCTTCAACATTAAAATACCTATGAAAAAGTGCCAATGACAGATTTATTTTTCGCTTGTTATTTTTGTTTAAAGAAGAAACTACTTGGTTTGCTTTCACACTGGTTTCGAAGGTATAATCTTCCACCAATAAAATAGGTAACACATTTGGCAATCCACTCAATAACTGTTTAACGTGTTCTGTAGGTTCTATTCCACCCGTTAAAATAATACCTGAAATATGTGGAAAAGTAGTAGATTGATTTGCTTGTAAAGCTCCCATTATAATGTCAGTACGATCACCAGGAGTAATTGCCATACTACCTTTTTTAAGGTATTTTAGATAATTACTTAATTGCATTGCTACCACCTGAAAGTTAGAAACTAAATTTAGAATTTTGCTTTCTCCATATAAAATTTTTGCATCTAATTGATCTGCAATTTCTCTAACAGAAGGGCTTCCTATAGTTTCATCTGTAGGTATTACTGATAAAATACTTGAGGTAATGGGCAATTCTTTTTCTAATGCTGTTTCAATTTCGTTTCTTCTTTCTGCTTTAACCCTATTAATAACTACTCCAATAATTTTAGTATCCTGATGATCAAAAGCTTTAATTGCCATCTTTACAGGACTCATTATTTCTTGAAGTGATCTTCCAAGTCCTTGTCCAATAATCAAAATTGGTAAACCAAGGTTTTTAGCAATAAATGCATTGATATCAAACTCTAAAAAAGAACCTTCACCAATATAATCCGAACCTTCGCAAATAACAAAATCGTTTTTCTCTTCTAAAGCCTTATAGTCATTGATTATTTTTTCTATAAACTCATCTTGTTTATCCTGTCCTAAAAGCTCCTGTGCTTCTCTTCTTTGAAAAGAATAGGACTCGCTATAAGATTGATTTATATTAAAATAATCTAAAATGAGTTCAATATTTTTATCTTTTTCTCCTTCTTTTTTATCTCGAATAATTGGCTTAAAGAAAGCTAACTTTTTAGTCTTTCTTAAAATAGCTTCAGAAACACCAAGGGTAATAAGTGATTTTCCTGAATAAGGTTCTGCCGAGGAAATAAATATAGATTTAATCATTAATAAGGTTCTTTAATTGAATATGCAAAGTTATTATATTTATAATTATTCAAGCTTATATCTTTATTATATAAAGGTTAAATTCTAATCTGATTTATTAAAAATATACTATTGATTTCTTATCTTTGAGTAATTCAAAAACACTTCATTATGCCTAACGAAAACACAGCAGATTATGGTCCATTAGAATTATTATTCGGAACTTGGAAAGGTGACAAAGGAGAAGATTTTGCTCCAGAACCTGACGGAGATGCAACGAGTCCTTATTATGAAACTATTGTTTTTGAAAGAGCGGGCGATGTTGACAATGCCGATGATCAAGTTTTGGCAATCGCTCGATATCATTTATCTGTTAGAAGAAAGAAAAACGATGAAACTTTCCACGATCAAGTAGGTTATTGGTTATGGGATAAAGCAAATGGAATCATCATGCATTCATTCACTATTCCTCGTGGATTGGTAGTTTTAGCTGGTGGTAAATTTGATAGTGAGAAAATCGGAAAGTCTAGAATCACTTTAAATGTTTCAGCAAAAGAAGGAGAAGAATGGGGATTTACCCAGTCTCCTTTTATGATGGAAAAAGCCAAAACATTAGAGTTTACTCAAAAAATGATGGTTACCAAAGATACTTTAAGTTATTCTCAAA
>JAJRQR010000186.1 GCA_024280145.1 Bacteroidota bacterium
ATTGGCACAAGCATCCAAAGTTTATAGAAACGTCAACGGTATCACCAATAAAACAAATTTTTCTATCAACGGAAATGAAGTTGCTTGGGGTACCATCGGAAACGCAAGTACCAGCGAAGGACTTTTTTGGGAAACCATCAATGCTGCAGGTGTACTTCAAGTACCAATGGTGATTAGTGTTTGGGATGATGAATACGGAATATCAGTACACGCAAAATACCAAACAACCAAAGAAAATATTTCGGAGATTCTAAAAGGTTTCCAAAGAACTGAAACCGACAACGGATTTGAAATTATTCGCGTAAAAGGTTGGGATTATCCTGCTTTAATTGAAGCGTATAAAGAAGCAGCAAATATTGCAAGAGAAGAACATGTTCCAGTATTAATTCACGTTAACGAATTAACACAACCACAAGGACACTCTACCAGCGGATCGCACGAACGTTATAAAAGTAAAGATCGTTTAACTTGGGAAGCCGAACACGATTGTAATTTACAATTCAGAAAATGGATTATTGAAAACAATTTTGCTTCCGATGAAGAGTTACTTTTACTTGAAAAAGAGATTGTAAAAGAAGTGCGAGAAGGTAAAAAAGAAGCTTGGAAAGCATTTTTAGCTCCTCAAAAACAAGAACAAAAAGAAGCATTGGTTCTTTTGAATAATCTTGCTAATTCTAGTGCTAATAAAATATTTATAGAAAAATTAGTAACTGATCTTTCTGTAGATAAAGAGCCTTTACGTAAAGACATTATTGGTGCTGCAAGAAAAGCATTGCGTTATGTAGTTTCTGAAAGCTCTGTAGAAAAGAAACAATTGCAAGATTGGATTGCAAACTATTTTGAAATCATTCAGCCAAAATACAGTGCGCATCTCTATTCTGAAGCTTCTAATAATGCAACTTCCATTAAAGAAGTAGCACCAACGTATGATGATAAAACAGAGTAAGTTGACGGAAGAGTTGTCATTCGTGATAATTTTGATGCTATATTTAAATCACATCCCAACACCTTAATTTTTGGAGAAGATTCAGGGAAAATTGGTGATGTAAATCAAGGTTTAGAAGGACTTCAAGATAAATACGGAGAGCTTAGAATTGCAGATACTGGAATTAGAGAAGCAACCATCATCGGACAGGGGATTGGGATGTCTCTTCGTGGACTTAGACCAATTGCTGAAATTCAGTATTTGGATTATGTAATGTACTGTATTCAAACATTAACAGACGATTTAGCAACCACACGTTACCGAACCAACGGTAAACAAAAAGCACCATTAATTGTTCGTACTCGTGGACATCGATTGGAAGGAATATGGCATAGTGGATCGCAAATGGGTGGCTTAATTCACCTACTTAGAGGAATGTATATTTTGGTTCCTCGCAATATGACAAAAGCTGCAGGTTTTTACAATACTTTATTAGAAACCGACGAACCAGCCATTGTTATTGAATGTCTGAACGGTTATCGTTTAAAAGAAAAAATGCCTTCTAATTTAGGCGAATTCAGAACACCAATTGGTCTTGTTGAAACCGTTAAAGAAGGAACCGATATTACCTTAGTTTCCTACGGAAGCACACTTAGAGTAGTTGAAGAAGCTGCAAAAGAATTACAACAAGTAGGAATTGATGCTGAAGTAATTGATATTCAAACCTTACTCCCTTTAGATCTTAATCAAGATTTAGTTAAAAGTATTAAAAAAACAAATAGACTTTTAGTAATAGACGAGGATGTTCCTGGTGGAGCTTCTTCTTATATTCAAAATGAAATTGTAAACAATCAAAACGGATATCAATACTTAGATAGTAAGCCTCAAACAATTTCAGCCAAAGCACATCGTCCAGCTTACGGAACCGATGGAGATTATTTTTCAAAACCACAAGTGGAAGATATTTTTGAAAAAGTATATGAAATGATAAATGAAGTAAATCCTAATGATTTTCCAAAATTATATTAATTGATTTTTTTAATAATTAGGATATTAAAATAATTATTCTATTTTTACCAAACAAATACAAACACAAAAGACAATGTTTACTAATAATTTAAATAATAATTACATGCCTTAGCAAAAACTTGTCTAGAAAACTATATGTGCCTGTCAAGTTTTTCTTGACAGGCATTTTTTTTACCTATTCCTTACGAAGGCATGGATTTAACTAAATAATGAAAAATATCAAAATCTTGATGGAGCAAGAATAATACTAACTATTAAAAATGAGATTCCTGTCTACTCAGGAATAAAAAGAAATTATGTGCGGAATTGTATGTGCTTTTAACCTAAAGCAACCTTCAGAAAAATTAAGACCTCAATTATTAGAAATGTCAAAAACCATAAGACACCGTGGACCTGATTGGAGCGGTATTTTTGATAATAAAAAGGCAATAATGTCTCACGAACGGCTCGCTATTGTAGATCCAACTTCGGGAAAACAACCTTTATTCTCAGAATATAAAAACTTTGTACTTGCAGCTAATGGTGAGATTTATAATCATTTAGATTTGAGAAAACAATTTAAAGGAAATTATAACTTTCAAACCCAATCTGATTGTGAAGTTATTCTTGCTTTATATCAAAAAAAGGGCTCTTCATTTTTAGATGAGCTTAATGGTATTTTCGGTTTTGCTTTATACGATGTTCAAAAAGATGAATATTTAATTGCTCGAGATCATATGGGTATCATTCCATTATATATGGGCTGGGATGAAAACGGAACTTTTTATGTGGCTTCCGAATTAAAAGCTTTAGAAGGCGTTTGTACTAAAATTGAACTCTTCCCTCCTGGGCATTATTTACACAGTTCCGATGGAGAATTAAAACGTTGGTATAATAGAGATTGGAAAGATTATGATGCTGTAAAAGACAATGCAACTGACATTAAAAAAATCAAAGAAGCATTGGAATCGGCTGTACACAGACAATTAATGAGCGATGTTCCTTATGGTGTATTACTCTCTGGCGGGTTGGATTCTTCCATTACTTCAGCAATCGCAAAAAAATATGCAGAAAAACGAATTGAAAGTAATGACAAAGATAAAGCTTGGTGGCCACAACTCCACTCCTTTGCTGTTGGATTAAAAGGTTCCCCAGATTTAGCCGCAGCAAGATTAGTTGCGGATCATTTAGATACGGTTCATCACGAAATAAAATTTACCATCCAAGAAGGAATTGATGCTTTACGAGATGTAATTTATCATTTAGAAACCTATGACATAACTACCATCAGAGCTTCTACTCCTATGTATTTAATGGCAAGAGCTATTAAAGCAATGGGAATTAAAATGGTGCTTTCTGGCGAAGGAGCCGATGAGATTTTTGGAGGCTATTTGTATTTTCATAAAGCACCTTCTGCTAAAGAATTTCATCAAGAAACGGTTCGGAAATTGGAAAAACTTCATATGTACGATTGCCTTCGTGCTAACAAATCGTTGGCTGCTTGGGGGATTGAAGGTCGTGTACCGTTTTTAGACAAGGAATTTATAGATGTTGCCATGAGCATTAATCCACAAGATAAAATGATTAACGGTGAACGAATGGAAAAATGGGTGCTTCGTAAAGCATTTGAAGATATGCTCCCAGAATCTGTGGCTTGGAGACAAAAAGAGCAATTTAGTGATGGCGTGGGTTACAGCTGGATTGATACTTTAAAAGAAATGGTTGATAAAGAAGTTAGTGATGAGCAATTGGCAAATGCACATTACAAATTTCCAATTCAGCCACCAACAAACAAGGAAGAATTTTATTACCGTTCTATTTTTGCAGAACATTTTCCGAGTGATACGGCAGCTTGGTCGGTTCCACAAGAAGCATCTGTTGCCTGTAGTTCAAAAATTGCATTGGAATGGGATGAAAGCTTTAAAAACCTTAATGACCCAAGTGGTAGAGCAGTTGCAAATGTGCATGATAAGGCTTATGATTAATTAAGAAACATTAATAAATAGAAAATGTTTAATAGTTTAAACATTTTCTATTTAACAACTCTCCATACCAGGAAAAGCAAGCATTTGTCCCATTCCTACGGTAAAAAGCCAATTGCCGTAAATGGCATGTTCGATGCTTACTAAAAGTGTTGATCTTGTTTTTAAATAGGTCATTCCAAAGAGCAATCCTCCAATAAATGTCAATACAATAACCAAAGTGTTTCTAAAGAACAAATGTGCCATCGAAAAGATAATTGCATTTACAAAAACGAGTAGTTTCTTATTTTTAAAAAGTCGTTCGTAGCGAGTAAAGAAAAAAGCACGATACATTATTTCTTGAGGCCAAACCGATAAAAAAGTATAGACCAACAAAATGATGATCCATAGTTTTGGTTTGTTTAATGGTACGCAAAAAAGTTTATTGGCATCCATAAAATAAACATATAAAGTTGTTACTATGCTTATACCTATAAATAAAATGAGTGTACGTTTCCAGAAAGGTTTCCATTGTAAATTTCTCTGAATTTTAAAAGATCCTTTTTCAACCCTAAACATTATAAAAATCGAATAAATAATTCCCAAAATCAAAAAGGAAACTTTTAACCAAATTGGAATTGTCATTGATAAACTCAATGGAATTAGTACAAAGAGCACAAACAATTCGAAAGCTAGATATTTTTTACTTTTCATTATAAAGAAATTGCGGTCGTGTTTTTCACTTCACTAATGGTAAAGGAAGTATGGGTACTCCCAATATGTCTTAAGGTAGTAAGCTTGGTAACCATAAACGATCTAAAATGCGGCATATCTTTAACTATTACTTTTAAGAGATAATCATAGTCTCCAGAAACATGAAAACATTCCAATACCTCATCTAATTGAGTGACTTCTTTTTCAAATTTAGTTAAATATTCTTTTGCATGTTGTACCAATTTAATTTGACAAAACACTACAAAGCCCATATTCACTTTCTCTTTGTCCAGTAAGCTTACGTATTGCTTTACTACCCCTGCCCGTTCTAATTTTTTTATCCGTTCATAAACCGCAGTAACGGAAAGATTCAGTTTTGTAGACAGTTCTTTATTAGTTTGCTTACAATCTTCCTGAAGGTAATTTAATAAGTTTCTATCGGTAGTATCTAAGTTCATTTTGAAAAATTTTCGGTTTCAGACTATAATTCCAAACAAATTAAGAATAATTAATCGAAATAATCAATATTTATAGTTTTATTATCTAAATATTAACCACATCATTGATTAATAAACTACAAAACAGTAGTTTTGTAAGGAATAATAATAAATATCCCTAATTATGAAATTTAGACCCGCAAATAAGATACAAGATTTACAATATTTTGGAGAATTTGGAGGCGTTAACCCTTCTATTTCCGATTCTGCCACTTATACCTTTCTATCAGCAAAAACAATGCTCGATACTTTTGAAGGACAAGCAGAAGGTTGTTATTTATACTCAAGACATACTTCGCCAAGTAATTTATATTTGGGAGAAGCACTTGCTGCTATGGAAGGAACAGAAACTGCCAATGTTGCAGGATCTGGAATGGGAGCAATTACAGCTACCATTTTACAATTTTGTAATGCCGGAGACCACGTTGTTTCTAGTAGAACTATTTACGGAGGAACTTATGCATTCTTAAAAAACTTTACCCCTAAATTCAATATTCAAACTAGTTTTGTAGATATCACCAATTTAGAAAAAGTAGAAGCAGCCATTAATGAAAATACAAAAATCCTTTATTGTGAAGCCGTTAGTAATCCTTTATTAGAGGTTGCAGATATTAAAGGTTTAGCTGAAATTGCAAAAAGACATGGGCTACAATTATTGGTAGATAATACGTTTTCGCCGATGATTATTTCTCCAATAGAATTAGGTGCAGACGTTGTTTTACACAGTTTAACAAAATTCATCAATGGTACTAACGATACTATGGGTGGTGTTGTTTGTGGCTCACAAGAACTTATCAATTCACTTAGAAGTGTGATTGATGGTGCTGCTATGTTATTAGGCCCATCGATGGATAGTTTACGTGCCGCTTCTATATTGAAAAATATGCGAACACTTCATATTCGTATCAAGCAACATAGTAAAAATGCGCAATACTTAGCAGAACAATTCGAAAACTTAGGACTTAAAACGGTTTATCCTGGACTTGCTTCTCACCCATCACACGAATTGTTTAAGACAATGATGAATGAAGAATATGGATTTGGAGGTTTGTTAACCTTAGATGTTGGCTCTTTAGATAAAGCAAATGCTTTGATGGAAATGATGCAAGGTGAAAATTTAGGCTACCTGGCGGTTAGTTTAGGTTTCTACAAAACTTTATTCTCTGCTCCAGGCACCTCAACTTCTTCAGAAATACCAGAAGATGAACAAGCTGAAATGGGACTTACCGATGGATTAATTCGTTTTTCTATAGGATTGGACAACGATATAGAACGTACTTTTAGAATGATGCGTAGATGTATGACTAAGGTTGGGATATTAGAAACTGTTAGTGCGTAAAGATTAGTTATTAAACAAAAAGAAAGCCGGCTATTCCCCACAATAGACGGCTTTACTTTTAAGCACACAAAGTGTACTTGGCACTACTGAAAAAACTTACTTTTTATCTATTAACTGTTGTACTAATTTCTTAAGTTCTTCAATTTCTTTACGTTGGCTTTCTATTTCTATTTGTTGTTCTTTGATGGCATTTACAACAACAAAGTTTAAGGGACCATAATCAATTCCTAAATAAGTTTCAGAAACACCTTTTTCCTCATCTGTATATTGCCATGGTTTTACCATATAAGGAGCTATTTTTTGAAACTCTTGTGCCAGTGTTCCAACTCCTGTATCATTAGGCATTCCTGCTTTTCCGTTATAGGTAAACCAAATAGGGTCTATTTGTTTAATTAAATCCAATCCATCTGTAAATGGTTTTACATTCTTTTTTAATCGCTCATCTGAAGTTACTGTCCAAGCACTTGAGGTTGGTTTTGCAGCAGAATTTGTAGTAAGATGTAATTGATATGAAGGGCTAGTTGTACCGATACCTATCCTATTTGTACTCGCATCTACTACAAGTGTTGTATCATCTACTCGCAAGTCCCCATTATTATTAGCTTGTATATGTAAGGTCAAATTGGTATTAGTAATTATTTCATTGTCATCTAGCCGAAGACTGCCACCAATTTCTAAGACACCTGAGCCTGACGTACCAGACGCATCGATGACTGATAAAATCTTTACCATCCCATTAACTTCAAACCGTACTGCTTCTGAGCCATTAGCAGTATAAGAGGTGATATCTGCTCCTGGACTGTAAAAGCCAGAATTGGTTTCAGTAAAATGAATTTTCGGATCGCTTGCACTCCCATTGTCTAAACTAATCTCATTAAGTCTATTAACCCAATTTGGATTGATTAAATAAGTAGTATCATCCCAATCAAAAATGTCACCGCTTATATACAGATCGTTATTGGTTGCGGCTGTATTGCCAATATACACATCACCCGATTGTCTTTCTATATTTGCTCCTACGGTTGTCCAATCGCCGTCGGCTAATGCTGAAGGGTTTATCCAACTTAAATTTCCAGAACCATCGGTTTGTAGTACTTGGTTGGTGGTACCGTCTACTCATGGCATTGCATAACGAGTTGCTGCGGCGTTTCCTAATTGAAGTTGGCCATTAACACGTAAAATATTACCTGTAGTGGTAGCATCTGTTCCAAACTCACCATAAATTAAGGCGTTATTGGCATCTGCATCAGAGCTTTCTATATAGAGTTTGTCGCTTCCTGTTTCGAAATAACCTGATTCAGCGCCTAAAAATATATTTCTACTTCCTGTACTATTACTCCACCCTGACCCATTTCCCATTCCTACGTTTCTATCACCTGTTGTGTTGGAATATAGTGAATTAAGTCCGTATGCTATGTTACTATCACCTGTTGTGTTGGCACCAAGTGAAGAAGCACCATTTGCGGTGTTATAAGAACCTGTTGTGTTGGAATTTAGAGACCTATTTCCGATTGCGGTGTTCCAATAACCTGAAATATTAGTGTAAAGAGACCGATTTCCATTTGCGGTGTTATAAGTACCTGTTGTATTCGCCTGTAAAGCTTCATAACCAATACCTACATTTTGATTATCTGTACCATCATCATTTAAACCTGCATTTATTCCTAAAAAAATAGAAGAGCCATCTTCAGAACCATCGTTATCAGATTTTCCGTCACTAAGGTCATTTATTTTTTCAGCTCCTAATGTTGAGCCATTTATCCAACTTAAACTTCCAGCCCCATCGGTTTGTAGTACTTGGTTGGTGGTGCCGTCTGCTGTTGGCATTGCATATCGAGTTGCTGCGGTATTTCCTAATTGTAACTCGCCATTAACTCTTAAAATATTGTTATTAAACTCACCATAAATTAAGGCGTTATTGGCATCTGCATTAGAGCTTTCTATATAGAGTTTGTCGCTTCCTGTTTCAAAATAACCTGATTTGTAACCTAAAAATATGTTTCTACCACCTATGCTACTAAATCCTGACTCTTGTCCGCTTGCAGTGTTAAGAGAACCTTCTATATTGGAATAAAGTGACCAAAATCCGTTTGCGGTGTTTCCAACGCCTGTTAAATTGGCATAAAGTGACCGTTGCCCAGTTGCAGTGTTTTGATAACCAGTCATATTTCTATTAAGCGAATTATCTCCGGTTGCAGTGTTATTATAACCTGTTGTATTGAAATAAAGTGACCAGCTTCCGGTTGCGATGTTTTGCCAACCTGTTGTGTTGGAATAAAGTGACCGAGATCCAGTTGCTACGTTATTTACCCCAGTTGTGTTGGAATAAAGTGACCTGTATCCGTTTGCGGTGTTATTAGCACCAGTATTAGCCCCATTTGGTGTATTAAAATAAAGTGATTGATATCCGGTTGCAGTATTACGAGTACCTGTTCTGTTTGTTTTTAAAGCTTCATAACCAATACCTACGTTATTATTATCTGTGCCATCATCATTTAAACCTGCATTTATTCCTAAAAAAATAGAAGAGCCGTTTTGAGTACCGTCATTGTCTGATTTTCCGTCACTAAGATCATTAATTTTTTCAACACTACTCGAAAACACTACCCATGATGTTGTTGCATTATCCCAATAATAATAACCTTTACTTGGTGTTCCGGTACCGGTAACATAGACCATCATACCATCTTGTGATGCTGTGGGAGCTGTTGCTGGAAACTCATCTACTTTTGGAATAAGGATTCCATCTGTATTAGAAGGAGTTGCTTGATTGGTAGATTTAATCTCTAACTGGGCATTGGGAGTTGTGGTACCAATACCCACTTGAGAGATGGCATAAAAAGGGACAAAAAAAATAACGATACAACTTATAGAAAAACGCATAATACTAATTTTAAATCTTTTTTAAAACTAGTATTTTATACACTTTTAAATAGGTGGTAGTTAGTTATGAAACCATATTCTATGTGATTGGTAATTTTCAGTTAGTTTGAGGTAATTTTAATTTTCAAAAATAGCTAGTAATGCTTCTTTTCTATTTCGGCTTACACTTAACGATTTTTTATCGTCCATAACTACATAGCCTCCATCGCCGCGAATAAACTTTTCTATTTTTTTATAATTGATTAAATGCGATTTATGAATTCGGATAAAGCTACCATCACTTAACATGGCTTCAATTTCTTTAAGGGTTTTACAAACTAACAGACTTTTGGCATTTTCTAAATGAATATGGGTATAATTACTATCTGAAATACAATAAATAATATCTTTAATTTTTATAAAATGAAGTCCCTCTAATGTAGGTACTGCAAGACGTTCTTTTACTTCTTTTTTGTTGTTGATGGCATTGTATAATATTTCAATTTGTGCTGGAAGATGGTTTGATTTTTTTTTGTCACTTACTTTTTGAACTGCTAAAGTTAAATCTGATTTATCTACCGGTTTCAACAAATAACCGATGGCACTTGCCTTAAAAGCTTTTACCGCAAACTCGTCGTAAGCGGTGGTGAAAATGATTTCGAAATTAATTTTTTCTATGTTTTTCAGCATTTCAAAACCATTCATTTCTGGCATATCAATATCTAAAAACAATACATCTATGGTATTTGTAGCCAAGTATTTGAGTGCTTTTTCGGGAGAAGTGAATGTTTTCTGTAATTGGGCAGTGGGCACGTATTTTTCAATTTGCCATTGTAATGTGTCTATACAATGCTGCTCATCATCAATAATTATACATTTTAACATTGGGTTTTTATTTTAAGCTGAACGCGAGTACCAATTCCTTTTCCAGATTCATCTTTTAAATCTACAATTATTAAATTTGAATGATTATCAGCATCATTATTTATAAAACTTAATCTTTCTTCTGTGATATCCATACCATAGGATTTTCTTTTTTCGGCGCCTTTGCTTTTAACATGTTTGGCGGCTTTTCTTCCTATTCCGTTGTCTTCAATAGTGCAAATTAATAAATTATTTTCTTTTTTAATTTCAATTACTAATTTTCCAATTCCATCTTTTTTATTCATTAAACCATGCCAAATACTATTTTCTACATAAGGCTGAATAATTAAAGGAGGGATTTCTGTGTAGTCTTCATCTATTTCAGGAGCTACATTAATTGTGTATTCAAATTTATTACTGAAGCGTAATGATTCCATTTCAATATAAAGTTGCAATGCTTCCAACTCGTTAGACAACATTACTTTTGGTAATTTAGAATTGTTAAGAACACATCGAATAAGTTTGCTGAATTTTGATAGATATTCTGAAGCTAATTCTTGTTCGTTTTTAATGATAAAACTATTGATTGAGTTTAGGCTATTGAATAAAAAATGAGGATTCATTTGTGCTCTTAAAGCTTGAAGCTCTAAGATTGCTAATTTTTTATCGAAATCGCGCTGTAAAGATTCTTTAAAAAGTTTGGCAGTATTTATTTTGTTTTTATGTCTGGACCATAGTAAAATTATTACTATAATTGCCAATACTGCTAATACTAAAAAAGCCAATTGAAGTTGTTTGCTTTTTTTAAGTTTTAAATTATTGATTTCTTTTTCCTTATTTAAAAGCTCTATTTCTTTGTTCTTCTTTTCGGTTTCATAATCTAGCTCTAACTTTTTTATTGCCGTTCTGTTTTTTACATTATAAATGGAGTCCATTACAATGTTTTTTTTTTCTAAATAGACGACTGCTTTTTTATAATCTCCCTCTTTTATATAGATGTTATAAAGCAGATCTAAATTATACTTTACAAGATATAAATCGTTATTTTTTTTGGTCAAAACAATCGATTTATTTAAATACTCTTTTGCTTTATTTACTTTGTTTTCGGCAAAAAGTATTTCGGCATACGTTGTGTATGCATACATTTTATCTGCTTCAGAAGCAATAGAGTCTGAATACCTTATGGAGTTTACAACTGCTCTTTCAGCATTTGGATAATCCCTCATTAAAAAAAGTGTGTACGCCTTATTATTGTAGGCAACACTTACATCTAAAAGACTATGGTATTTTTTTTTCAATACAATTGCTTTTTCTAAATATGCCAAAGATTCTTTATAATTACCTTCGGCATCCAAGCAGTTGCTTAAATTAGTATAAATTCTACTTAAGTGATCATCGTACTCATTTCTTTGTTCCTTAATCTCTATGGCACGGAATAAATATTTTTTTGCTGTTTTATAATCAGATAAATACTCATAAGATTTCCCTAAACCATTACAGATCGTGGCTATTTGGGAATAATAATTTATAGATTCTGCATATCTAAGAGCAATTAACTGGAATTCTATTGCTTCTTTTATATTAGATTCATTATCGGAAATAGAACCTAAAACCAAATATAATTTTGACTTAAATTTTATGGAATCTTTATGCTTTTCGGTATATAATAATGCTGTTTCAACTTCTTTTTTTGCTTCTTTAAAATTTTCAGAAATAATTAAAACTAAACTTTTATAATAGTAATATAAAATATAGTTTTCGGTATTTTCATAAACAGCTAACTCTTTATTAACTACTTTTAATAGGGAGTCTGCTGTCTTTGAATTTCTCCATATATACTCGTTAGTTAAATCTAATTGTGTTTTTATTTTTTCTTTTCCATTTTGAAGAGTAATTAACTGTTCTAAATTATCTATTTTGGATTGTGC
The DNA here is from genome assembly GCA_024280145.1 of Bacteroidota bacterium. Classification (GTDB taxonomy): domain Bacteria; phylum Bacteroidota; class Bacteroidia; order Flavobacteriales; family Flavobacteriaceae; genus Marifrigoribacter. The sequence goes on from JAJRQR010000186.1 coordinate 12,099, forward strand.
TGAAAGGTGAGTCAAAGAAACCACCTGCACTACAAAAAGGCAGATTATAAATAATATATAATTATTACGGTTCATTAAATTTTGTGATATTCAGGTTAAAACAGTTCAACTTGAAAATTATACTACCACAATATCTAACTATTTTTTGAAATAATTATTTACATTGTCTAAAGTTACCTGTTGAATGTGTAAAGGGTAGGTTTGAGAATATGAGTGACATTTATTTAATTTTATGCTAAATTATTGCTTAGAAATAAGTTGTTGAACCAGGCTTTTTAATTCCTCAATTTCTTTTTGTTGTTCTTGTATTGCTTTGACCAATACAGGAATTAATTCAGAATAGTTTATCGCTTTAAACTCGCCTTTAATAATAATTTTTCTTCCTGTATCTGGGTCTACATCTACATCTTCATTAATAATAACTTGTGGTATTATTTTTTCAACTTCCTGAGCTATTAATCCTAAATGCTCTTTATTATTAGGTGATATCTTTGGAAGATATCTAAAGCTTACTGGATTTAACTGTAAAACCTCTTTTAATCCATAATTAATACTATTAATATCTTTTTTTGTTCTTCTATCTGAGAAGGTTACAAAACTAACTCCTACAACTTGATCCCAATGTTCACTAGCATTAATATTTCCTAAATCATATCCCGTAGTACTAGTTCCATATGGAACTATATCTCCATCTAAGCCTAAATTATTAGACCCCATATCACTTATTTCAAGAAAATTTAAACCAATAGTTGCATTAGTAGCACTTACTTGTAAATTATAACTAGGAGCAGTTGTTCCAATACCTACTCTATTTGCACTTGCATCTACAACAAGCGTATTAGCATCTACTCTAAGATCGCCTCCATTATCGTTTTGTAAGTAAAGTATATTATTTGTATTAGTAATAATTTCATTTCCGTCAATTCTAAGTGAATTTGCAATTTCTAAAACACCTGTACCTGCTGTTCCAGAAGCATCTGTTGTTGTGGTAAACTCTACTCTTCCTCCATCTACTTGTAATTTATTGGCTGTTGTGGTTGTTCCTATAGCAACATTTCCTTGTGTAAAAATATTATCATTAATATTATTTGGTGCATTCGTAGTTCCTATTTCGTACCAATCGTGATCATCTATAGTACTAGTATTTACCCAATTTACATTTCCAAAACCATCAGTTTTCATTATTTGGTTGGCTGTACCTCTAAAAGCTGGC
>JAJRQR010000187.1 GCA_024280145.1 Bacteroidota bacterium
TATACCCTATACTGTGAATAGTAGTAAAAGGACAAAAAAACTTACGAATATCAAAACAATAAAACCGATAGTTATTAACGGTTTTAACCCTTTTTTTTGTTAATAAAATAGTTATTTTTTAAAGTGTTTTTTATGCTCAGAAATATACAAATAATGTATCTTGCTTTTTTAGAATTATAAATTAAAATAAAGAAAATATTTATGGCTGAAGGCGAAAAATTAATCCCTATTAACATTGAGGATGAAATGAAGTCAGCTTACATTGATTATTCAATGTCAGTTATTGTGTCACGTGCGTTACCAGATGTAAGAGATGGTATGAAACCAGTTCACAGAAGAGTTTTATTTGGAATGCACGAACTAGGAATTAGAGCTACAGGCGCTCATAAAAAATCGGCAAGAATTGTTGGGGAAGTTTTAGGTAAGTATCATCCACACGGTGATACCTCTGTTTACGATGCAATGGTGCGTATGGCTCAAGAATGGAGTTTGCGTTATATGTTGGTTGATGGACAAGGAAACTTTGGATCAATTGATGGTGACAGTCCGGCTGCCATGCGTTATACAGAAGCGCGTATGCAGAAGATTTCGGAAGACATGTTGGCAGATATCGATAAAGATACTGTAGATCATCAATTAAACTTTGATGATACATTAAAAGAGCCTACAGTGCTTCCAACGCGTGTTCCAGGATTGCTAATTAACGGAGCCTCAGGTATTGCCGTTGGTATGGCAACCAATATGCCTCCTCATAATTTAACCGAAGTTATTGAAGGTACCATTGCTTATATTGAAGACAATGATATTGATATTGACGGTTTAATGCAACACGTAAAGGCTCCCGATTTTCCAACGGGTGGAACTATTTATGGTTATGAAGGTGTAAAAGATGCTTTTCATACCGGAAGAGGGAAAATAGTAATGCGTGCAAAAACTTCTTTTGAAGAAGTAAACGGAAGAGAATGTATTATCGTTAGTGAAGTTCCTTATCAAGTGAATAAGGCAGATATGATTAAAAAAACTGCCGATCTTGTAAACGATAAGAAAATTGAAGGTATTTCAAATATTCGTGATGAGTCTGATAGAAAAGGAATGCGTATCGTTTATATTTTAAAACGCGATGCTATCCCAAATATCGTATTGAATATGTTGTACAAATACACGGCGCTTCAGTCGAGTTTTAGTGTCAATAATATCTGTTTGGTAAATGGAAGACCCCGTCTTTTAAATCTGAAAGAATTGATTCATTATTTTGTTGAACACCGTCATGAAGTTGTGGTAAGGCGAACAAAATACTGTTAAAGAAAGCCGAAGAACGTGCGCATATTTTAGAGGGATTAATTATTGCTTCAGATAATATCGACGAAGTAATTCGATTAATTCGTGCATCAAAAAATGCAGATGAAGCAAAAGCAAAATTAATAGAAGCATTTAAGCTTACTGAAATTCAGGCAAAAGCTATTGTTGAAATGCGTTTGCGTCAGCTTACAGGTTTAGAACAAGATAAATTACGTTCTGAATATGAAGAGTTGATGAAAACTATTCAAGGCTATAGAGATATTCTAGATAGCGAAGAACTTAGAATGAATATTATTAAGGAAGAACTAGAAGAAATTAAAGCTAAATATGGTGATGAAAGACGTTCAGTAATTGAGTATGCTGGAGGTGATGTAAGTATTACCGATTTAATTCCTGATGAAAAAGTAGTAATTACTATTTCTCACGCTGGTTATATTAAACGTACTTCTCTTTCAGAATATAAAAAACAAAATAGAGGAGGAGTTGGAGCAAAAGCAACTTCCACTAGAAATGAAGATTTCTTAGAACATTTATTTGTAGGAACCAATCACCAATATATGTTGTTCTTTACACAAACCGGAAAATGTTTCTGGATGCGTGTATTTGAAATTCCGGAAGGAAGTAGAACTTCAAAAGGTAGAGCCATTCAAAACCTAATAAATATAGGCCTAGAAGATAAAGTGAAAGCATTTATTTGTACACAAGATCTAAAAGACGAAGAGTATATTAATAGTCATTATGTAATAATGGCGACCAAAAAAGGTCAGGTTAAGAAAACACCTTTAGAGCAATATTCTAGGCCTCGTACTAACGGAATTAACGCTATTACTATTAAGGAAGGTGATGAGTTATTAGAAGCTAAATTAACAACTGGCGATAGCCAAGTAATGTTGGCAGTTCGTTCTGGTAAAGCCATTCGTTTTGAAGAAGAGAAAACACGCTCAATGGGACGTAATGCTTCGGGAGTTAGAGGAATTCGTTTAGGGAATGATACCGATGAAGTAATTGGTATGATTACTATTAACGATTCTGAAACAGACGTTTTAGTTGTAGCCGAAAATGGCTATGGTAAACGTTAAAGTTTAGATGATTACCGTATTACCAACCGTGGAGGAAAAGGTGTAAAAACCATTAGTATTACCGAAAAAACATGGAAAGTAGTCGCCATTAAAAAGGTAACGGATCACTATGATTTAATGATCATCAATAAATCGGGTATTGCTATTCGATTAGAAGTCTCTAAATTACGTGTTATGGGAAGAGCAACACAAGGTGTTCGACTTATAAAAGTTAGAGACGGTGATGCCATTGCTGCTGTTGCAAAAGTAATGCACGATGATGATGAAGTAGAATTAGACGAAGATGGAAATGTAATTATTTCAGAAAATGAAGAAACTACAGATCAGTCTGATGAAACTACATCTGAAGTAAATAACGAAGAAGAATAAACCTAATTAAATAATTTAAAATATATTACGATGAAAAAACAAATTTTAATAGTAGGCTTGATGATGATATCTGCTATAACTTTTGGACAAAAAAAAGAGATTAAATCTGCTCTTAAATTCTTAAAAGCAAATAATTTTCCTGAAGCAATTTCTATATTAACACCATTAGAAGGTGCTATAGCTACTGCAGATTCTTCTGTAGAACAACAGTATTATCTAGTATTGGGTAAATCATATCTAGGAGATGCTGGAAATGATTATGAAAAAATGGAGAAAGCAGGAGAAGCTTTTGATAAAGCACTTGCTGTTGATAAAAAAGGAAAATATAAAGAGGATATAGAAATTGGGTTGAATGATTTAAAAAATGCATTAATTGAAAGTGTAAAACTAGATCAGCAATCAAAAAAATATATCGATGGTTCAAAAAAGCTTTATAAAGGATATACTCTAAGTAAGCAAGACACTATCTTTTTATATTATGCTGCATCATTTGCTACAGATGGAAAAGATTATGATAGAGCTATTGATTATTATTCAGAATTGTTAGAACTTAGTTATACAGGGATTCAAGACGAGTATTATGCCATAAAAAAAGGAACAACGGAAGAGGTAAAATTTGGCTCTAAAAAAGAAAGAGATTTAGTTATAAAAAGTGGTGATTATGTAATCCCAACAGAGAAAAAAACGAAATCTAAAAAGCCAGATATATTAAAAAGTTTGACGTTCATTTATAATATTAAAGGAGAAACCGAGAAAGCAAAAGTTTTAATCAAAGAAGCTAGAAAAGAAAACCCTGACGATATTGATTTACTAAATGCTGAAGCTAATATGTATTACAAAGCAAATGATATGGTAAATTATAAGAAAGTGGTAAATGAAATGATTTCTAAAGATCCTAAAAATCCACAATTATATTATAATTTGGGAGTAGCAAGTAAGAAAAATGGAGAAGTTGAAGAAGCTTCAAAATATTATGATAAAGCAATTGAGTTAAAACCAGACTATGTTGAAGCATTAATTAATAGATCACAAATCATTCTTGCAGGTGAGGCTGCGATCATTGAAGAAATGAATGGATTAGGAACTTCAAATGCGGATTACAAACGCTATGACGAATTAAAAGAAGTTAAAAATGGTTTGTATAATGAAGCGTTGCCATATCTAGAAAAAGCATTAAATGTTCGTAAAGACGATGCAGATATCATCAGAACCTTAAAAAGTATGTATGATTTATTAGGTATGGATGATAAAGCTAAGGAGATGAGAACTCGTTTATCTGAAATAGAAGGTTAGCAATAAATTGTTATTATAAAAAAACTTCCAAAATCAATTTGACTTTGGAAGTTTTTTTATACAATTCGTTTTATAACTCTTAGCTTATGAGTGTGGATATTTTTTTCAGTATTAAAAATTCCAGAATGATCTAAGTGATCTATTCGAACTTTTCCATGAGCATGAATAATACGATTATTTTTCATTATAATACCTACGTGAGTAATAGCACCTTCCTCATTATCAAAAAAGGCCAAATCTCCTGGTTCACTTTCTTCAATAAAACTTAGAACCTCACCTTGAGTAGCTTGTTGGCTAGCATCTCTTAATAACTGATACCCATTCATTTTATAAACCATTTGTGTAAAACCACTGCAATCTATTCCGAAGGGTGTTTTTCCGCCCCATAGATATGGACTGTTTAGATAAAGTTCTGCGGTTTCAATTAAACTGGATTTAGTTAAAACTCCTGTTAATATTTCGCCTTCAAAAGAATGCTTTAAAAAATCTGAAACATTTGTATTACTACCTAAAGAAATAGGTAAAAGCTCGTTTGAATTGGTAGTCACAATATCTACAAGATTTGAAGAATACTGTTTTGTTTGATTATTTAAGGTGTTGTAATCAGTTTCAGAAATAGAAACAAACTGTTTGTTGTCTATCCAGCCTTCATAAGTATCATAACTTAAACGAATTAAGCTCCATTTTTTTGTAAATTCAATAATTTCAAATAATTCACCATAAAGTACTTGAGATATCATTTCGCTTCGGTCTGATGCTTCAGAACGCAAAGGGACAATACTCAAATTACAAAGGCCGTAGTTCATTTAAAAAGAATTTCTAGAGAAAGTTTGTATTAATTTCTTTCAATTACCATGGCTGATGCACCACCACCACCATTACAAATAGCAGCAGCACCAATTTTAGCATTGTTTTGTTTAAGGACATTGATTAAAGTAATTAAAATCCGAACTCCACTACATCCTAGAGGATGTCCTAATGATACAGCACCACCATTTACATTAACATTTCTATCGTTTAAGCCTAAAATTTTCATATTTGCCAAACCTACTACAGAAAAAGCTTCATTAAACTCAAAGTATTCAACATCATTAAGATTAATGTTTGCTTTTGCCAATGCTTTAGGTAAAGCTTTTGCTGGTGCAGTTGTAAACCATTCAGGTTCGTGAGCTGCATCTGCATAACTTTTGATAGTTGCCAAAGGAGTAAGACCTAGTTCGTTTGCTTTTTCTTCACTCATTAAAATCATTGCACCTGCACCATCATTTATAGTAGAAGAATTTGCTGCTGTTGCAGTACCGTCTTTAGTAAAGGCAGGTCGCAAAGCAGGAATTTTTTCCATTCTAACGTTTTTGTATTCTTCATCTTCAGAAAATATAACAGGCTCACCTCTTCGTTGTGGGATTTCAACAGGAATTACTTCGTCATTATATTTTCCATCTTTCCACGCTTGAGCAGAACGGTTGTAAGATTGTACTGCAAATTTGTCTTGATCTTCTCTTGAGAAATTATATTCCGAAGCACATAAGTCTGCACAAACTCCCATTGCGTTATTATCGTAAGCATCTACAAGACCGTCTTTTTGCATACCGTCTTCCATTGTTTTTGGTCCAAACTTATGAGCATTACGTAGATGTGTATAATGCGGTATGTTACTCATACTTTCCATACCACCAGCAATTACAACATCTGCATCACCCAAAGCAATGGTTTGAGCAGCGTTCATCACCGCTTTCATACCAGAAGCACAAACTTTATTAACTGTTGTACAAGGAACGGTATTTGGTATTCCAGCACCCAAAGCAGCTTGTCTTGCAGGAGCTTGACCAACGCCAGCTTGTACTACATTACCCATAAAAACCTCTTGTACTAAAGAAGGATCTAAATTAATTTTATCCAAAGCACCCTTTATAGCAACCGATCCTAATTTAGTAGCGGTTAATGATGATAAACTTCCCATAAAACTTCCGATGGGAGTTCTTACTGCAGCAACTATTACAACTTTTTTATTCATTTTATTGTACAATTTTTTAATTAAAAATAGGATTACAAATTTACGGATTTAATATTAAAAAGTATCCCGAATATTATGTAATTGAAAATAAACAAACGATATTTATACCTTTAATTTTCGCACTAAATATTTAATGAAAAGTATTTTTTCTTTTTTTTCTAAAAATCAATCTTTTATCTACAAGGCTTTACTTTTTGTATTTGCCACGTTATTAGTAATATATCTGTTACCAAAAGGGGGACAGTTTAAATATAGTTTCCAAAAAGGAAAGCATTGGCAGTACGAAAACCTATATGCTCCCTTTAGTTTTGCTATTAAAAAAACACAGGAAGACTTAGATATTGAGATAAATGAAATAAGAAATAAGTCAATCCCTTATTTTGAAGTTGATACTTCTAAAGTTTCTGAAACAAGAAATTTATATATCAATTTGTTTGAAGAATCATTTACGGCGGATTTTATTAAAGCTAAAAAACCTAAAGTTAAGAAAGTTGGATTATTAATAATTGACAAACTTTATTCTTCTGGGGTTTTAAAAGAGAATTATCCGTATGCTTCGGATAAATTAATTTATCTAAAAAACGGAAGTGAAGTACAAAAGATCTCATTCAGCCAATTGTATTATATTGAAAATATCGAAATTATAATTAAAGAGTTTGTCGATAAAAACTCGGTGAGTGAATCTGAATTATTTTTAAATGAACTACTATCAAAAGTAATTAGTCCAAATGTATTATTTAATAATGATTTAACCGAAACTACTATTAATTCAGAAATTGAGGCTATAAATCCCAATATTGGAATTATTGAAAAAGGAAGTAGGATAATAGCGAAAGGTGAGGTAGTTGAAGGCGAGAAGTTTCAAAAACTAAATTCTTTTAAAGCGGTATTTCAATCTCAAGTTTGGAGCAAATCAAACTATTATTGGTTGCTTTTAGGTTATTCGTTATTGGTAATGTTGGTGTTTTTCATGTTGTTTTTATTTATGAAAAACTACAGAAAGGAAATCTATGAAAACAATACTAAGGTTTCGTTTATATTTTTTAATATTATATTAATGGTATTTCTTACTACCATTGTGGTAAAGTATGATGTAAAAATGGTTTACATTACACCATTATGTATTTTGCCATTGGTTTTAAAAACCTTTTTTGATGCTAGATTGGGATTGTTTGTTCACGTGCTAACTATCTTATTATTAGGTTTTATTGTGCCTGATAGTTTTCAGTTTTTATTTTTACAAACCATTGCTGGAATGGTAACAATATTAACAGTTTCAGAGCTTTACAAAAGAGCTAACTTATTTATATAAGTAGGTCAAATTACCTTTGTTTATATATTAGGATACTTCGCTTTTTACATTATTCAGGAAGGAAATATTGAATTTATTGAAATTAAAAATTTCGGATATTTTGTATTGTGTGGTATGTTAACTTTATTTTCATTTCCGCTTATTTATATCTATGAAAAAGCTTTTGGATTGGTTTCTGACGTTACTTTGTTGGAATTGAGTGACACCAATTCTAAATTACTAAAAGAGCTATCTAACAAAGCACCGGGTACCTTTCATCATTCCTTAAATGTAGCTAATTTAGCTGAAGCGGCAGCAAATGAAATAGGTGCAAATGCAATGTTGGTAAGGGTAGGAGCCTTGTATCATGATATTGGTAAAATGACAAATCCTACTTATTTTACTGAAAATCAAGTATCGTCAATCAACTCACACGATGAGTTAGAACCCAAAGAAAGTGCACAAATTATTATAGATCACGTAATTAAAGGAATTGAAATAGCTAAGAAAAATAAATTGCCTGATCGTATTATAGATTTTATTCGAACGCATCACGGTACCAGTTTGGTCTACTATTTTTATTCAAAAGAAAGTGAAAATTTAGGTGAAGTTAATAAAGCAAATTTCTCGTATCCTGGCCCCATTCCTTTTTCAAAAGAAACAGCAATCTTAATGATGGCTGATAGTGTAGAGGCTGCAAGTAAAAGTTTAAAAGAACCTACATCCTCTAAATTAGATACTTTTGTTGAAAAAATTATAGATGGGCAGATGGCAAATGGACAGTTTTTAAATGCAAATATTACTTTAAAGGAAATTCAAAAAATAAAGAAAATTCTTAAAAAGAAATTGAATAATATGTATCACCTCAGAATTGAGTATCCTGAATAAAATTATTGTTTTTGTGTTTTGATATTTCATCTGCAAAAATTAAACAGTTTATTGCAAAAAAAACAAAAGGCAATCTCAGATGGTTTTTTTTGAGTCACATTTTTCCTTTGGAAACAAGTTGCCTTATTACTGTTATATCCCTTCAGCTGAATTTAAAGATGGACAGAATTTATTCATGTTAGCTTTGATTTTTAATGAAACAGATGCGATAAATTCCAGTTGCTCAATAATTACAATGGAAGCAACCAATTTCTTTTCTGAAGTTCATAATCTTAATAAACAAATGCCTTTAGTGTTGGATGATTCTATAATTCAAAACTGGTTAAATACAGATTTAAATGAAAATGGAATAAGATCAATATTAAAAGTAGGGTTACAAAAAAGGAGTTTAAAGCTCATTCTGTTTCAAAAAAAGTATATTTAAAAAAAGAAAATACTAACTATTCAGAAATTTTAAACTTGATGGAATACCCCAATTTATTTAGTTAGTTTTTATTTTCATCTTCTTTTAAGATTGGTACAATTTCTTCAATTTTTTCAACAGGTTTTCTTACTTGTTTTGGAGCTCTAAAACGATAACCTATATACACATGAAACTGATCCTTACTAGGTTGAATTTGAACCCCTTTGCTATGGAATTTTTCACTTGCATAGGTGTAATCATAAGCGGCACCTGCAAATATTTTCTTTCCATTATACCCAATTGAAGCTCCAGTATTTAATACATAAAACAAATCATTACCATTATTTATATCACTACCGTTTAGAGTATAGGAAGTACTGTTATAAAAATCTATTCCAAGTCCAGGATTTACATAAGCGTGTGCAAACAAGTATTTATGGAAAACAAAGGTATAATAGTAACCTGCATTTGCGGTAAAATCAATACCATATACCTCATTGTAATTTTCTCTATAAATGGTTTCACTCGGTGCAATTTTAACTTCCTCTGTCCCTTTAATATTATAATATTTATATATAAAACCTGGCATAAATGTACCAACGCTTTTTATCTGAATTTCTGTTTGAGATTCTACCGCTCTAAGTGAAAAGTTGTCATTAAATTTATACAATGATATTCCTTGAAATTCATTGGTTGCTAAATTTGGGAATTGAGTATGAAAGTTTTCATTTTCTGTATTAAAACTAAAATCACTAGAATTCCCAATGTAATAGCCTTCGTTTCTGTTATATTCAAATTGATGAGACCATTTATCAAACAATAATTTTACCCGTAAACGAAATGATTTTGAATCTCCTTTATTTTGTTTTTCTTCATCTGAAACAGGAGGCCTAAAACCCAAACGAATGGATAAGAACTTATAACTAAAAACAAAAGCATATCGAATGCTTAAATTTGATTTTACACTCGCTTGACCTTCTTCAAACGGTACAAAATAATTGGTTCGTTCATTGCTAACTTCAAAATTAATATTAAGTTGTTGATGGTGTTTTTCAATAAAACTATTTTCTGTAGTAGGAGGAATACTATCGTTTTCTGTACTAGCTTCTTGCGAAAAAGTTAATAAAGGAATTAGTATTACAAATAGTACTATTCTTTTTAGCATTTAAGTAGTTTTATAATAAAAAGCGATAATTAAGAGAAATTAAAATAGATTTTCTATCACCAATTAACCCAGCTTCAGAACGTAACATCCAATGTTTGTTGTATTGGTATTGCACACCAAAAATACCATTCCAAAATTCTTTAACTTGTTTGTCAATTCCGTAACGAATTATTGCACTTCCATCTGCAGCATCGATTCTATCAATTATACTAGGAATTGATGTCGCATCTACAGCTGCTTTTTTTACTGGTGTTAAGCCATCATACCATTCATTATAATCTGAAACTATTTGTTCAGATTTACCTTCTAAGCCTGGAATTGCTTCCGCAAGTGTTAATTGTCCTCTTGTTTCAGAATTCATTTTAATTCTCATTGCACCAGCCCAAACTGCAATATTACTTTCTGGTTTGTTTTTAAAAACAAAAGTATGGCCAACTCTTAATCCTAATACATTTACTCTAGTTGCTTCGTCTAATAATTCTGGTTTATTCCAGGTCCAGTTAGCATCAACGCTAATCCAAACAGGTCCAATACCACCTGCACCCATAACACCAACTCCTACGGTTGAGATGCTTTGATCTACAATAGATTGAAGATTAAACTCACTTTCTCCTAAACGATTAATATTTACTTCTGTATGAGAATTTCCATAACCAAAAATACCGTAAACATTTAAAAATGGAAATACCCAAACATCGGGTCTAAAATTTACAGTATAAGAAGTATTGGTGTTATCTCCAAAGCCAATAAAATCAACTGCTGTTAAAGGAATGTCTGAGTCATCAGTTTTTAAGCCCAACTGTAAATTATCAATGGTAATTCCTTGATCCATCCACATATAATTACCCATAACACCAACAGGATAAGGTATGTCGAACCCTTTACTATAAGCACCTTGCCCCAGTAATGGAAAAATATAATCGTATTTAACTTGCTGTAAACTATCGGTATATTGTTGATGTTTACTTTTAACTTTAGTTGTAACGTATTGTGCTTGACTGTTAAAGGAAAACATGAACAAACTTATTACTAATACTAATGAGATTTTTTTAATCATAATATTTAGTTTTTATTTTCTTTAGCAGCTTTACGGGCCACCTTTTTTTCTTCTTTTTTGGTATTAAGCTGAACTTTCATTTCAGTAATTGCTTGTTTTTTCTCATCACTCACACCAAACGGAATATTAACTTTTAAATACAAAGCATCGTTAGTGGCACCTGATTTCCCTTTATAAACGTTGGTAAGCCCATAATAATAACGAACTCCAAGAGTCCATCCCAAACCTTTTAAAAGTCTGTAACCAACGCCTGCTGAAACACCCGCTTCAAACCAATTAAGGTCATCTCTATTATTTTCTTTTAACTTTCCAGAAATCCCATCAATATCATAGTTATATTCAATCCAACCATTATAGGTCCAACCAACTTGTGGTCCTATTTCCACGTGCATGTTGTTATCGAATACATACTTGGCCATAATGGGAACTACAAAAGAATTTAATTTTTGACTGTATTTCCCACCAGCAGGCTCATGAATTGTTGCTCCTAATAAGAGTAAATCATTGGTAGATAAATCTTCAGAACCTAAAGTAGATTTCACTAAAACTCCCGTATTTAGTAGAAAATGATCTTTTAATTTAATATCAAAATAGAATCCTAAATTAAATGCTCTGATATAATCTCTATTTTCTAGGTTTGAGATACTTGAAAAGTTCATTCCTCCGTCCAATCCAAATTCAATTTTCCCTGTATTTAGTTTATCTCCTAATAACAGTGCAATTAATACTTGAGATTGTGCTCCAGCAGTAATTAATAGAAAGAATGCAATTAAAAAATGTTTTTTCATATTAAAATATTAGTTAACCGTATAGCCTTTTGCTTGTAAACAAGTACTAAAAGCTTTTTTATAATCTGCTGCCATTGCTGCGCTTTTATTTGCAGCAGCGGCATTATTTGCTTGCTGTTGATTTGCATCTCTAGCTTTACTTTGTCTTCTTCCTCTAATTCCACCGATAATTGCTCCAGCGGCAGCACCTTTTCCCATTTCACCACCAATAGAACCTAAAGCGGCACCAGCGGCGGCACCTTTTGCAGAACCTACAACTGCAGATCCATCTGGTGAAGTGTCAACTTTATTTGCAGTGACAGTAGGAGGGTTCATAGGATCATATCCTGTTTGATCCATTGCCCATTTATAACAAGTAGATTCGTCATTATTTTGAGTGGCTGCATCTTGTCCATCATTCGGAAAAACATAAACACCTATGCTTTTTGCTAATCCGTTGCTTTGTGCAAAACTACTCCCAATCCCTGTAAGTAAAATTGCTAATGTGAATATAATTTTTTTCATCTGTGTCTATTTTTTTATGAATGTATAATTTAATTGGTTCAAAATATCTGCTTCATTATAAATAGTATAACTTTTAGTGATTTTACCATCTTTAATTTTATAAAGCGTATTTGCCCAAAAAGTAACTTCTTTATTATTGCTTTTATAAACAATAGTAGCTTCTGCCCAATTGGTGACCCATTCGCCTTTATTTTCACCATCTGGGATGCTAACTGCTATGTTTCTGTTTTTATCATAAGAAATACTTTTGTATAAATCTTCTGAAGCACTTTTCCAATTAGCAATGGCATTTTCTTTATTAGTAGATTGGTTAAACGAAGGACCGTAACCTATATAATCATCTGCTAAAATGTTATCCATTGCTTCTGAATCTAAATTTTCAACAGATTGGATATACTTTTCAATCAATGCAATATTTTCTTTGGTGTTGTCTTCTTTTTGTGTACAACTAACAAAAGCAGTTGCAACAAATAAAATCAGTGCTATTCTTTTCATGTTTATAATTTTAGTTTTTCAAATTTAATAATTTCTATTCTATTATTTCAGTTAATATTTCACCATCTGCACTAGAAGGTGGTCTTGTTTTTATTTATTGTGCTAAGGCTTTGCTCTGTAGCTCTGTTAATTAACTGCCCTTTAATACGCCAACCTGCAAATATTACTGGAACAAAGAAATCGTACATCCAAGGGCTCCTATTTACAGCAACTATTTCAACATTAAAATTATTAAAATTAGATAAAGAGAATCTTTGAAATTATAAATTAATTTTCCTATTTTCCAATCTAGCCAAACCCTTTGAAATCATTCCGAAACAGCTTCAGTATTTCTTTTTCCAGTTAAAATATTAGGAATAAAAATAACACTTAAAGACAGAAAATTACTTTTAAAACGTTGTTTTGTACCATAATCTAAAGCATATTTTGCTCTTATATTTAATTTTTCTATAATTGGCCAAGCACCTGCACCAAAACTAACAGTACTGGTTTGGTCTTTATCAAATAATTGGGAGTCTTTCCACCAAATACCTTCACCCGTATCGTTTCCTATTTGCCAGTTATGCCCGTTTATTACTTCAAATTCTAACCATGAATTAACGTATTGACTAATTCCGTATTCAATAGTAAACCTACTTCCAGGACGAACACTTGAATCTTTAATTTCTCCGTTCATTTCGTAAGTTGGCATTACAAATAAAGCGGTTGCTTTTTCCATTAAATAATAATAAAAAGGAACTTGTAATTGATGTGTCCAATAACCTTTACCAATATTGTCGTCTGCACCCGTTTCATATTTTCCAGTAGGAGCGTAGGCAGTGTAGATAAATGAAAAATCCATTTTATCTTTTGTCCAAGATAGATTTAATGGCGAAAAAGCCATATCACCAAACCCACTTGTGTTTCCTTTGGTATATACTTCGTTATTATCTGTATGAATGTTTGCTTTATAGTTTGAGGAAATTAATGTAGGAGCAATTGAAACTGAATATCTTCCACCTAATAGTTTAAATTTTGAAGTATAAAATAGTACAGGGACATTAATGTAACCAGAAACATTAATATCAAGATTAAGAAGTTTGTCTTGTACTTGAATCCCTGTAACTTTATTTCCGTTTTTATCGTAATAACCATTGCTGTTGTTCCAATAATTATAATCTATAAATATGAGCCCAGGGCTTGTAATTGATGCTAAATCACGAACATTCATTATCCCAGGTTGGTAAGAACCACTTTGATATGCACTGACTCTTTGGGCTAATACATTACTAAAAATTAATGTTGTAAATGACAGTAGGAGTAATATTTTTTCATCTTTAAACTTTTTTTTATAACACTGCCGAATTAAACAACAGTGTTATAAAGTTTATTTTTTTATTTCACCAACTCTGGGTCACCCAATATCCATACTTTTTCAAACCAAGGTTCCAATGGACCATATAATCTAAAAAGCATATTCCAACCTCTACCAGGAATGGTTTGTATCCAGTTGTTTTCTTGTCCTTTTGGTGCTTTTGGTCCAAAATAAACATCAACAGAACCGTCTTCGTTAACAATCAACCCTTTTTTATTCATATCGACACCTGGAAATTGTTGATCCGTTTGAAGCATCGCTCTTGTTTGATTATCATATAAGGTAAATGACCAAAAATCTTTGGCAGGTACATTTGCTGGAACATTCACTTTATAGGTTTTTGAACCGTCAAGGGAGTTTCCGTCTTTTCCTAAATAAGCTGCAGCATATTGTGATCCTGCACCAATAAATTTCTTAGACATTGCAGGTGTAATTCCTGTTGCGTAGAAATGAAAAGCAGCACGAGCATCAATTAAACGAACACCATCTACTAAAAATTCGTGACTTCCTCCTACAAAAGGAACGGTCCATACCTTACTCACACCAGGAAAAACATAGAATCCTATATCTCTAGGACGTGACATTAAAGCACGTACCGTTACAGAACCTACCTCAGCAGCTTCGTCTAAAATCTTTTGCATCCTTGCATCTGGTTTAAACTCTTGTCCTTTTTTGATACCGATAGCAGCAAAAGTTCCTAATATTTCTGGGTTCTGACCTGCAGCAGGCTCTGATTGTACCACTTCGTTTATCTCTTCAAACATGGTTCCGTCCATGGTATGGATTGTACTATTGAATTTTACAGAAACATTGATAAAATTCATTTCAGGAATATTATTTTTTTGAGATAATGGATACGCTTTAAATACTTTCTTGGTTAAATCAATCGCTGGTTTAGGGCTTCCGTCTTTTTGAAAACCTCTCCAAATCACCCAGTTTCCATAGGTTTCGGTATGAAATACAATGTATCCTTCTGGAATTTCTCCTTCATATCCTGGAGGAACAATTAAGAATTTTCCACCTTTATTTTTGTCTGGACCTAATCTTCCAAAATCACCTACATACTGAAACCAGTGATTATCAATAATACCCAAAACATCTGCCGGAGTTTCTAATACATACGGTTCATCCTCTAATTGCAACCACATCGTCATATAAACACTGGTGGTATTTGGCGTTAACCAAAGTGCTTTCGAATCCATTAAAGTTTCAAACAACAGCGCCGTTTTATTAGCAGGACCAAATTCAAGAATCCCTTTTCGCATGGCGTCCATCGATGCAATTTGAATACCTCCTAAAAAAGCCTGAACACCTCGCATATAATCTAAATTATCATAGATTACTTCGGTCGTTTTTTCGTCTGGCACACCATCAAAAGAGTTTAATTCCCCAATACGAGAGTTGATATAATCTGGTGTTAATATACCTTCAGGCATATCGGTAGTCATTTTCATTTTAGGGATTTCTACTTTTTTTTCTGGAGTAGATTTGGCTTCCTCATTTTTTGGTGCTTCATTACAAGCAAAAACAGATACAAGTAGGGCTGTAGCTAATATATGATTTACTATTTTCATTATTATTTGTTTTTAGTTATTAATATTTCTGTAAGCATTAAATCGTAATACTGTTGCAAATCTTCTTCTAAAGGAATGATATAACTTAGAAATTGTTTGGTATTTTCTAATTGATTGATAGCTTCACTTTTTTGATATTTTATGGAGTTTGATAAAATGTATTGCTTTACAATAGATTCGTAATAAGACTGAAGATTATACACTTTAGCCAGATTATTTACATCGTCAAAATTTATATAGAAAACAACATTGGTTACTTTAGCCATTTCCCAAGCAGAGGAATTTATTAAAGAAATATCTAGGGTTTCGATGCTTTTTTTAATGGAAGTTTCATTTCCTTCAATTTCTGAAAACTCGTTTAATTGTGAAAGCAATAATTTATGATTGGGTATTAATTCTGACATTAATTCCGTGTTTTCAGTAAACTCTTCTTTAATATTAAATATGGCTTGTTCTGCTAACCTGTTGTTATTCCTATCTTCTCGCCATTGATTAACAAATAATGCTAATAATACAGCAAAGGAAACTGAAATAAATTCGAACAGCAATTTACTAAACCTAATTTTCTTTTTACTCATTTTTAATAAATTCGATTTATTTTAAAAGATTGCTTTTTCGTTCCTTATCGCAATGATTTACTTTACCAATTCAATTTCACTTGGTCTCCAAATTTTATTAATCCAAGGCTCTAAAGTACCGTACATTCTTAAAATAACGAACCAACTTTTTCCAGGAATTGTTTGCAACCAGTTTTTACCTTCTGGTTTTTCAGGAGCAAAATATACATCGTAAGAGCCATCTTCATTTTGAGTGAATCCTTCATCTTGACTTCCTAAAGTTGGGAAGGGTTGATCTGTTTGTAACTGCGAACGAGTTTGTGTATCGTACATAGTTAATGCCCAGAAATCTGCAGCAGGTACATCTGCAGGAATATGAATTTTATAGGTTTTTGAACCGTCAAAAGCTTCGTGATTAGTATCTTTAAATGCGATGGCATAATCAGATCCTTTTCCAACTCTTGGTGTTGCCATTGCTGGAGTTACCGCAGTATAGGTATAGTGGAAAAATGCACGAGCATCGGTATCTAAAGCACCATCGTAGGTATAAAATACGTTTTTACCAGGATATGCCATTACCCATTCAGTTGGCTTGTCTGTATAAAAATAAACCATTTTTAAATCGCCACGAGGATAATAATTATTTGCACGAGCAGTTGCATTTGCAATCGCTACAGCATCTACTAAAATATCTTTCATTCTTTTGTTTGGAGCAAATTCATGTCCTTTTTTAATTCCGATAGAAGCAAATAACCCTTTGGTTTCTGGATCTAACATTTCTTCTGATTCATAATTTACCAATTCTGCTAAATGCTCATAGAAAGTGAAATCGTTGGTATGAACGGTATTAAAATATTTAAATGACATACTTACATATTCTGCTTTGCGAGGATTATTTACTTCAGATAAAGGATATACCTTTAAATGATCTTTTACATTTTTTACAGCAATGTCAATTCCGTTACTAATATTTCCACGCATAAATAACCAAATACCATAGGTTTTAGTTTTTACTACATTATATCCTGAAGGAATTTTTCCATCATAACCAGGAGGCAAGATTAAATATTTCCCACCTTTTCCACGGTCAGGACCAGCCAAGCCAACATCACCAATATAACGGAACCAAGCATCGTTAAAAGCTCCTAACATCATTGGTGGAACTTCAACAACTACAGGACCATCAACTTTGGTATCGATATAAGGTAAGATGTATAATGTTGAAGTATTAGCGGTTAGAAACAAGGCTTTTGAATCCATTAATTTATCAAAAATTGCCACCTTACCATTGGCATTAACTCCCAACTCAGCTGGGCCTTGACGCAAACCACGAATTGATAATCCAGGAATTCCTTTTAAGAAAACATCAACTCCTCTTGCTTTATCAATAAAGTTGTGTGCAAGATCTGCGGTTTCTTTTGTTGGAACACCATCAAAAAAATTAAGGGTTCCTATAGATGTTTCTACTACATCTGGAGTGGTAATTCCTACAGGAATTTCAGTCGTATTTTCATAAGTTGCAACTTCAATTTTTTCATATTGAGTTTCTTTTTTTACTTCAGATTTTTTCCCCCCTTCTGTACAACTAGCAAATAGCGTTACTAATGAAAGTATTGCTATGGATATTTTTAGTTTTTTCATATCATAAAATTATATTTTATCTCTTAGAATCAATTAAATTAAGATGAAATTAAATTACACTTTAAAAAATTTAATTTTCAAATTTCATCTAATAAATGAAAACACAACATCAATAATCCGCAAAAATGAATATATTTACAATTACTTAGTTTTTAAACTTATAGCTAATGCAAATAATAAAAGCAATTTTTACTGATTTTGATATATACAATGCTACCGTAGAAGATTGGCAATTACATTATAATGTTTTAAGTAAAAGTGATTTTAAAGCCGATTTAAATATGTTTACGGACACACTTTTTGCATTGAGTCGAGTTTCATTACAAGGTAAGTTGGTTCATTCTGGAAAAACACCAATTGGCTTTAGATCTATTGTAATCCCAATAAACTATGAAGATAAATTTATTTGGTATAATAAGGGCTCGGGAGGAAATGAATTGCTCATTTTTAATAAACAATGCGATCTTGACGCTATAACTTTTAACGATTTTGATGCTTATGTGATTTCAATAGAAGAAGAATTATTAAAAAATATCACCACAGATTTAAATTATAATAATTGTAAAAATATTTTTGTTGATGCTGAACAAGAGCTGCATTTAACTAAAGAATTTTTATCTGAATTTCATGAATTAGCAGATTGGTTTTTAAATGAATATATAATAGATATTAACTTCACCGTAAATGACCTAAAAAAACATGAAAAATTAGTACAAACTCTTATTTATAAAGTACTTGGTTATATTGAAAAAGCACCAAAAAAGAAGCCAGTAAAGAGTAAACATAAAAAATAAATTGCGTTAAAAGAAGCGATAGAAATTATTCATAAAGATCAAGAAAATTTATATTCAATAAAGGAATTAAGTATTTTGACAAATGTGAGTGAACGTTCTCTTTTATATGCCTTTAAAGAAAAATACAAAGTATCACCAAGTCAATTTATTAAAGCTTCACGGCTTAATAAAGTTAAGAATGAATTATTTGCGTTAAAGGATAAAAAACCATCCATTGCAAATATCGCTGGAAAATATCAATTTTGGCATATGGGTCAATTTGCAAAAGATTTTAAAGAGCAATTTGGAATACTTCCCTCAAAAATGGTAAATAAGTAAAATGAAAATTAATTTTTATTAGCTGGTTGTTTTGAGGCCTTATTTTTACCAAACCATACAAAACTATAACCCAATAGTGCAGTGGTAAAATTTGCGCCAGAACCAGTATAAAGTCCATTTGTTAATGCAAACTTAAGAGATCCAAGTTTGCCTATTTTATGGGAAGCTGTAAAACCATACCTAGAATTTTCCTGATTGTTGTCTTGCTCAAT
Source organism: Bacteroidota bacterium (assembly GCA_024280145.1). Taxonomy (GTDB): domain Bacteria; phylum Bacteroidota; class Bacteroidia; order Flavobacteriales; family Flavobacteriaceae; genus Marifrigoribacter. Next base: position 19,096 of record JAJRQR010000187.1, read on the forward strand.
ACCATTTATAGAAGTTTCCCCATAAGCAACTTGACCAATAGAACCAGAAATCCAAAATTTTGGATTAAATAAATATGCTATATGTAATTGGGTGGTAAATAAAGGTTTTTGGGTTAGCATATTTACATTAAAAAACGATGAATTTTCTGTAAAAAACCAAGAGTCAACATGAAGCTCTAAAATTATTTTTTTTGCAGGTTGATACGAAGCAGCAACTTTTAATTGGAATGCCCATCTATTCGCTCCCAGATTAATTAGTTTTGTATCGTCGTACCTTCCTAAAGGAGCTTTAACTTTAAATGCGGTACCTAATTTAAATTTTTTCACACCTCTTTGTGCAAACTCCTTTAAATTTAGAGCTTGATCTCCAATTAAAATAACAGAAACTCTAATAGTTGGATCTATAAAGCCATTTTTATAAACAGTGGAATCTACCTGAGAAACTAAGGCATTAAGCTTTCCGAAAGCATAAGGCAAAACAACATCATATTTTGCAGGTTTATTAAATATTTTGAAGCTATGTCCGTAAAAAACAGCTATGGAATTTAATTTAGCATTTAATACCTCAATTTGTTGAGAGTTTAATAAAATATCGCCCGAAGAATAGCCATAAACAATACCTGAGTAATTCGTTTTTAAAGGAACCGATGACAAAAAACGAGGTTCTAAATCTTGTGCATAACAATTTATACTTGCTATTGAAAAGTAACTAGAAACAATCGTAATTATAAAATATTTATATCTGGGAATTCTCATTAAGTTTTAAAGACTATTCATACAAATATAATTATTAAGATGAAATTAAGGCAAGATTGATGTAAAAGTATTACAGGCTCTAAAGAACAATAAACAGTGTATTATTATTTCTGCTTCGGTTTATCAAACCAAACATAACTATAGTTGAAAATTAAAGTATTAAAATCGGCTCCAGCCCTTGTAGAAAATCCACTGGTAAAAGCTAATTTTAATCCACTATGCTTACTTATTTTATAAGCAACTGCTGCTCCAAAGCGGCTATTATTCTGTGGTATGTCTTGTAGAACGTCGTTGATTTCTAATTTCCCTCCAAATGTTTTTCCAGTTGAAATTGCTGCCCAAAACCCAGGTTTAAATACGTAAGCAAAATGAACTTGCACACCAAATAATGATTTTTGTTGTGTGGTGCTTTCGTCAAAGAAATTGGAGGTTTCAGTAAATAACCAAGAGTTTAAATGCGCTTCAACTATAAATTTTTTCTTTAAAGTATAGGAACCTCCAACTCCAGTCTGAAAAGACCATCTATTAGTTCCTACATTTAATAAATAATCTGAATTATAAGAACCAATTGGAATTTTCACTCTAAAATTAAGCCCTAATTTAAAGTTTCCGGATTCTTGTGTAAAATAATCTTGTGGCTTTGAGGGTTTTGTTCCTAAAAGTAAAACAGAAAACCGAAGCATTGGGTCTGCAAAACCATTTCGGTTAACTTTGGTATTTACACTATCTACAATAGCTTCGTATTTTCCTAAAGAGTAGGGGATTACAATATCAGCTTTTGCCAGTTTATTTAAGAATTTAAAACTTCGAACATACGCCACAACAAGGTTGTTTAAATTTGCATCAAGATCTTCAATTGGTAAACTTGGGTCTATTAATATATTTCCTCCTGAATAACTGTAAGAAGCTATTAAAATATTGCCATTTATTGGCATGGAAGATAATAATCTGGGTTCTAAATCCTGGCTATGTAATGATGTAATAACAAAGCTGAGTCCAATAAAAATGATAATTTTAATTGTGAATAATGTATTTATTAATATTCTCAAATTTGAGAATATTTCTAGTAATATATTACAAATATAAATTTTCTATTGTTTAAAAAGCCCTCGAGCATTAAAATAATAATTTGAGTTCGATAGTTCTAAAGCAGTGGGAAAAGTTGTTACTTAATAATTATATACAAAAAAAGATTGCCAATTAAGACAATCTTTTTGAGTGAGCCCGACAGGATTCGAACCTGTGACCGCCTCCTTAGAAGGGAGGTGCTCTATCCAGCTGAGCTACGAGCCCTCAATGCAAAAAACGATTCTTTTTGCGGGTGCGAATATACAAATTATATTAAATAACAATATAATATTTACAATTAAAAATTAGCATTTATTGTTAAAAGAGGGCCTTGAAAATTCATTGAGAATGATCCGTTCCATTTACTTTTATCAACTTTAGCTGAAAAATCAAAATATCTATATTTAAGACCTACACCAATGTTCTTATGAAATTGATAATTTACACCAGCTCCAAGGTTCCACATATTTCCAGAATATTCACCTACAGATAATGCAAACCAATCTACTCTAGCTGCTAATAACCATTTATTATGAGGTGCGTAAAAGAACCAAGTGCCAATATTTGGTAAGGGAGCAACTATATTAACAGAACTTCTTTCAAAACTCACATCAGCGCCTTCTCCAGTATCTTCGTTATTTATGTATGCTTCTCCTTCTATATAGGTTTTTATATCTAATGTATGTGCTCCTAATCCAACACCAAATTCGTATTTCTGACCTTTTGTGATGGTTCTTCCCACCATCACACGGTACATACTTAGATTCAACCCTAATTTTACACCCGCTCCTGCATTAAATATTTGATCTCCCCACTCAAAATTTTCATCAATACTTCTGCTAATACCGTTTTTGACTCTAAAATATTCAGAAGACAATGTCCACATTCTTGCAAACCGCCAATTAAAATTTAAAAATAATGTAATTTCATTATCATTAAAATCTGTCTTTTCACTAAAATCAATAATTTCATTTTCTGTAGAACCATTAACACCAATTCTTATACCTTTTGTTGAACTGTAAACTCCTGCGTAAAAAATAAATTTACTTGATAATAGCGGATGTTGTATACCTGTATCTGATTTTAAATTCTTGTCAATATTATTATTTTGAGAAAAAAGCAGAGAATTAGTAAAAAGAATAACGACTATAAATAAAGTATATTTAGAGAGTTTCATTTGTTTTAGATTTAGATATCTAAAGTAAAGAAAAAATATGAAAAGAGATTTAAACCATTAATTAATTCAGAAATTAATAGTATTTTTATATTAAATCTTAAATAAAATTATGAAGAAATTTCTACTTGTAATTATTGTATTCATACCACTAGTGTCTACTTCTCAAAAGAGTGATTCTATACCAGGTAATAATTATATAGAAGTTATGAATGATAAATTAAGTGTTAAAATTGATGTAGATAACGACATAGAAATTTTTACTGCTGAAGAAAACGGGATTGGTTTTAAAATAAAACCAAATATTGATTATCGTACTGAAGTATCGGTACATTACCGATTTATCTCGTTTAAATTAGGCTTCTCACCACATTTATTTACCAATTTTGATAATGAAAATAAAGGAAATACTAAAGTGTTTAAATTTGAAACCGATTTTTATATCAAAAAATGGATACAGACTTTATCTTATTCTCAAACCAAAGGATATTACTCACCAGATTTTCCTGTTCCAGATGAGTATCCTGCTGATTTTCTAATTTTAGATCAACTAAAAGTTTATAATTTTAAAGGAATCACAAGATATCGTTTTAACCCAAATTATTCTATTAAAGCGATTACAACTCAAACCGAAATACAAAAAAAAAGCGCAGGAACTTTTATGCCAAGCTTTACTCATAGCTATAATCATTTAAAAAATGGAGCAACTAATCAGAAACTTAATACTTGGAATTTTATATTAAGTGCGGGGTATTTACATACGTTTGTAATAAATAAGAAGTTGTACGCTAGTATTGGTGGTTCGCCAGGAGCTGGTGTTGATTTCAATAAAATTATTGTAAATATAGATGGGGATAAAATAACGGATAACGATACTAATTATACCTTCAATTTTGATGGTCATTTAGGTTTGGGGTATAATTCAAACAGGTGGTTTGGTGGTGTTTTTTTAGATTACTTACCACAACCCGAAAAGAAACCACAATTGTTAATTACGATACCGTTAGAACACATTTTCAATTATTTATTGGGTACCGTTTTGGTGCCCCAAAGTTTTTAGAGAAACAAGCAGATTGGCTAGAGGAGAAGTCTCCTTTTTGAAAAACCAAATAGTGTAAAAATAAAAAAGCCTAACTTAATTAAAAGTTAGGCTTTTTTGTCGGGGTGGCAGGATTCGAACCTGCGGCCTCCACGTCCCAAACGTGGCGCGATAACCGGGCTACGCTACACCCCGAGTAAGTTATCTGGAATTTTACTTCCTATTTCAATGATGCGGAGAGACAGGGATTCGAACCCTGGGTACCCTTTTGAGGTACGCTTATTTAGCAAACAAGTCCTTTCGGCCACTCAGGCATCTCTCCAATTTAAAAACAATTGGTTGTTATAAATTGCGAGTGCAAATTTACTTTAACAATTCGTATATGCCAAACAAAAATGATGCTTTTTTTAATAAATTTTTAGTGAGTTTGTTTTCAGACTTTTGAACAGGCTAAAATAATTTTCTGATCATTTTCTGAAGTAGTAAAAAACAAATAATCATCACCGCCATCGCTAATTTTAAACTTTCTTCTAATTTCCGAAACACTTTCGGGAAAGTTTCGAGTAGTGATATTTGCTTTATTAATTTGTAAAGATTTTTTGATTTCTTTTTTTGAATAGGGAATAGTTGCGTTTATAATAAATTTTCGTCCTGGAAAATTTACTGTTTTATCACTAGTAAACAGATGAGTGTTTTTATGAAGTTTTTGAACACTATACCTTTCAGAAATAAGATGAAATGCGCCACTTTTCAGTACGGCAGCATTGGGCTCGTATAGAAATTTTAAAGGACTAGAGAAATTTGATTGCGATTCGTCTCCCCAAACAAAGTCGAATTTTTCATTTAATGTTTTATTAAAGTTTATAGTTTTAATTTTGGGAGCTTTACTAAACCCTTTGTTAATTAGCCATAGCAACTCTTTTACTTCGTTGTTTATAGCGACTATATGTATTTCCGAAACATACTGCAGTTCATTTAAACCAACTGTAATATCCAGCATTGGCGAGGTTTTAAGAAGTAGATGCTTGCAGTTATTTAAAATTAAATTGAGGGTTTCTGGAACATTTGGCAAACAATCATTTAGTAAAAACACTTTACCCTTACGTTCATTTCGCCTTGAAGGATCTATATAAATAACGTCGTATTGTTTATTTTGAATTTGCTGTAATCCATCTTCTGAAATGCATTGAATGTTTTTTCTTTGTAAAACTGAAAAATTATAAGAGGCTATTTCAGAAAGAGACTTATTGATTTCAAAATGGTATACTTCTTTAAATATTTCTGAAAAGTAATAGCTGTCAATTCCAAATCCTCCAGTTACATCTGCAATGGTTTTTCCGTTAATTATAGATGCTTTGTATTTGGCAGTTTTTTCAGAGGAGGTTTGCTATAAGTTAAGTTTTGGTGGATAGAAAATATTTTTAGTCAGAAACCAAGTAGGAAGTTTTTTTTCAATTTTTTTACGACTTTCAATCTGCTGAATAAGTTCTTGAACTCTAACTTCATCAAACGGACTTCCTGCAAAAGCAAGTTTTGAAATATCTCCATTGTAATTGATGATAAACTCCTGTATTTCCGAAGTTAATATATCTTTATTTAAACTGATACTAAAGATTTTTTGTAAGGCTTTGTACTATTTTATTTTCAGATAAAAACTCTTTTAAAATTACTTTTATCGATGTGTATGCTGGCACAGCAACAATTAATCCAACCACGCCAAAAAGAACTCCTACCATTGAGATAACTAAGAAAATTTCAAGAGGATGCGATTTCACACTTTTAGAAAAAATAACGGGTTGACTAAAGAAATTATCTACCAACTGGCCCATTAAAAAACCGATTAATACAAATATTGTTTTCGGTAGAATTACGGTTTGAAAATCACTTCCTATAAAGCTTGTCATAGTTAAAAACACCATTAAAACTCCACCAATTAATGGACCAACGTAAGGTATTAGATTAAGTAATGCACATAAAAAAGCAATTACAATGGCGTTATCAACACCAAAAATCAATAAAACAATCGTATAAATAATAAACAATATTAATATTTGGAATATAAGGCCGACAAAGTATCTGGATAATAAATCTTTAATTTTATTCATTGATCGTTTGGAGCCTTCTTCTTTACGATCTGGCACTACACTTAGCACAACTTGTTCTAGCAACTTGCTGTCTTTCAGTAAGAAAAACGATATAAATATGACCGAAAATAAAGCAATACTAAAGGTTCCGAGACCACTAAAAACCGAATTCAAAAAATCAGGAATTATTGAATAATCAAATTTAGATAAAAAACTAGATTTAGAAATTGATGGATTAATATCTAAATTATTATTTGAAAAATAAGAAACTACTTTATGATTTAAATTTTCAATAGTTTGTTGTAACTCTTCAATATTTAATAGCGATAAATTATGTCCTTGTTCTACAACAAGAGGTATGAATAAGCTAATTAAACTAAAAAGTAATCCCATTAATAATACTATAGTTACCACTACTGCAAGGGTGTTTTTAAACTTTAATCGGTTTTTTAAAAAATCTACAATAGGCAAACCAATTAATGAAATAATTGCTGCAACTACTACGTAAACGATTACAGATTGTATTTGATAAAGAAATAATAATAGGAATAAAACTCCTACTATACTTGCAACTGCACGTAAAATTCCGTTTGAAATAATTTTTGAATCCATTTAGTAAAGGTATAATTTATTTATGATAGTATAAAGAGCAATCGAAGTTGCTTGCACCACATTCATAGAGCTATTTTCGCCAAACATTGGTATTGAAATTACTTGATCGGCTAGGTTCAAAATCTCTTCTGAAATCCCATTTTGCTCATTTCCAATTATCAATACTGTTTTTTGTTCTTTTGAAACTGAAATATTCTCTACTGAAATACTTTTATCTGTAATTTCTAGCGCTATAATTTGAAATCCTTCTTTTTTGAAATTATTGATTTCTGAAATAATAGCTGTTGAAATAGTATATACAACTTTCTTTTGAGTACTTCTAGCAGTTTTCTGAAGCCGAGAAGATTTAATATTAATATCTGCTTTATAAAAAACAATTTCCGAAACTCCTAAAGCATCACAAACCCTAAATAAGGCACCAATATTTGAAGGGCTTTTAACTCCATCGCATAGCAATTTTATTGGAAATGTTTTAGCAGAATTATTTGTGTTGTTATGTTGGAGTTGGGTTGGCATTAATTCTTAAAAACATAATTAATAATGTTCGCACCCATTCGCAATGCTTTTAAACGTACTTCTTGAGGGTCGTTGTGTACTTCTGGATTTTCCCAACCGTCTCCTATATCGCTTTCAAAAGTATAAAGCAACACCAATCTTCCTTCATTAAAAATCCCAAATGCTTGCGGACGACTATTATCGTGTTCGTGAATTTTTGGAAGTCCGTTTGGAAAATTAAAGGGGGTACTAAAAATAGGATGATTTTTGGGTATTTCTATCAATTCTTTATTCGGAAATATTTTAATCAATTCTTTTCTTAAATATTTATCCATTCCGTAATTATCGTCAATATGTAGAAACCCACCACTTAAAAGATAATTTCGAAGGTTTACAACATCTTCTTCTGAAAAATATAGATTTCCGTGTCCCGTCATATGCACAAAGGGATAATCGAATAAATCTACACTATTTGGAGTAACCACTTGAGGTTTTTCTGAAATAGTGGTGTTGATATTTTGATTGCAAAACTTTATTAAATTTGGTAAAGAAGTTGGATTTGCATACCAATCACCGCCACCGCCATATTGTAAAACTGCAATTTCTTGAGCTGAAATTGAAATTGATAAAAGCAAAAATATGATTATTGAAACTATTTTATTCATAGCTTTCAAAAATACAATTCTTTTTGTTTTATGGGCTACTTATTCATTAACAAAAGCAATACTATGACAAGCGACAATTGCAGCAGTTTCAGTTCGTAATCTGCTTTCACCTAAGCTTACAGGTTGATAGCCTTCCTGCAATGCAATATTGATTTCGTTATTAGAAAAATCTCCTTCAGGACCAATTAAAATTAAGTAATCCCCTTTGGGTTTTAAAACACTTTTTAAAGATTGTTTTCTTGTTTCTTCGCAGTGTGCTATTAACTTATGGTGATTTGTTGGTTTTTGTTTATTAAGAAACTCTTTTAAAGTAATTGCTTCATTAATAATCGGTAAATAGGCTTTTAACGATTGCTTCATTGCGCTTTGAATTTTTTTCTCAAAGCGTTGTAGTTTGATAACTTTCCGTTCGCTATGTTCACAAATAATAGGAGTAATTTCCCCAATTCCAATCTCGGTTGCTTTTTCTAAAAGCCATTCGTATCGATCGTTTAACTTTGTTGGAGCAACGGCCAAATGTAAATAATAGGGAAGTGGCTCTTTACTTTCTACAGAAATTACTTTTGCTACACAATGTTTAGGGTTGCTTTGTAACAATTCCACTTTAAAAAAGAATCCTTTCCCATTGGTAATCATCAATTGATCGCTCTCTTTTTTCCGAAGTACTTTAAATATATGCCTACTTTCTTCTTTATCAAAAAGTAGTTCTTTAGAATCTTCTGTTATGTTTGGGTTGTAGAAAAGTTGCATAATTAATTTTTAAAACTTCATTCTAGCTTTTGCAACTACATCGTTACTAGCAAATAGCTCTTCCTTATATTTTAATTCGCCAACAATAGCAATCATAGCTGCATTATCGGTACAATATTCAAATTTTGGTATATGTACTTTCCAACCTAAGTTATTTTCAGCAGTAAGCAAGGCATTTCTAATCCCAGAATTTGCCGAAACTCCACCACCAATTGCAACTTCGTTAATACCTGTTTGCTTTACAGCACTCTTTAGTTTATCCATTAAATAATCAACAATAGTAAATTGTAAACTCGCACAAATGTCGTTCAGGTTTTCAGAAACAAAATTTGGATTGTCTTTCGTGTTTCTTTGTACAAAATATAATACCGCTGTTTTTAATCCACTAAAGCTAAAATCCAATGGACTTACTTTAGGTTTTGGAAATTGAAAAGCTTTTGGGTTTCCAAGTTGTGCATATTTATCAATTAACGGACCTCCAGGGTAGGGTAATCCTAATATTTTAGCACTTTTATCGAAGGCTTCACCAACGGCATCATCTATTGTTTGTCCAATAATTTCCATTTCAAAATAATTGCTAATCTTCACTATTTGAGTATGACCTCCGCTTATTGTTAAAGCTAAAAATGGAAAATTAGGAGTACTATGTGCTTCAGATTTAATAAAATGCGCCAAAATATGTGCTTGCATATGGTTCACATCTATCAACGGAATGTCCAATCCCATCGCTAAAGACTTTGAAAATGAGGTGCCTACCAACAGCGAACCCATTAATCCAGGACCACGAGTAAATGCTATGGCATTTAACTGATTTTTGTCGATATTTGCTTTGCGTAATGCAAGCTGTACAACTGGCACAATATTTTGCTGATGTGCTCTTGAAGCAAGTTCAGGAACAACACCTCCGTATTCTTCGTGAATATGCTGTGTTGCAACAACATTTGAAAGTATAGTACCGTTGTTTATTACCGCTGCTGCAGTATCATCGCAAGAAGATTCGATGCCTAAAATATATGTTTGTTTTGGTGTCAATTTTAAAAAGGGCAATATTTATTGAATGCAAAAATAAAACATTAAGGTCGTATCAAAAAATTGAAAAAAATAATAAAAAGAATAATTGCAATACTATTGCTCTTTATTGTACTCGTTATTATTACTTTATCTATTCCCGCCGTTCAAACTTTAATAGCAAAAAAAGTTACTATTAAGTTAAACGAAGAATTTGGCACCAATATCAACATTCAACGCCTAGGGCTTAATTGGAAAGGCGAAGTAGATATACGAGAAGTGTATATTCAAGACCACCATCAAGATACTTTAATTTATTCAAAAAGGCTTCAAACCAATATATTGAGCATTAAAAACTTGATAGATGGTAACTTAGATTTTGGTTTTATTGAATTAAATGAAGCAAAATTTTATTTAAAAACATATAAAGGGGAAGATTCTGATAATGTTACCATATTTTCAGATAAATTTAGTTCAGACAAACCTAAAAGTGACAAACCATTTAGTCTTTTGGGAGAGGATATAACACTTACAAATAGCAAGGTTAAAATTATAAATGAAAATCTTGAAACCCCTGAAATATTTAATCTTTCTGAGATAGAAATCAAAAGCAATAATTTATTAATTAATGGACCTAATGTAAATACAGACATCAAATTATTAGCACTAAAAGCTAAGCGTGGTTTTACTATTAAAAGTATGTCTGGTGACTTTTCCTATTCATTAACTTCTTTAAATTTAGAAAACTTACTATTAAATACGGGGACTTCTACTATTAATGGGAATATTAAAATGAATTATGATGAAGGCGGAATGTCAGACTTTGTCAATAAAGTTAACATGGATGTTCAGCTTCGAGAAACTAAAATCTCAACCAATGATATTAATGCTTTTTATAATGAATTCGGAAAAAACCAACTTATTCAAATTGAAGGTGAGATAAAAGGAACATTAAATAATTTTATTTTTACCAACGGAAAAATCACCAACGGGCGAATAAGTTTAATTGGAGATTATACCTTTAAGGATTTAATTAGTGAAGAAAAAGACTTTTCAATAAATGCGACAAATCATAGCATTACGGCTAATTATAATTCATTGGTTAGGTTTATGCCAAGAGTTTTAGGAAAAACACTTCCAGATGAATTAAAAATTTTAGGAAACATTAAATTTAAAGGGAACACAACTATTACAAGTACCACTTTAAAAACTGTAAGTACCTTATATAGTTCATTAGGAAATGCAAAAACAAATATTACAATTAATAATTTAAGCAATCCCAAAAAAGCAACTTATATAGGGGATTTAGTTTTCACTAATTTTAAAATCGGCACACTTATAAATTCTGAAACTTTTGGTGCCATTTCATCTAACTTACATGTTGAAGGCACAGGGTTTACACAACAATCCTTAGACACTAAAATTGATGGTCTTATAAATTCCTTTGTCTTTAAAGATTATGAATACAATAATATAATTGTTTCTGGGAATTTAAAAAACCCTGTTTTTGATGGTGAGTTAATTATTGATGACCCTAATATTAAAATGAATTTTAAGGGTTTGGTTGATGTTTCTAAAGAGTTAAATCGATTTGATTTTTCAGCAGATGTAGATTTTGCTGAACTCAATAAATTAAACCTAATGAAACGAGATAGTATCTCCGTTTTTGTAGGGAAAATTTATATGAATATGAATGGAAATGACATAGATAATACTTTTGGCACTATATCTTTTAAAGAAACTTTTTATCAAAATGAAAACGATGACTTCTATTTTAATGACTTTGTTATAACCTCAAAAAAGGAAGGATTAAAAAGAACCATCGATATTAATTCTCCAGATATTATGACAGGGAAAATTTCAGGAGAATTTAAAATTAAAGAAATTCCGAAGTTATTTTTAAATGGGATAGGTAGTATTTATGCCAATTATATTCCCAAAGAAATTTCAGAAAATCAATATATAAATTATGACTTTCAAATTTATAATAAATTAATTGAAGTTTTTATTCCAGAAATTGAGCTTGGGGAAAACACTCGGATTAAAGGCGCTGTTTTTTCAAATGAATCTAAGTTTAAATTCGATTTTAATTCTCCAGAAATGATTGTGTATAATAATTACCTTGGGAAAGTGAAATTTCAAGTGGATAATAAAAACCCATTATACAATGCATATATTTATGTAGATACCTTGTACAATGGTTTTTATAATTTAAAGGATATCAATTTAATTAACAAAACACTAAATGATACACTTTATATTGGAACTTCTTTTAAAGGTGGCACAAATGCAGAGAATGAATTTAATTTGTCGTTGTACCATACTATTAACCCAGAAGGAAACTCAGTAGTTGGAGTAAAAAAATCAGATATTACTTATAAAGAAAATACTTGGTATTTAAACGAAAAAAACGATCGCTTTAATAAGATAATATTTGATAATGAATTTAAAAATGTTCATTTTGATTCCATAGTTTTAAGTCATAACAATGAAGAAATTCAATTTGCAGGAACAACAAGTGATAGCTTACATAATAAACATTTACAAGTCCATTTTCATAATGTAAATATCGGAAATATTGTACCAAAAGTAGATAGTTTACGACTATATGGAAAGCTTGATGGCGATTTGAGTGTAATTCAGACAAATGGAGAATACTTCCCAAGTTCTAGTTTAGATATCACAGATATCAACATTAACGATGTTGATTTTGGAGATTTAAATATTGATATTGAAGGTAATAATAGTTTAACTCGGTACAATCTAAATGCTGCATTAGTAAATAAAAATATAAAATCTATCAACGCAATAGGCTTTATGGATGCTACAGAAGATCCTACTCAAATTAATTTAAATATTGATTTAAATGATTTTAATATGAAAGCAATAAGCCCTTTTGGCGGCAGTGTTGTTACAGATATTAGAGGATTAATTTCTGGAAGCGGTCAATTAACAGGAAACCTAAACTCTCCAAATATTTTAGGGAATTTTAGTCTGAGAGATAGCGGATTAAAAGTACCTTATTTAAACATAGATTTAGATTTTGATGAAATCACTAATATTATTGTCACTAAAGAAAAACTAGAAATATTAAATACGCATATCACCGATACCAAATATAAATCAGTTGGGAGGTTCTCTGGGAATGCAACACATAAAAATTTCAGTAACTGGAAATTGGACTTAAATATTACAACAGATAATTTATTAGTTTTAGATACTTCAATTGATGATAATAGTATGTATTACGGAACTGCTTTTATAAGCGGAAAAGCAGATATTTATGGACCTATTAACGAATTGATAATTGATGTTGTAGCGACTACTGAGAAAAATACAGTCTTTAAAATTCCTTTAAGCGATACAGAATCTATTGGCGATAGTTCATTTATAAGATTTCTTTCTCCTAAAGAAAAAGAAGCAAGATTACGTGGTGAAACTATATTAATCAATGATTTAACTGGTTTATCTCTTAATTTTGAATTGGACATTAACCGAAATGCAGAAGTTGAAATCGTAATTGATCAAGTAAATAAATCTGCTTTGCGAGGAAGAGGAGCAGGTACCCTTTATTAGAAATAAACACCCTGGGGAAATTTAATATGTGGGGGGATTTTATTGTATATGAAGGAATTTACGATTTTAGATATGGTAAAATAATTCGGAAGGAAATTGAAGTTGAAAGAGATGGAACTATTACTTGGGATGGAAACGCTAGTAAAGCCGAGCTAAATTTAAAAGCAGTTTACAAAACCAAAGCAAATCCATCTGCATTACTTGATGATCCAACCATTAACCGAAAAATCCCAGTAGAAGTATTTGTAGAGTTACAAAAAGACATTACGCAACCAGAATTAATTTTTGACATTGGTTTTCCAGATGTACGTTCAACGGTTAGAAGTGAATTAGAATACAAGTTGCAAACTGATGAAGAACGCGACAAACAGGCTCTCTTCCTACTTACAACAGGTTCGTTTATTAGTAATACAGCAGGACAAAGTGCTCTTTCGGGAACGGTGACAGATGGAATAAATGCAATACTTTCTCAATTACTAACAGACGATGAGGCGATAATTAATATTTCTCCTTATTATGATATGGGAATTGATACCCCAGAAATTGAAACTCAAGATGAGTTTGGGGTTCAGTTTTCTTCTCAAATAAGCGAACGAATTATTATAAATGGTAAAGTAGGAATTCCAGTTGGAGGTATTAACGATTCCAGAGTCGCGGGAGATGTTGATGTGCAATGGTTAGTTAATGAAGATGGAAGTCTACGTATTAACTTTTTTAACCGCCAAGCGGAATTGCAATTTATTGGAGAAGATCAAACTTTTGAACAGGGGGCAGGTATTTCTTATTCAGTTAATTTTGATACAATGAAAGAATTAATGAATAAATTATTTGGTATAAAAATCGAATTAGAACCTGAAGAGGAGGTATTTATACCAGATGATAATTCTCCTGTTATCTTTAAATCGAAATCTAAAAATTAACCTATAAAGAAGCGATTACCGAAATTTCTACATTTACATTTTTAGGAAGTCTAGCTACTTCTACAGTTTCACGAGCAGGAGCTTTGGCTTCATCAAAATAAGAGCCATACACTTTATTAACTTCAGCAAAGTCATCCATATTAGCTAAAAAAATAGAGCACTTAATTACATTTTCAAAGGTCATTCCTGCTTCAATTAAAATGGCTTTTAAATTTTCCATTACCAATTTGGTTTCAGATTGTATGTTTTCTATTTTTAATTCGCCTGTCTTTGGATCTAAAGCAACTTGCCCCGAAGTATAGAGCATATTATCGTTTAAAACTGCTTGATTATAAGGTCCAATAGGTGCAGGTGCATTTGAGGTATTGATGATTTTTTTCATAATTATTTCCGAAACAATCGGTTTGTTTTATGTTAATACTATTTACTATAATCGTTTGTCTGGTTCTCTTCGCTTTTCATATTTAATATCACTAAGCATTGATGATTTAATACCAATAAACATATACCAAGAAGTATTGGTAGCACCAATTGGTGTCCAGTTAAAGCTCAATCGCCAACTTTCTAAATCTCTTTGAAAACGAAATTGTGTTAGAGTGATTCCTTTGTTTTTAAAGTCGTATCCAGGGGAAATACCAACTTTCCATTTAGGCGAAAACTCTACGTTTGAACTAAACATTATGGACTGTGATGATATTTCATTCTGTCTAGAAAAATTATTATAGGTGATGGTATATGCCATTCTAAAATCCCAAGGAATTGAAAAATTATACCAGTTAAAATCTGATTTTGAGGCAGCTTCATCATCTTCATATTTACTTCTATCATTGATAGGAGTGGAATCACCAAACAAATCATCAGGACGCCCACCATTTCTAAATGTTTCTGTGTTAAAATCATCTTTTTCTTTTCCTTTAAAGTCCCTGCTTGAAAAAGAATAGTTAATACTTATGTTTCCTGCAGTTAATCTGAAAAGGCTACCACCATTATTAATATTAAATTGATCAACTCGTTGATTGTTATTATCTAAAGCATAAGGGTCTAAAGTTGCTCTAAAGTTAAAATCCAATTTATTTACCAAAGGTATGCTACCAGTAATATTCAACGGACTCCAGTTTAGTGAATCACCAGCAATATTATAAGCAGTTCTAAAATCTAAATTATTTAGGATAACTATTTTTTTGCCTTTGCAATAGTAGTGTCTCGATCTCTTACTTTTGCCTCTAATGTATTACTCATTCCAATATTAACGCTACTAGATTTAACTCTTCCTGGTGATCCATATAGTGATTTTTCAAACCTAGAATAGTAAACAGTTTCGCTAGTATTATCACCTAATGGTTTTTCATAAGAATCCCAAAACTGATCAAAGGAAGGGTTCACTGTATAACCAATAGATGGTCTTAAAATATGGCGAATAGCTTGTATCTTTTTGTCTTTCCCAAAACTAAACATACCATAAACGGTCGTACCTAAACTAGTCGAAAAGTTATAAGTCCGAAAACTATCAAAACCATTGATAGTATCTTCTACTACACCACCAACTCCATCATTAAAATTAGGATCGTATTCTTTATTTGTAGTTTTAAATGTCCAATTTTCTTTATAAGTGGTATTCGCAGATGCACTTAAATATTTAAGTATTTTAAAATTGGTGCTTAAAGGAATGGTATGCTGAACACCAATTTGAGCGTTTTCAAACATCTCAGGTTTAAAAAAAGTGAATCGGTTGTTTTTATTCTGTTTTCTGCTGTAAGATTGTACTGTAAATTAATATTATCAATGATTCCTTTTTTAGTTCCAACTTTTGGTTCAAAAGGAAAAATACGTGCCACACTTGCATTTAAATTTGGAAGTGACATATTAATTTCTTGAGTGTTGGTGTTTTGTGAATGTGTACCAGCAACAGAAAAATTAACTTGAGGAACCGTTTCAAAAGTTTTTGAATAGGAAATAGAAGAACTTAAGGTATTTACCAAAGCACTTGCATTATTAGTCTGATTTATGGATTCTTGAAAATACTTACTCGAACCTAAATTCACCGAAGCGGAGAAACGAGAACTCGGATTTGATTTCGCATCTTGATTATGATTCCAACGTATATTATAAACAGAACTTTCGCTAAAATCATCAAAGCCACGTTGACTATTTATTAATTTTTCAAACCGTAAGCTTAGATTACCATTGAATTTATAACGTACTGCATAAGAGGATTCTGCACGCAATGCATAACTTCCATTGGTATAATAATCGCCCAATACAGTTAGGTCTAAATAATCATTAATTGCAAAATAATATCCGCCATTTTGAAAGAAAAATCCACGTGCATTATTATCCCCGAAACTAGGTATTATAAAGCCTGATGCTCGATCTTTTGTTAATGGAAAAAAGGCAAATGGCAAGCCTAATGGCAAAGGGACATCCGCAATATACATATTGGTAAACCCAGTTACAATCTTTTTATTGGGTACAACTTTTGCCCTTCGAGTATAGAAATAATATTCTGGGTTGTCAATATCTTTTGAGGTAGTAAATTTTATATTTTTCAAAAAATAAACAGAATCATTTACTCTTTTAGTTACTTCGGCTTTATAATTTAATTCCCCCTCACCAGAACGAGAATTATAAATTAAAGCTTTTTTGGTATCCATATTAAAACGAATAGAATCGGGAACAACTTCAGTACCAGCCTGAGTAAATATAGGTAATTGCGAATAAACACCAGCACTATCAATCCCTCTAGCATATATTTCATTTTTACTATAATCTAATATAATATAACCCGCTTCAATTTTCATGTCTTGATAAGTGATATAGGCCTTATCGTACATATAAACTTTATGCTCCTTTTTGTTCATATATACATACTCTTCCCCATAATAATCCATTACTTCGGTAAGTAGTTCTTCTTTTGGTTGAACAGTATCTGTCTTTACAGAATCCAAAGCAATTTCATTTACTTCAGGATTAATAATAGGTTTAATGTTTAATGAAACGGAATCTTGTTGTTTGCTAGTTGGGATTTCAACTTCATTTTTTGAAGGAATATCTTGCGAATACAAAGTGGTATTGCATAAAAGAAGCAAGATGAGAATTTCCAAGAAAAAATGCCTAAATGTTTGCAATGCTACGATACTATTTTTTGTAAATTTGGCTTAGTAATTGTATGTTTACCTAAGTAGGCATACAGGCTCAAAAATAAGCATATTTTTTATGCAATTATTTTTAAAAGTAATTTTTTAACAATAGTGTTATAAACAACACGTTATTACTTAATTAGAAAAAACAATTTATCTATGAAGACGAAAATCATTTCTCTTTTTACACTTATTTTTATTGTTATAGTCACTTCTTCGTTTATTCTCAACAATAACAATACCGAAAACCAATTTATTGTTGTTTTAGATGCAGGACATGGAGGCCACGATCCAGGAAATATGGGGAATGGTTATAAGGAAAAAGATATTGCTTTAAAAATTGTTCTTAAAATTGGTAAAATACTAGAAAAACAACCCAATATAAAAGTATTGTACACTCGTAAAACAGATGTGTTTATAAAGCTTTGGGAAAGAGCGCCAGTAGCCAATAAAGCAGATGCCGACTTGTTTGTTTCTATACATTGCAACGCACACTCTAGCCAAGCTCATGGCACCGAAACATTTGTATTAGGACTACATAAAAATCAAGCAAATTTTGAAATCGCCAAGAAAGAAAACGAAGTGATTTTTTTAGAAGAAGATTATAAAGAAAACTATGCAGGATTCGATCCTAGTTCGCCAGAATCTTTAATAGGAATGACTTTAATGCAGGAAGAATATCTAGATCAAAGTATTTTGTTGGCAAGTTTAATTCAGAATAATTTTACCAATAACCTAAAACGAACCAACCGAAGTGTTAAACAAGCAGGTTTTATGGTGCTTTACAAAAGTTATATGCCGAGTGTTTTAGTTGAAACAGGATTTTTAACCTATAAAAAAGAGGGCGCTTACCTTAATTCCGCAAAGGGGCAGGAAGAAATGGCAAGAGAGATTGCCAACGGAATCCTTTCTTATAAAAGTAGTCTGTCTTTAGCAACAAACGATTCTCAAAATCCTGTAATCACGCAAGAAGAAATTGATGAAGCTATTGAATCAGTAGAAGAAAAGATTTATAAAGGCTATACATTTAAGGTTCAATTAGCAGCTTCAAGTAAAAAACTAAATCCAAAACCTTATAATTTTAAGGGACTCACTGATGTTATAAGAAATAAAGAAGGGAAACTTTATAAATATTATTATGGAGAGACATCCGATTATAATAAAATTCAACTAATGAAAAAGTTTGCTAAAGAAAAGGGCTATGACTCTTGTTATATTGTCGCTTTTAAGGAGGGTAAAAAGTTAAAACTTTCAGAGGTTTTAAATTCTGAAGACAAATAAGTTGAAATCACCATTTTATTTATAAATTTGTTACTAATCAAAAATTCTAATTTCATTGAAAATATCTAAAGAAGTTAAAACAGGAATGCTAGCCTTATTTGCCATTTTTATGGTTATTTATGGCTACAGTTTTTTAAAAGGCTCTAATATGTTTTCTAGTGATAGAACCTTTTATGTTTCCTATGATAATGTTGCAGGACTAGCAGTTTCAGCTCCTGTTACGATTAATGGTTATACAATTGGGCAAGTTAAAAACATATCTTTTCAGGACGAAACAGGAAGGTTATTAGTAACTTTTTTATTAAATAAAGATTTTGATTTTTCTCAAAAAAGTATCGTTCGTATTTATAGCACCAGTTTTATTGGTGGAAATGCTTTGGCTATTATCCCCATAATTGATAAAGAAAATATCGCAAAAAGCGGGGATACACTTCAAGGTGAAATTGAAAAAGGAATGTTAGAGACTATTTCAAAAACATTAAAACCTTTAGAAAAAGGGATGCACAATACTCTTTCGGGTTTAGATACATTAATGTTAAATTTTAATACTATTTTAAATGATTCTACAAAAAGAGATCTAATTGAAGCTATTGCAAGTTTAAACAAGACGATGAAATCTTTTGAAGGAATATCATCTGAATTAAATTCATTATTAAAAGAAAATACTCCAAAATTAGACAGCACATTTACCTATCTTGAAACAACAACAGCAAACCTAGCTAGTTTTACAGATTCACTTTCTCAGATTAATGTCAAAGCAATGGCAACTAATTTAGAAGAAACTTTAGCCAGTTTTGATGCAATTATGAGTAAAATTGAAAATGGAGAGGGTAGCATCGGAAAATTAGTGAATGACGAACAATTATATACCAACCTAGAAAATGCTTCAAAGGAATTAGAAGAGTTGCTTCGTGATTTAAAAGAACATCCAAAACGATATGTAAATATTTCTGTCTTCGGAAAAAAAGAAAAGCCGTACCAACCTACGGAAGAACCAAAAAACTAAACCATGGAATACATTCCTAATATTTTATTTTTAATTTTATTAATTGCAGGAGCTGGATTTTTTATTAGAAATAGTAAAAAAATTATCCGAAATATTAAGATTGGTCATAAAGTTAATGCTTCAGATCACAAAAAGGAGCGTTGGAATAATGTAATTAGAATTGCATTAGGGCAATCCAAAATGGTAGCACGACCACTAGCAGGAATCCTTCATATTATTGTATATGTAGGTTTTATAATTATTAATATAGAAGTGCTAGAAATCATTATTGATGGACTCTTCGGAACACATCGTATATTCTCTGGACTTGGTAGTATATATGGTTTCTTAATTGCTTCTTTTGAAATATTAGCAGTTCTGGTATTGGTTTCTGTAAGTATTTTTTGGTTGCGAAGAATGGTCAAACGTATTCCTAGATTTTGGTCTAAAGAAATGACCAAATGGCCAAAAAACGATGCCTTGTATATTCTGTATTTTGAAATGGTGTTAATGTCACTTTTCTTATTAATGAATGCGACAGATACTCATTTTCAAAATATGGGTTCAGGAAATATTATCAGTCAATTTATAGCTCCATTGTTTTCTAGTTTAGGTGAAGGAACCCTTCATTTAATAGAGCGTTCTGCTTGGTGGATTCATATTATCGGAATTTTTATATTCCTAAACTATTTATACTATTCTAAACATTTACATATTCTATTGGCATTTCCTAATGTATATTATGGAAGTGTGGAAGCTAAAGGAAAATTCAAAAATTTAGAATCGGTTACCAACGAAGTAAAATTAATGATGGATCCTAATGTAGATCCCTTTGCAGCTCCACCAGAAGGGGCTGAAGTTCCCGCGAAATTTGGAGCTAGCGATGTGCTGGATTTAAACAGAACTCAATTATTAAACGCTTATACATGTACCGAATGTGGACGTTGTACGAGCAATTGTCCGGCCAATCAAACTGGCAAAAAATTATCACCTCGTAAAATTATGATGGACACCAGAGATCGTCTGGAAGAAATTGGTAAAAACATTAATGCAAACGGTGAGTTTAAACCAGATAACAAACAATTATTAGATGATTATATAACTAGAGAAGAACTTTGGGCTTGTACTACTTGTAATGCTTGTGTAGAGGCTTGTCCAGTGAGTATTGATCCGCTTTCTATTATTATGGATATGCGTCAGTATTTGGTTATGGAACAATCTGCAGCTCCCAATGAGCTTAATATATCGATGACAAATATTGAAAATAATGGTGCGCCTTGGCCTTATAACCAGATGGATAGGCTGAACTGGAAAGATGAATAGTATATTTATTAATACTCGTTCGTTTAATAATAAAAAGCAATAAAATACCCCTGTCTAATCAGGAAGTTAGTTATGAAAAAAGAAGAAATAGAAAAACTATTACACGATAAGGTTGAAGGAGGAGAACATATAAGTCCAATTCTGCCAGGGGAAATTAAAAATTATCTGATAGATATTGACGGTACAATTGGAGATGACATTCCTAATGAAGAGCCCGAGCGAATGCTAACTGCAGAGGTTTATCCAGATGCGCTAAAGACGCTAAACAAATGGTATGACGAAGGGCATATTATCTGTTTCTTTACAGCAAGAACCGAAGAACATAGAGAATACACAGAAATTTGGTTGAAAAAACATGGTTTTAAATACCATACCATGCTAATGGGGAAACCACGTGGAGGAAACTACCATTGGATTGATAATCATTTAGTGAAAGCAACACAATATAAAGGAAAATTTACAGATTTGGTTGACAAGAAGGTAACCATTCAAGTTTTTGATGATTAATTAACCTTATGAAAAAAGTATTTTTTGTAGTTTTTTTCATTTTAAGTATTGTTGTAAACGCTCAGCCTATTGTGGGTGAATGGGAAACTTACGATGATAAAACAGGTGATAAATTATCGGTAGTTGAAATTTATAAAACAGGAAATAAATATTTTGGGAAAATCACACACTTATATAAGGATCCCTTAGATAGTGTTTGTGAGAAATGTGAAGGGAAAAATAAAAACAAACCAGTTGTTGGTTTGTTGATTTTAGAAAATTTAGAAGAAGATGATGATGAGTATAATGGAGGAACTATTTTAGATCCTGATAATGGTGAATATTATAAATGTTACATTGAACTTGTCAACGAAAATAAATTAAAGTTAAGAGGCTATATTGGAATTTCATTACTTGGAAGAACTCAATATTGGCATAGAAAGAAATAAAAATGAGCGATACAATTAAAGTACCTACAATGGCAGAATTTCTTGCCCAAGGAAAACAACCCGAAGTATTATTTTGGGTAGGATGTGCAGGAAGTTTTGACGATAGAGCAAAGAAAATTACCAAGGCTTTTGTAAAAATTCTAAATAAAGCAAATATTGATTTTGCTGTTTTAGGAACCGAAGAAAGCTGTTCTGGAGATCCTGCAAAACGTGCTGGAAACGAATTTTTATTCCAGATGCAAGCGATGATGAATATCCAAGTATTGGATGGCTATGAAATTAAAAAAATTGTAACTACTTGTCCGCATTGCTTTAATACCTTAAAAAATGAATATCCCGAATTAGGAGGAAATTATGAAGTAATGCACCATACTCAATTTTTAAAAGACCTTTTAAACGAAGGACGACTAAAAGTGGAAGGTGGAAGATATAAAGGAAAACGAATTACATTCCACGATCCTTGTTATTTAGGAAGAGCCAACAACGAATATGAAGCTCTACGTGATCTACTAAGAAAATTAGAAGTAGAGTTGATTGAAATGAATCGTTGTAAGTCTAACGGACTTTGTTGTGGGGCTGGAGGAGCGCAAATGTGTAAAGATGCTGAACCTGGAGATAAAGAAATTTTCGTTGAACGCACAGAAGAAGCGATTGAAGTACAACCTTCAATTATAGCAACAGGCTGTCCGTTTTGTAATACGATGATGACTGATGGCGTAAAAGTAAAGGAAAAAGAAGACGATGTACAAGTGTTGGATATTGCTGAAATGATTGCTAATGCGGATGATTTATAATATTTAGATAATCAAATTCAAATCTATTAAAATAAAAAGGGGCAATTAAGCCCCTTTTATAATTTATACTAATTTAGGAAAGTGTCTTTTATTTAAAGTCACCAGCATTTACAACAGTCCATTCGTTAAAAGCTTTTAGGTATTTTTTAATAGCTTTATTAACATCATTTACAGATAGTTTTTTAATTTTTTCTTCAAAACTTTTCTGATATTCTAGTGTTCTATGATAATAAATATTATTATTTATTAATGATGAAAGTTCTCCGTCTTTAGCTCTAGAAACCGTTTGTCCTTGAACCCATCCATTAATTGCGTTATCTAATTCTTCTTGTGTAATTCCTTCCTTTATTAGTAAGTCAATTTCTTCTGTAAACCCAAGTTGAACCTTATCGTAATTGGCTGGAGCGTAAATTGCATAAACAAAGAAGGAAGAATTTTTATCTTCTTTATCTCCATCTACATTAAAACTAGCACCAACACCATAACTTACTCCATCTTTCTGACGTAATCGGTCTGCCAATCTTGAATTTAAAAACCCACCTCCTAAAATAGAAGCAGCAATTCGTATGGCAGGATAGTCATCATCTGTTTCACACATTTCAATTGCTAATGTTCCAAATGTTGTTGCGTTTTTCTTATCTGGCGTAATAATATCTTCTTTTACAGCTTTGTTTGGTTGATGAGGTTCTTTAATTTCACTATACTTATTATTGCTTTTGAAATCGCCAAATTCATCTTAAATAAATTGCTTTACTTCAGCACTATTAAATGTTCCCATTGCTACTAATGAGCTTCTTCCCAAACCATAAAAGTCATTATAAAACTTAGCAATATCTTCTATAGTAACACTTTTAATCGCTTCAACTTCCTCTTCTAATGTCATTGCATAAAGAGGGTGACCTTTTGAAAAATTATTGTTAATTAAACTAAGACGCTTCGAAGCTAAAAATTGCGGTTCTGTTGTGCTTTGCTCAAGTCCTGCCAATCTTTGTGTTTTAATTTTTTCTAATTCAGCTTCATCAAATTTAGGATGTTTAATCATTTCAGCCATTAATTGTAAAGTAGGCATTAAATTTTCTTTAGTTGAATTTACAGATGTGTACAGATTTCCATTTCTAGCATAAAAAGATACAGAAGATTTTAATTTACTTAATTCATCTTCAATCTGTTGTCTGTTTTTTGATGTTGTACCTTTATTAAGCATTGCAGATGTAAACGCAGGAGTAAATCCTTTGTTTGAAAGAGTTTTTACATCTCCATTCCTTAAATTAAAACTAATCGAAACTGTTTCTCCACGATTATTTTTTTCAATCATGCCATATTCTACACCGTTTGATAATGCGCCTTGATCTAATCTTTTTGTAATATTATCATAGCTAACATCAAACGCTTCACCTGCATCAAAACCTTTGTTACCTTTATAGTTTGAAACTAATTCTTGTAAGTTTGTGGTGTGATCAATACGAACTCTTTTTGGTTCTTTAGTAGGAATAAATCGACCTATAGTTCGGTTGGTTGGTATGATGTATTTTTCTAATGCTTTGTTAACATTTTCTAGCGTCATATTTTCTATTCTATCTCTTTGGATAAACGCTAGTCGCCAATCTCCAGCACCAATAAATTCACTCATATATGTTCCTAAGTAAGAGGAGGTCCTACTAATTTGATCTATTTGTTTGAGCAAATTAGCTTTCGCTCTATCTAGTTCTTCTTGAGTAATTGGTTCTAAGTTATCAAGGGTGTTTCTAAGGATTTCTTCAACTTCATCTGGGTCTTTACTAGAAGGTACATCTATATTCATATAGACAAATCCAGGTTCTTTGGTGAAAGGCATAAACGACCATAATGAAGAAGCTTTTTGGCTATCAATTAGCTTTTTATATAAACGACCAGAAGGAGTATCTGTTAACACTTGTTCTATAATACTTAGACTTGCATAATCTTCATGCGATCCAGCAGGAGTATGGTATAACGCAGAAACAACATTTAAATCGCCAACTCTACTAACAGTTACCCTTTTTTCTCCGTCTTGAGCTGGTTCTTCAGTGTAGGATTGAGAAATAGATACGTTTGGGTTTTCTAGTTTTGCGTATTTTTCTTCAATAAGTTTTAAAATTTCTTCTTTATTAAACTTTCCTGTAACCATTAATACTGCATTATCAGGACGATAAAATTTATGATAAAATGCTTTTAAGTTTTCAATAGGAACGCGTTCAATATCAGATCTATTTCCGATGGTTGAATTTCCGTAATTATGCCAAAGATAAGCTGCATCAATAACCTTCTGCATTAATACGCCAGTTGGATTATTTTCGCCACTTTCAAATTCATTTCTAACAACACTAAATTCACTTTCTAAATCTTCTTTAGCAATAAATGAATTTAACATTCTATCAGCCTCTAGATCCAAAGCCCATTCTAGATTTTCTGAAGTGGCATTAAAAGTTTCAAAATAATTTGTTCTATCATACCATGTTGTACCGTTGGGTCTTGCTCCGTGGGTGGTTAATTCTTTTGGAATATCCTTATGATTAGGGGTTCCTTTAAACACCATATGCTCTAGGAGGTGAGCCATCCCTTTTTCTCCGTAACCTTCATGTCTTGAACCCACTAGATAGGTTATATTTACAGTAATTGTTTGTGATGAATTATCTGGAAAGAGTAATACTTTAAGTCCGTTTTTTAATTGATACTCAGTAATACCTTCAACTTGAGCGGTTTGTTTAAGCTGCGCCCAAGAGTTTGAAACTAAAAATACAAATAGAAGTAGTGTTAGTTTGGATAGAAATTGCTTTTTCATTTTATATATGGTTATTAGTTAATAAAGGATGATTACTTATAGTCTATTACGATACTTAAAAGATGTTAACTGTAATCTAAAATTTTGAATTTATAATATTCATTATAGTATCTTTGTGATTCTACAAACTATACTCAAAAAATAAAAATACTAATTATTATTTATTGTATAATTATTTTAAGGGAAGTTTTAACATATTAATTAAATATATTAGTTAAATGATACGATTTTTTAAAGATTTACCAGACGATTCAAGAGTTTGGATATACCAATCAAACAGAAAGCTTAGTGATGAAGAGGTAAGTCAAATTAAAGAAAAAGTAATCGACTTTTTAAAAGAATGGACGGCTCACGGTCAAGATTTAGAAGCGGGTTATGAAATTAAATACAATCGTTTTATTGTATTTGGATTAAACCAAGAAAATGCTTCTGCTTCAGGTTGCAGTATTGATGCTTCTGTTTATTTTATTCAGAAATTAGAAACAGAATTCGGTATCGATTTATTAGATAAAATGAATGTTACTTTCTATAACGGTGAATTTATTGCTCATAAAACGCTTTCAGATTTCAGAAAAATGGCAAAAGCTAAATCTGTTTCAAAAAATACCGTAGTGTTTAATAATCTGGTGAATACAAAAATAGATTACCTTGAAAATTGGGAAGTGCCTGCAAAAGACAGTTGGCACAATAGATTTTTAGCATAGTTATTGATATCTTTCGGTATATGAAAAAACTCCTTATAACCTCACTTTTATTTCTATTTTATTTTTCTGGATATGCTCAGCAAATCAATCCATTACTTGTTGAAAACGACCTTGTAAATCAAAAAAAATGGGTAGACAGTATTTATAATACTATGTCGCTTGAAGAAAAAGTAGGGCAGCTTTTTATGGTCGATGTTTTTTCAAAAGATCCAATAGCTAAAATCGATAAGGTTGATTCCCTAATTATTAACCAACATATTGGTGGTATTATATTTTCAAAAGGAGGTCCAAAACGTCAAGTTAAAATTAATAATCATTTTCAAGAACTTGCTAAAACTCCTTTAATAATGGCTATGGATGCTGAATGGGGATTAGCAATGCGATTGGATTCTACCTTCGCATATCCTTGGAATATGACGTTGGGTGCCATTACAGACAATCAAATAATTTATAAAATAGGTAAAAGAATAGGGGAGCATACCAAACGAATTGGAATGCATATAAATTTTGCTCCGGTGGTTGATATCAACACCAATCCAAACAATCCCATCATCGGAAATCGTTCCTTTGGAGAGGATCGAGATAATGTTACCGAAAAATCACTAGCATTTATGAAGGGAATGCAAAGTGTAGGAGTGTTAGCAAATGCGAAACATTTTCCGGGTCATGGTGACACTGAAAAAGATTCGCATAAAACATTACCGACCATCAATTTTTCGAAACAACGAATAGATAGTATTGAGTTATACCCATATAAACGTTTGATTGAGGAAGGGTTAAGCAGTGTTATGGTCGCTCATTTAAATGTTCCAGCTTTGGAAAAACGATCTAATTTTCCCTCTTCTATTTCTAAAAGCATTGTAACCGATTTATTACAAAACGAACTTGGTTTTAATGGTTTGGTGTTTACAGATGCCCTAAATATGAAAGGCGCAGCTAATTTTAAGGAACCTGGAGAAATAGATTTAGCCGCGTTTTTGGCTGGAAATGATGTCTTATTAATTTCTGAAAGTATTCCGAAAGCACATCAACTAATTGTTGAAGCATATCAAAATAAAACGATTACAGAAGAACGACTTATGCGTTCCGTTAAAAAGATTTTATATGCAAAATATAAAGTAGGATTACATAATTACCAACCTATTGAAACTGAAAATATAATTGAAGATTTAAATGCTCCAATTGACAACGTGCTTTATGAAGAAGCCATGGAAAACGCTTTGACTGTCCTTAAAAATGAACGTTTAATTATACCGATAAAAGAACTGGAAAACACTAAAATTGCTTATGTTCATTTTGGTGATGATTCAGGAGAATCTTTTTATAATCAGTTAAAAAAGTATAGTGAAGTAGATTGGATAAAAGCCAAATCTTTAGAGGGTTATAACAAACAACTTAAAGAATACGATTTGGTGGTTATTGGTTTTCATAAATCCAACGCAAACCCTTGGAAAGGCTATAAATTTTCAGATACAGAAATCACTTGGCTGTATGAAATAGCCAGACAAAATAAAGTGATTTTAGATGTTTTTGCAAGACCTTATGCATTATTAGATTTAACAGCAACCTCAAATTTTGAAGGAATAATTATGTCCTATCAAAACAGTAAGGTAATGCAAGAATTATCTGCGCAACTTATTTTTGGTGCTAGAAATTCACTGGGAATGCTACCAGTTTCTTTAGGAGATGATTTCCCTTTAGAAACCACTAATTTTATTAGAACTATAAAAAGATTGCAATACGGAACACCCGAAAGTGTTGGTTTAAATTCTAAAAAACTATTAAAGATAGATTCTTTAGCAAGAGTTGGTTTAAGAGGAGATATGATGCCAGGAGCTCAAATATTGGTTGCAAGAAAAGGGAAAGTTGTTTATCAAAAAACATTTGGTTATCATACTCAAAAAAAGAAGATTAGAGTTTCTGAAGATGATATATATGATGTTGCTTCATTAACAAAAATATTGGCGACACTTCCTATGGTTATTGAGCTAGTAGATAATAAAACGATTAATTTAGAAACCACTATTTCAGAATTACTTCCTGAATTTAAAGGCTCCAATAAAGAGAATATTACCCTTCGAAAAATGCTTTCACATTATGCGCGTATCAAGGCGTGGATTCCTTTTTATACTAACACTTTAGATTCCTTAAAAAATCCTGATCCCAGATTTTACCGAAAAGAAAAAACAGCTGTTTATAAATACCAAGTTGCAGATAAAATGTATATGCGTTTAGACTTAAAAGACAGTATTTACAATCAAATTAAAGAAAGTGAATTGTATTCTAAATTAAAATACAAATACAGTGATTTACCTTATTATATATTAAAAGAATATTTAGAAAGACACTATACTTTGCCCATGCAAGATATAGTTCAAGAGCGATTGTACAAATATTTGGGAGCGAATAACACCACCTATAATCCTTTAGAGAAGTTCCCAAAAAATATGATTCCGCCTACTGAGGATGATAACTATTTCA
>JAJRQR010000013.1 GCA_024280145.1 Bacteroidota bacterium
GATGAAATCGAAGATTGGATTATCAAAGAATTCGAAAAAATCGGATTAGATACGGCAAAAAGTATATTGGAAAATAGCCTTGCTGAATTGGTTAAAAGAACCGATTTAGAAGAGGAAACTATACAAGAAGTATTAAATATATTAAAAGAAGAATTTGAGGAGTAATTAGTAATTTAGCTAAAACCCCATCAAATTTATAGTGAAAAACAGGAGAAAGCATTTTTATGGCTGAAGCAAAAACAATGAGACTTAATAAGGTACTACGTGAATTCAATATTTCATTGGATCGTGCAGTAGAATTTTTAGGTTCAAAAGGACACGAGGTGGAGTCTCGACCTACTACAAAAATTTCTAATGAAGAGTACCAAGTGTTGTTTGAAGAATTTCAAACAGACAAAAGTAAAAAGGTAGCTTCCAAAGAAGTTGGTGAAGAAAAGCGAAAAGAAAAGGAAGAACTTCGTTTAGCATCTGAGCGCGAGCAAGAAGAAAAACAACGAAGGTATGAAGAGTCGCGAAAAGTGATTAAGGCTGAAGTAAAACTTGAAGGTCCTAAAACACTCGGAAAAATCAACCTTGATGGCGATAAGCCGAAGGAAGAACCGAAAGATTCTAAAAAAGAAGAAGTAGCTGCTCCAGTTAAGAAAGAAGTGCCAGTTAAAGAAGAAAAAGTTGTTGAAAAGAAAACTGTTTCAGAAAAACCAGCTCCAAAAAAAGAAGAAGTTTCAACTCCTGTAAAAAAAGAAACTCCTATTGCTAAAAAAGAAGAAGCTCCTAAAAAACCCACTACAAAAAAAGTAACTCCAAAAATTGTAGAAGAGGTTAAGGAAGTAAAAGAACTTAAAAAAGAAGTTGAGAAACCTTCAGAAACTTCAGAAGAAAATAAGGAATCTGAAAAAGTTGTTACACAATATAAAAAATTAGACGGCCCTAAAATTACAGGTCAAAAAATTGATTTATCTCAGTTTAAAAAACCAGAAAAGAAAAAGAAAGAAGTTAAAGGCCCCGATGCTAATAAAGAAAAACGTAGCAAACGTAGAAGAATAAGTAAAGGCCCTGGAACTGGTGGAGGTCGTGGAGGCAATAATCAAAATAGAGGAGGCCGTAGAAAAACAGCTCATACTCCAAAAGAGGAGCCAAGTGAAGCAGAAGTACAAAAACAAGTACGAGAGACTTTAGAGAAACTACAAGGTAAATCTTCTAAAGGAAAAGGAGCAAAGTATCGTAGAGAGAAAAGAGATACACACCGTCAAAAAACAGAAGACGATCAAGCAATACAAGATGCAGAAAGTAAATTATTAAAAGTAACAGAATTTGTTACCGTTAGTGAGGTTGCAACAATGATGGATGTGCCAGTTACTCAAATTATATCAGCGTGTATGTCACTTGGTATGATGGTAACTATGAACCAACGTCTTGATGCAGAAACACTTACAATTGTAGCAGATGAATTCGATTACACTGTAGAGTTTATTACAGCAGATATTGAAGAGTCTATACAAGTTGTAGAAGATGCTGAAGAGGATTTACAACCACGTGCGCCAATAGTTACGGTAATGGGTCACGTAGATCACGGTAAGACATCTTTACTAGATTATATTAGAAAAGAAAACGTAATTACTGGGGAATCTGGAGGAATTACACAGCATATTGGTGCTTATGGAGTTGAATTAGAAGATGGTCAGAAAATCACATTCCTTGATACTCCAGGCCACGAAGCTTTTACAGCAATGCGTGCCAGAGGTACACAAGTAACCGATTTAGCAATTATCGTAATTGCAGCAGATGATGATATTATGCCTCAGACAAAAGAGGCAATTAGTCACGCACAAGCGGCTGGAGTACCTATCATATTTGCAATTAATAAAATTGATAGACCCGCTTCAGATCCTGAAAAAATTAAAGGAAGCCTAGCACAAATGAATTTGTTGGTAGAAGACTGGGGAGGTAAAATACAATCTCAAGATATTTCTGCGAAAACTGGAGTTGGAATCGAGGAATTACTTGAAAAAGTATTGTTGGAAGCTGAATTACTAGAGCTGAAAGCAAATCCAGATAAATTAGCAAATGGTACCGTAGTCGAAGCCTTTTTAGATAAAGGTAGAGGTTATGTTTCTACTATTTTGGTACAAGGTGGAACCTTAAAAATTGGAGATTACTTACTAGCTGGTCAATGTAGTGGTAAAATAAAGGCAATGCACGATGAACGCGGAAACAAAGTAATGGAAGCGGGTCCTGCAACACCAATTTCAATATTAGGATTAGATGGCGCACCACAAGCAGGTGATAAGTTTAATGTATTTGATGATGAACGTGAAGCAAAAGTAATTGCTACAAAAAGAACACAATTACAACGTGAACAATCCGTAAGAACACAACGTCATATTACTTTAGATGAAATTGGACGTAGAATTGCATTAGGAGATTTCAAAGAATTGAATGTGATTCTTAAAGGAGATGTAGATGGTTCGGTTGAAGCATTAACAGATTCATTCCAAAAATTATCTACTGAAGAAATTCAAGTTAATATTATACATAAAGGAGTTGGTGCTATTACTGAAAGTGATGTGTTATTAGCTTCGGCATCAGATGCAATTATCATTGGGTTTAATGTGCGACCTATGGGTAATGCACGTCAGATTGCAGATAAGGAAGAAATCGATATTAGAATGTATTCGATTATCTATGCAGCGATCAACGACTTGAAAGATGCAATGGAAGGAATGCTGTCGCCAGATATGGTAGAAGAAATTACAGGTACTGCTGAAATTAGAGAAACATTTAAAATTTCTAAAGTAGGAACCATTGCAGGTTGTATGGTACTTACAGGAAAAATATATAAAGATGCTGGAATTCGATTAATTCGTGAAGGTGTAGTTGTTTATACAGGAGAATTAGCTTCATTAAAACGATTTAAAGACGATGCTAAAGAAGTAGCAAAAGGGTACGATTGTGGTATGCAAGTTAAAAACTACAACGATATAAAAGAAAATGATATTATTGAATGCTACAGAGAAGTAGCAGTTAAGAAAAAACTGAAATAATTTTACACCTCAATATAGATAAAAAAAACGGCTTATATAGCCGTTTTTTTTTTTGGTTTAATGTGTAGACATAAAAGTAAGTACACAATGAACTTACTCCTTCATCATCTTCTTAGTAACACTCCCTTTCTCGGTTTCTAAATTCACAAAATAAACACCCGAAGGTAATTCTTCTATATTAATTTGCGATACATTTCCTTTTACTTGTTTTATTGGAGTACCTAATAGGTTGTAGATAGTAATTTGCTTAATGGTGTAATTACTCGTATTGGTAATATTAATAATGCTGTTGGCTGGGTTGGGATGCAAACTTATTTTTTGTTGCAAACTTTCTTCTATCCCTAAAATTGTTAAGTTTTCGTACCAAGCTATTTTACTATCTCCAATAGAGGATGAAAAAACATCTATATCTCCATCGTTATCTACATCTGCGGCAAACAATCCACGAAGTGCTATCACAATATTGTTGTTTGTATTAATAAAAATTAGTTGTTGAGGTCCAAAATTACCCTCGCCATCATTGGCCTGCCAAGCTAACTTTTCTATTATAGCTCCTTGTGAGTTATATACAACGTCTTTATCACCATCATTATCAAAATCTGCCATAAATAGTTGTCTAGGACTATTTACCTCTGTAGTAATTATTTGTTTGGGGCCAAAAGTACCTAGGCCATCTGTGTTTTCATACCAAGCAATGGTGTTTCCTCCAGCTTCTAAACCCAA
This sequence comes from Bacteroidota bacterium, assembly GCA_024280145.1. Classification (GTDB taxonomy): domain Bacteria; phylum Bacteroidota; class Bacteroidia; order Flavobacteriales; family Flavobacteriaceae; genus Marifrigoribacter. The sequence goes on from JAJRQR010000013.1 coordinate 3,765, forward strand.
TACATCTATATCGCCATCATTATCTACATCGCCTGCTATTATATATTGAGAGCCAAAAGTATCTTGGGTAATTTCTTGTTGGGGACCAAAATCACCCAATCCATCTAAGTTTTCGTACCAACAAGGAAAATTATTAATGGAGCTTTCTGAGATTATATCTCCATCTCCATCTCCATCGATATCTGCTATAAAAACTGAGCTTGGGGTTAAAGAAGTATTACTAATAATTTGCTGAGGGCCAAAAGTACCTTGGCCATTGGTGTTTTCAAGCCATGTAATTTTATTATCTGCCTTTGAGGGGATGATGATATCTAAATCGCCATCTCCATCTAGATCTGCTGTACTAACCATTAAGGGCAATAATAAGTTATTGCTAATAATTTGTTGGGAACTAAAATTACCCAAACCATCCAGGTTTTCATACCAAACTACTAAATCTACAAAAAGTGCCGTCGCAAGAACATCTATATCCCCATCATTATCTATGTCTGCACCAGTAATAAAACGTGTTTCATCTAAAAAACTTGTAATGATCTGTTTTTCACCAAATGTACCTAATCCATCTAGGTTTTTATACCATGCCAAGGTATCGTCTGTTGAGGAAGCAGAGAGTACATCTAAATAACCATCACCATCAATATCCGCTACACTTATAGACCAAGGAGATAACACATTAGTTTCGTCTATTACTTGTTGTGCTCCAAATTGGGCATATAATAGAAAGGGAGAAATTAAGAAAGAAGTTAATAAAAATTTTATCATTACTGTTTAATTTTGGGCTAAATACTATTATTTACCCGTTGTTTTAAGTTAATTATTTTCTTTAAAAATTACGGTTTCTTGAGAAGAGCCATCGTTATAGTTCTTTTTAATTTTATACAAACCTGTATCTAAATTTTGTATTAGGTTTTCATTGTTAATACTTGTAGAATCTTGCGGTGTAATTGTTACATTAGTGTTAAGAACATTGTCGTTAAATTTAGTAACAGACCCACCACTAGGTTTTCTATTCCAATTATCGTAACATTTTCCTGGATTGTCTAGAAAATCTCCATAAGCATGTTTAATTTGTATTGCCGAATGATTGGGGTGGGTTATGCTATTGTAGTCACTTTCGTCTTCTTCTATTGATAATAAAATAGTGTTGGTACTATATGAAAAAGAGATACCGTAATCTTGAGGGGTTGAAATTATAGGATTATTTTCGCATTCTATAAATAAATACCTGAAACCTGGTTGAAATAAAGGAGGTTGATAATTATTCGGCAGGGGGCCTGCTATATAATATTCTCCCTTATAGGGTTCAAATAAATCGGATAATTCTGCTTTTTTGATTGCGTAGCTGCTCTGCCAAAGCTCTACAATTTCATGCATTCTAATTGCTTGCCCTATAGTAAAAGTATTATAACAACTCTCTCTTGTATAAGACATTATGTTTTGGGCATCAAAGTCAGAAATATCATATGGCTCACCTAAACAATCCACACCCTCTCCAGTGTAAACACAATCAATAGAGTCTATATACTTACGGCCTAAATAATTATTAGCTGCATATTCTTCGCTATAGCCTTGTTCTAATAACTCGTAATAATGTTCAAAAAGAAAATCTGGTACAGCAGCGGTATCGGTTATTATATCGCCAGCAATTTCAGCATTGTATTCTGGATTGGGTGTTATATTATCTGCCATAAAAGGATCTCTTGTTACGTGTTCGCAATTAGTATAATTATTATCTAGGTCTAATGGATCATTTAGATCTCTATGGTCAACATGAGTATGATCTAAATAAAGTACATGACCCATTTCGTGTATCATTGCTTTATTATCTAAATCACCTCTTTTAATGACTATCGTTACAGAACCAGAACTCCCTGCTGCTCTAAATCCTTGAGTTGTATAAGGAATGTAAATGTTTATATTTTCTTCCGGTGCATAGCCATTCAAATCGGCATAACTAATCATATCACTTAATTGACAAGTGCCATTAATTGTATTAAACCCATTCTCGTCAATTTCGTAGTTATTAACACAAAATCCAGATTCATCATCACGCTCTTTTAAATAAACTGTTTCTGGACTATCGAATTGCCCTAATCCTCGATATTTAAAAAAGATATTATATTGATTAAATTCCATATTTAAATTAGCTATTCCAGACAATACTTCTTCTTCTGTAATATCCGTATTAGTATCATAGGGGTCATCCCCAAATTGTCCTCCAAATTTATTTACCTGCCAAAAATAAACATTAAGTATTATGGGCTCTTTAGCATATAATACTGCAGGGTCTGTAGAATAACTAAAACCAGCTGTTTGGTTAAATGTGTTATTCTCATTTTCAATATAATCATAAGCACAAACAAAATCCTCAGTTTGGGAATACGAAATAAAAGATGCTGCCAAAAGCATAAAAGTAAAAATATTAGTTTTCATAAATATATGATTTTAATTAATAAAAATTTGCAATTGAGTTATAATTATGAGTACAATTAAAACTTATAGTTTGTGAGGAGTTTGCTCAAATATATAAAATATTTTTATAAACGGCTATAAATAGCCGAATATAAATTTTAAGAAGTAGAAAATTTATGGCTTGGAAAATCAAGCACATAAACAGTTTTTAATTGACTTTGGAGCAAACCTAACGAGTCTTAGGAAAAAACATAAAATAACTAGAGTACAGTTAGCTTATGAAATTGGCACTCATGAAAAACAATTACGTTTAATAGAAAAAGGAGAAATAAATACAGGTGTTTTAAGTATTTTCAAAATAGCTAAAGCATTGCATATTTCAAAAAAAGAATTGCTAGATTTTTAACTATTTAATTCTATA
>JAJRQR010000188.1 GCA_024280145.1 Bacteroidota bacterium
AAGTTACTCCCAATAAAGTGTTTAATATCTCTAAATCCTTTGATAACAAATCAAATACCTCTATCCCATCTCCTGTAATATCATCGCATAGAAAATAATCCAAGATAGGATCAGTAATCGATGGAGATTGATCTACTTGTATATCCAGTTCAACAATATCAAAACAATCTGGATTAGTTACATTCTCAACTCTAGCATAAAGTGTTTGAAACCCAGGTATTGTATTGGTAAAAGCAGCAGGTGTTCCAATGGGTAACAATCCTGCATTAGCTCCTGCCAATGTTAGATAATAAAAAACTACTGCGTTAGGATCGCCACCTGTTATCTCTGCATCTTTTGTAGTTAAATCAAATACAGCAAGACCGTCATTTGGAACCTCATCACATAAAATAAATGGAGTTGGGACAATACCTATTGGCGAAAGAGTAATATTAACAATAAAATTATCTGTTGCGAAACAAGTAGGGGTTGAATTGTTTCCAACTCGAACAAATATTGTTTCAGAAGGTGCGGCAACAGTATAAGGATTCGGATAAGCACCAATGTTGTTATCAGCATTTGCTTGTGAAACATGATAGGTTACAGTAAATTCTAATGGATCTAAACCATCAAGTGCTTCAGGGTTTTTAATTGTAATTAAATCTATATCAACAAACCCATCTGCATCTGAGTCGCAAGCATCATTTATATCAGTAAGTATTCCTATTGATACAGGAGAAAAATCTATAATAAAGTCATCTAGCTCAAAACAAATACCTCCAACAATTTCCTGAATCCTAGTATAGATTATTTGTTGTGGTGTAGTTGCAATAGAAAAGGCAGCTGGAGTCATTATTTCATTGGTGTCATTTTGACTATCAATGAAAGTGTCATAGTATTTCACTTCAAAAACAAAAGGATCTTGTGCTCCTAACAATATAGGTGTGTTTACCGTTAAATCAAAATCTCCTGTATTTACACCATCATCACACTGAAAAATATCTATAGCAGGAGATGCAATTATTGGGACTGGATAAAAAACAGCTTCAAAAAACTGTGTGTCTGTCGCTCCGCCACCAAGTTGAATATCAACCCTATAATTACCAGTTTGAGTAACGTTTAAAGTAGGGTTTGTTTCTGAAGGTACAAATAAAGTAAAAATACCTGAACCTATATGATCTTCAAAAGACCATTCATATCCTATTGCTGTAGCATTTGTAGCATCAAAAGTTACAGTATCTCCTTCACAAGCTTCAGTTAAAACTATAGAACAATCTAGAGCATCTGGATCTCCAAATGTCAAATCAAAAACATCTGAAGTATTAGAAAACCTATCAACTACTATAATTATTTCATCTCCTGGAACTAGTCCCAAAAACATAACTTGACCATCACCAGCAGCTGTCTCGCATGTATCTGTTGATGGCAAATTTAAACCAGTGTTATATTCTCCAGGACCAGGAGCATCATAACTCGCTCTATCTGCTATTCCTAAACTAGCACAATCTGCATTTAACCAAACAGCAAAATCATAATCTATATCAGCTGAAGGTTCTATTTGAAAAGTAAAATCTGTGGGTTGATCTATCACTATTAGATACCATGCTGTTCGTGTACCTTGTAATGTTTGACAACCAGTATTAATTGTTATAGGTGATGGGTCTATTGCATTATTATTTAACCCATCTTGACTAGTACAAATTGGAATTAAAATATCACAAACTTGAGATTTTGCTTTAAAAAAAGAAAAGGTTAATAATAAAACAAAAAATATTTTAGTTAGTTTCATAATTTATTTTATTATTTTTTACTAAAATCAATTCTTCTTACCTCTTTATCATCAATATAAAATATGATGGAATACGCTCCATTATTTAATCCTGAAAAATCTGTTTTAATTATCGATTCTCCTTCTATTTTGTTAATTGTCTTTGTTAACACCACATCAACTCCTTCTAATAAAGTATAATTAACTTGTTTTGCTTCTTCAAAATTTAAAGTAATAATTGCACTTGAATAAACTTCAGTTGGTGATAAAGAAATTAAATTTTTGTAATCTTCATTACTTTCAACTACCTGACTAAAAGACGTTATTGAACAAAAAGAAATCGCAGATATAAGAAATAGTTTCATTGGGGAAAACTTCATAGCAAATATTTATTTTTGCGAAATTTAAGAAATTTTTATGAAAAACACCGGATTTCAATTCCTAAAAATTGACTTTCATTCTTTTTCTACCAGTAACTGAATTTGTATCTTTGCAAATTGTATCACAATAAACACCTATGGATTTAGAAAAACATCTTAAAATTATTGAAGAATTAGGAGAAGACCATATTGGAACTTCCTCCGATACACCTTTAAAAAAAGACGCCTTCAGATTAAGTGATATGGAAAAAATTGCTTCTATTAAAAAAGACGTTAGAAACATACTTGAAACCCTTGGTATGGACTTGACAGACGATAGTCTAAAAGGTACACCTAATCGAGTAGCAAAAATGTTTGTTACTGAAATATTTGGAGGATTAAATCCTGCTAACAAACCTAAAGCTTCCACTTTCGACAATAAATATAAATATGGCGAAATGTTGGTGGAGAAAAACATCACCCTTTATTCCACTTGTGAGCACCATTTACTTCCTATTGTTGGGAAAGCACATATTGCATATATCTCAACCGGAACGGTTGTCGGTCTTTCAAAAATGAATCGCGTGGTGGATTATTATGCCAAACGTCCTCAAGTTCAAGAGCGACTTACGCTTCAAATCGTGAAAGAATTGCAAGCAGTTTTAAACACCGAAGATGTTGCTTGTATAATTGATGCAAAACATTTGTGCGTAAACTCTCGTGGAATTCGCGACATAGATAGCAGTACGGTAACGAGTGAATTTGGCGGAAAATTTAAAAACCCTGAAACTCGTAGAGAATTTTTGGATTATATTAAATTTGATACGCAGTTTTAGGAAAGACGGAAGGCAGAAGACTGGATACAGAAGAAACAAGACAATAAACTTTAAAATTGGAGATTAACGATTTTAGATTTTCACTACATTACTAATTAACTAACAGACTAACTGTGAAACTTTACGAACAACAAGAATTACATATTTACAATTCTATTTCAAAATCGAAAGAAAAATTTACACCTATAAATAAAGGAGCTATCGGAATGTATGTTTGTGGCCCAACTGTTTACAGCAATGTTCATTTGGGAAATTGTCGTACTTTTTTATCTTTCGATTTGGTGTTTCGTTACCTGAAACATTTAGGATACAAAGTCCGTTATGTTCGAAATATTACCGATGCTGGTCATCTTGAAAACGATGCCGATAGCGGTGAAGATCGCATTGCAAAAAAAGCACGCATTGAAATGGTAGAACCTATGGAAATCGTTCAGCGATACACCGTAGATTTTAATACTACCATGGCACAGTTTAATGCATTACCACCAAGTATTGAACCTACAGCAACAGGACATATTATTGAACAGATTCAAATTATTGAAAAAATTATTTCTGAAGGGTTTGCATATGAAGTAAACGGTTCGGTTTATTTTGATGTTCATAAATTTAATGAAACCCATAATTACGGAAAATTAAGTGGAAGAAACCTCGAAGATATGGTTGCTAACACTCGTGATTTAGACGGTCAATCTGACAAGAAAAATCCACAAGATTTTGCCCTTTGGAAAAAAGCAGAGCCCGTACATATTATGCGTTGGCCTTCGCCTTGGAGCGATGGTTTTCCAGGATGGCACCTAGAATGTACCGCAATGAGCACCAAATATCTTGGAAAACATTTTGATATTCACGGTGGCGGAATGGATTTAAAATTTCCTCATCATGAATGTGAAATTGCACAATCTGAAGCAGCGATGAATACTGATCCTGTAAACTATTGGATGCATGCAAATATGCTTACTTTAAACGGTAAAAAAATGGCAAAATCCACAGGAAATAATATTTTACCCTACGAATTATTTTCAGGAGAAAACGACATTTTAAGCAAAGCATTTTCGCCTACCGTTGCGAAGTTTTTTATGTATCAAGCAAATTACCGAAGCATTTTAGATTTTTCGAATGAAGCATTAGTCGCTTCAGAAAAAGGTTTCAATCGCATGATGGAATCTTATAAAATGCTTTCAGAAATTAAAGCTTCCGATAAATCAGAATTTGACACTTCAAAATGGAAGCAATCTTGTTACGATGCAATGAATGATGATTTTAACAGTCCGATGTTAATTGCTCAATTATTTGAGGCTTCTAAAGTAATTAATTCCGCTAAAGAAGGAAAAGTTACGTTAACTTTAGAAGATATTGATACACTTCAGAAAACGATGTGCGATTTTATATTTGACGTTTTAGGGCTGGAAGATGCTTCCGCAGGACAAAATAACGATGGCGATAAATTAACCGAAGCGGTTTCAATTTTAATAGGACTTAGAAACCAAGCAAGAGCAAATAAAGATTTTGCAACGAGCGATTTAATTCGAGATCAGTTAAAAGAAGCCGGAATTAATTTGAAAGATGGTAAGGACGGAACTAGTTTTTCGTTGAATTAATACAATAAGAGGTCTTCTCGACTGCGCTCAACCAGACAATGTCTCCTCGTGCGCAGTCGAGAGGTTTTTAAAAATTCATTACTTGAAAAAAATACTAACATATCCATTTGTATTATTAATAAGAGCTTATCAATTGATAATTTCGCCCATATTACCTTCTACTTGTAGGTATAATCCAACTTGCTCTCATTATTCAATTGAAGCATTACAGAAACACGGATTATTTAAAGGTGGTTGGCTGGCAATAAAACGTATTGGGAGTTGTCATCCCTGGGGTGGCGAAGGGTATGATCCTGTTCCGGAAAAAGAAGAAAGATAAAAGAAAAAAGAATAGAGAATAAACTCTCTATTAATAAATTTTGCTTTCCTTATATTTACCCATCATTTTCAGAATAAAATAAAAATTAAAATAAAAGAATAGTTTATGCAAGCATTAAGTTTTGTTTGGGATCCTGCAAAAGGAATTGATTTAGGTTTTTTTCTAATTCGGTATTACAGTTTAATGTTTGTAATTGCCTTTGCTTTGGGATGGTTTATAACTAAAAAAATATTTAAAAGAGAAGGGCAAACTGACGATAAATTAGACAGTCTTTTTATTTATGTAGTTCTAGCTACCCTAATAGGAGCAAGATTAGGTCACGTTATTTTTTATCAGCCTGAATTATTTAGGGAAGATTTTATATCGGTTTTTATGCCTTTTAGAACCGTTCCTGAGTTTCAATTCACCGGTTTTCAAGGCTTGGCAAGTCACGGCGCAACAATAGCAATTGTTATCGCCATGTATTATTACAGTAAAAAAGTAATTAAAAAACCTATCCTTTGGATTTTAGATAGAGTTGCCATCCCAGTTGCCAGTGGAGCTGTATTTGTAAGAATTGGTAATTTTATTAATTCAGAAATTATTGGAAAAGCAACCCACAATGATTTCGGTGTAATTTTTAAACAATTAGGGGAGGATTTTCCTCGTCATCCTGCTCAGTTATACGAATCTTTTGGCTATGTTTTTGTGTTTATCATACTCTACTATTTATATTGGAAAACCAACAAAAGCAAACAATTAGGGTATTTACTAGGTGCTTTTTTAGTGATGCTTTGGACAGTACGTTTCTTTGTAGAATTTGTAAAAGAAGCACAAGTAGATGAACGAGCGGATTGGTTATTAAACACTGGACAACTCTTAAGTATTCCTTTTATTATTATTGGAGTTTATTTAATGTTCACTTCAAAAAATAGAATGATAGACTAATGAAGAATATAATTTTAATAATCACGTTAATTGGAAGCTCTTTTTTGTTTATTAATTGTAAAAATGAGCAAAAATCTACTAAATCACTCACCAAAGAAATCGCTTTTAAAAAGGAAGGAGAATTAAAGTTGCTTAGGGCAGATTCACTACTAAAATCACTAGATATAGAAATTGCAGAAACCGAATACGAAACTCAAACTGGATTGATGTACCGTCATTCTATGGAAAATAATCAAGCGATGCTATTCATTTTTAAAAATGAAAAACCACGTTCATTTTATATGAAAAACACAGAGTTTCCTTTAGATATTATTTACGTTAATAATAAAAAAGAAATTGTAAGTATTCAAAAAAATGCAAAACCCTTCGATAATTCTTCATTACCTTCCAACGCGCCCGTTTTATATGTCCTTGAAATAAACGCAGGATTATCAGACAAATGGGGATTAGTAGCTGGTGATATTATAGAATGGTAATAGTTTAGTTCATTTCATAAACAATAGTCATAGCATAATTATTTCTAGCGTTATTAACCGTGGCAGTACTTGTTAAACCAACATCATACATTTGGTATTCTCCAGTTTGTTCAAATCTTGAAAAAGACATATCTACACTATAATTTCCGAAGTAAAATCCGAATCCTGCAGAAAATCCATTTAAGTTTCCTAATTTAGAATCGTCTTTATAAGGGCTCTCTTCAAAAATATATCCCCCTCGCAATTTTAAAATATTTATTCGATATTCACCACCCACTTTAATACTTGAAGCGCCTTTTAATTCATTTGAAATCTTTGCATTTTGAAATGAAAATGCAGGTTCATTTGAAGGGCTAAATCTTGTAGATGCGTAATCCTTATACGAATAATCAAAACTAATCAAACCTTGTTTTCCAAAAATATAAGCTGCACTACCTGCTATTTTCCAAGGAGTTCTTAATTCATATTCATAAAAAACATTAATAATATGTGGGTTTATATATTCGTATATAGTTTCACCGTTTACAAATCTTTCAGATTCTAAGGTTTGATAGGTTTCGTCATAAATATTGTACCATATTGGGGTATCAAAAGTAAGACCAAGTCTTATAGCTTCAGAGACTTTAGCTATGGCACCAAATTGTGCAGAAAACCCTCTACCAAAAGAAGATAGAGCATTGTCAAATCCCACATAATTTACCAAACTTCCATTATTGTTATTAGTTTCTTGCAAGGAAGTAAATTGACTGTAATTAAAGTAATTACTATTTAAGTTAACCCCAAAAGAAAATTTTTGATTCAATTGCATTGCCATATTGAAAGTATATTTTCCACTGTATCCATTTGAGCTTAAATAATAATTTTGATAAAAATTATCTCCAGTAACATTTGAGTAATAATCCTCATTATTTGGATTGTTATCGAAAGGCTCTATAATATATCCTTGATATCCTAAGAAAGCATTTTGAGCTGAAGTGCCTTCTGCTTCACCTAAATACTGGTACAAACTAGAAATGGTTTCGCCTTGTTGTAATTGCAGTAAATCTAGGGGAACCCCATTTGCTTGTGCCACAAAATATTCTCCTATTGTAGTATTTCCATTTCCAGAAATAAACAATTCGCTATCAAAATTATTGGTAGAAATATAATTGAAACCTAAACTAAACTTATTCACTTTAGCATCTTGTTTGGGCGTGTTAAAAACAAATACAAAACCAGCCTGATTAAAATTAAGGTCAGCATATGATGTTCCTGTTGAAGTACCAAAGTAAGAAGCTTTATTTCTGTTATCAACGACTGAAAAAGTTGCGGCTCCTACGCTTCTAATCATTACACCACTTGCTGCAGGATTAATAGAAAGTGAAGACACATCGCCGCCTAAAGCGCCAAAAGCACCACTCATCGCATTAAATCTTGCAGTACCATTTAATGATTCGGTAGAATATCGCAAAGCATCTGTTATATTTTGTGCATTAGAAACAGCAAAAGAAAATACTGTTATAAATAAGAATGTGATTCTTTTCATAATAAACTTATTAGGGATAAAAATATTTTGACTGATAATTTATTAAAGACCGCCTCTTCTTCCACCACCGCCTCCGCGAGATCCGCCACCTCCGCCACGAGATCCACCGCCAGAGCTTCCTCCTCTACTTCCACCAGAGCTTCTGTAAGATCCGCTTGACCTAGTACTAGAACTTGGTCTATGAGTGTTAGATCTTCTAGTTGTAGTATTACTTCTTGAAGTGCTATTACTTCTTTGATAGCTAGATTTTCCTGATCTTCTAATATTATTGGTTCTTGTACTTGTATTACTTGATCTTCTGGAAGATTCTGATCTTGAATAAGTACCTCTTCTGTTGTTTGTCGATGAATATCTTGAGCTTCTACCATTAGTATTGCTCCTAGCATTAACATTACTTCTTCCGCTTGAATTATATCTTGAAGACGATCTTCCCGCATAATAATCTGTGTTTCTTCTTCCCCTGTTATATGAATAACCATTTCCGTAGTATCCACCATACCCATAACTTGGATAATAAGGGTGTCCATAACCCGGGTAACCCCATCCATAACCTGGGTAACCGTAATATGGATAGCCATAACCATAGCCATAATATGGATAACCCCATCCAAAACCAAAGCTCCAACCGCCGTAGTAATATGGACTGTATCCAAAACCACCATAAACATTTATCGAAACTTCGGAAGCATTTGTTCCCCAACCACCATTTTGCTCATCATAAGAAACATCTTCAGTAACAACATAACCATCCTCATCTAAAGTATCTTCAGAATAATACCCTTCAACATCTGTAATAATTGCGTCTTCCTCTGGTATTTCGCTATAGGTAGTGCTTTTTGTTTTGAAATATTGTTTGTAATAATTGTTTTTATCTGCTTCCTCTTTAGCTTCTACTTCAGAATTATCAGCTTTTGCAACATTATTTTTACTGGAAGAATAAATTCCATCTGCTTCGTCATAATCATTGTTATTATGGCTTCCACAAGAAGAAAATAAAAGAGTAACTACTAAAAGAGCAGATACTATAAGATAATTGTTGGTTGTTTTTTTTAAGATTTTCATAACAATAGCAATTTAATTGTTGGACATTATAAAATTAGTTAGTTTTGCCGAGAACTAAAACTTTTTTAACACAATTACAATATTTGTGCCAAACCCAATGATATGGCTAAAAAACTAACAAAACGAAGTGAAGATTACTCAAAATGGTATAACGAATTAGTGATAGGAGCCGATTTAGCGGAGAATTCTGGCGTTAGAGGTTGTATGGTTATTAAACCTTATGGCTTTTCTATTTGGGAAAAAATGCAAGCAGAACTTGACAGAATGTTTAAAGAAACTGGGCATCAAAATGCCTATTTTCCATTATTTATTCCAAAATCATATTTTAGTAAAGAAGCAAGTCATGTAGATGGATTTGCAAAAGAATGTGCTGTAGTCACCCATTACCGATTAAAAGATGATGGCAAAGGAGGCGTTATGGTAGATCCAGATGCTAAACTTGAAGAAGAATTAATAGTTAGACCAACTTCCGAAACTATTATTTGGGATACTTACCGAAAATGGATACAATCCTACAGAGATTTACCTTTATTAATAAATCAGTGGGCAAATGTCGTGCGCTGGGAAATGAGAACTCGTTTGTTTTTACGAACTACTGAGTTTTTATGGCAAGAAGGCCATACTGCTCACGCAACAAAAGAGGAAGCGGTAGCTGAAACAGAGCAAATGGTAAATATTTATGCTGAGTTTGCTGAGAATTTTATGGCTATGCCTGTTATAAAAGGTTTGAAATCTGAAAGCGAACGATTTGCTGGAGCTTTAGAAACTTATTGTATTGAAGCATTAATGCAAGACGGAAAAGCATTACAAGCAGGAACATCACACTTTTTAGGACAGAATTTTGCTAAAGCTTTTGATGTTAAGTTTACTTCAAAAGAAGGAAAGCAAGATTATGTTTGGGCAACTTCTTGGGGAGTTTCAACAAGATTGATGGGAGCATTAATAATGACACATAGTGATGATAATGGATTGGTATTGCCTCCAAATTTAGCTCCAGACCAAGTAGTAATTGTTCCAATATACAGAGGAGATGAACAATTAGAATTGGTAAGTAAAGTTGCTAATGAAGTAATGTCTGAGCTTAAAGCAAAAGGAATTAGAGTAAAGTTTGATAATAGAGATACTCATAAACCAGGCTGGAAATTTAATGAATATGAACTAAAAGGAGTTCCTGTAAGGTTGGCAATTGGACCTAGAGATGTAGAAAATGGCACAATCGAATTGGCTCGAAGAGACACCCTTACAAAAGAAACGGTTTCAAGAAATGAAGTTGCAGATATTGTGGTTGATTTAATGGATGAAATTCAGAAAAACTTATATAAGAAAGCTGCAAATTACAGAGAGGAAAATACAACTGAAGTTGAAACCTATGAAGAGTTTAAAAATGTGTTAGAAACTAAAGGAGGCTTTATTTTAGCACATTGGGATGGAACAATTGAAACGGAAGAAAGAATTAAAAACGAAACCAAAGCAACAATTAGATGTATTCCTTTAGACGCAAAAGTAGAAGAAGGAACCTGTATATTAACAGGAAAACCATCAAATAAAAAAGTGCTTTTTGCTAAGGCATATTAATTTTTTTAAAAAAAGTTTAGTAAGACTTGTTGCATTCAAAAATAGTTGTATTTTTGCATCCGCAATTAAAAATTAATGGTCCGTTCGTCTAGGGGTTAGGACGCCAGGTTTTCATCCTGGTAACAGGGGTTCGATTCCCCTACGGACTACAAAAAAATAAGAATTTAAAACTATAAAATGGCGAATCACAAGTCAGCATTAAAGAGAATTAGAAGCAACGAAGCTAAGAGATTACGAAACCGTTACCAACATAAAACGACACGTAATGCAATGAAAAAGTTGTTAGATACAACAGCAAAGAAAGATGCCGAGAAATTATTTCCTGGTGTTGTTTCTATGATTGATAAGTTAGCTAAGAAAAATGTTATTCATAATAACAAAGCTTCTAACTTGAAATCTAATATGGCTAAGCACATTGCTTCACTATAAACTAGAACAACTCTTTTAAAATACAAATCTCCTTTAGGTTTACCTGAAGGAGATTTTTTGTTTAAATACCCAATATTGGGTATTTTTTTTTAGCTAATTTCAAACTATATTTGGAACGCAATATCTTTAATATCAATACCATGAAACTCAGTATCTTTATTTTATCACTTTTTTACTTTTCAGTATCTTATTCTCAACTTCCAATGTTAGAGGAAAATCATGTTTGGAATATTGATTTGCATGGTTCTTTTTTTGGTGAAGACCCTTATATTATTACAAATCAAATAACAGTGTCTGGAGAAACTGTTATTAATGGAAAATCATACAAATCAGTTATAAATAATGTTAATGAAGATATTAATTGTTTAGTTAGAGAAGAAAATGGGATTGTATATATGTATAGCGAAAGTTTTAACGACGATGTTATACTGTATGATTTTACATTAGAAATTGGTGATAATTTTACTTTTTTACCAAATAATGTTTATTGTTCATTTTATGGAGAGAGTCCTAATATACCTTTTACAGCAGAAGTAATTAATACAAGTGTACAATTTATTGCTAATAAGAACAGAAAAGTGATAGAGTTTGGATTCGTGTTTGAAAATGAAGAAACTTGGATTGAAGGTATTGGATCAATTAGAGGTTTTGACCCTATTGGTGTTGTTTTGGATATAATTGATTTGTCTGAACTAGTTTGTTTTTCAGATGATTCTGGAACTTACTATTTTAACAACGCTACTTCATGTGACAATACAACTTTAGGTATTGAAGACCTTTCAATTGAAGGAATTGTTTTATACCCCAACCCTGTAGTTAATCAATCAATTTTAAACATTCCATTAGAAACAAATGCTAATAAAATTCAAATAATTACAATAAATGGTGAAGTTATTAAAGAAGAACATTTGAATAAAGACTACTATATAATTAATACTATGGATTTTTCTTCAGGTGTTTATTTCTATCAAATATTTGATACTAATAAGCTTTTAAAAACTAGTAAATTTATTATTAAATAATTTATAAAGCTATAATAATACACTTCTAGGCACCATTTTTCTATAATCACCGCCATTTCTAATCACATCTCGCACTATGGAAGATGATATGTTCGAAACGTGAGGACTGCAAACTAAAAAAACACTTTCTATTTCTGCCAAAGATGAATTGGTTTGCGCAATAGATTGTTCGTAAATAAAATCATTGCTATTTCTTAAGCCTCGAAGTATAAAGCCTGCACTTTCTTTTTTACAAAAATCAACAGTAAGTCCTGAATAAGTAGCAACTTTAATTTTAGGCTGATTTACAAAAGTTTCTTTTAGATGCTTTTTTCTATCTTCTAACGAAAACATATATTTTTTATCTGCATTTATTCCAATAGCAATGATAATTTCATCAAAAAGAGGTAAAGCACGATTAATAATATCTAAATGACCTAAAGTAATTGGGTCGAAGGATCCTGGAAAAACAGCTCGTTTCATAATGCAAATTTTATTTTTACTTTAAAACATTCTGAAGAAGAATATTAAAAAATTCGGTTAATGTTAATCCAGATTCTCTTACTTGTTTAGGCACAATACTCTCGATAGACAGTCCTGGATTCGTGTTTATTTCAATAAAATAAGGAACCCCTTCTTGGATTATAAAATCACTTCGAGTAATTCCTTTCATATTTAATACTTGATAAATTTCTTTTGCGATGGTTTTTACTACATTACTGTCTTTTTCAGAAATACGAGCAGGTGTAATTTCTTGTGATTTTCCTAAATATTTAGCTTCGAAATCAAAATAATCGTTTTCTGAAACAATTTCGGTAGTTGGTAAAACAATAATTTCTTTGTCATGATTATAACCCCCTACCGAAACTTCAGTTCCCTGTATCGATGTTTCGATAATAATTTCTGAATCTTCTTTAAAAGCTTTTTCAATTGCGGGTAATAGTTCTTCTAAAGAATGAATTTTACTAATTCCAAAACTAGACCCTGCGCGATTTGGCTTTACAAAACAAGGTAATCCAACTTTTTTAATTATTTCTTCTTCGGAAAATTGGATGCCTTTATTTACATAATAGGAATTTGCACATTTTATTCCAAAACCCTTTAAAACAGACAAGCAATCTCTTTTATTAAAACTTAAAGCTGCAGGGTAATAATCGCAACTTGTCTGAGGGATATTTATTAATTTTAAATAAGCTTGAAGGTAGCCGTCTTCACCTGGCGTGCCGTGAATAGTGTTAAAAACAGCATCAGGGATAATTATTTCACTCCCGTTTGAAAAACTGAAATTTGCTTTATTTACGGCATATCTTGCTCCATTCTTAGCCATGAAAAACCATTGATCCTTTAATATATGGATTGGATATATGTGGTATTTATTAGAATCTAAAGAATTACAAACAACCTTTCCACTATTTAAGGAAATTTCAAATTCACTTGAATAGCCGCCCATAACTACGGCAATATGCTTTTTTATCATAACAAATTATTAAAAGCTACGTTTAACAAAAATATCATTATTCATTTATAAAGATACTAACTTTAGGTTTTATATTTTTGTAATCTAACATTTATACTATGTCATTTTTTAAATTTTTACTTTCCAAAGTCTTTTTGCGTCAATTATTAATTGCATTAGGCCTTGTGGTTGTTTTAGTTTTTGTGGCTCTTTTCTGGTTAAAGAGCAGTACCAATCACGGTCAAAAAATAAAGGTTCCAGACCTAGCAAAAATGTCTTTAGATGAAGTAAAGGTCAAATTAGATGAATTAGATTTGCGTTTTGAAATTTTAGATTCATCAAATTACAATCCAGATTTCCCAAAGTATTCTGTTATTGAACAAATCCCTAAAACTGGTGAGTCTGTAAAAGAAAACAGAAAAATATACCTTACTTTAAACAGATCGGGTTATGTGTTTTTAAAAATCCCTGAAGTAATCGGAAAAACAAGAAGACAAGCAGAACCCACCTTGGTTTCAATGGGTTTTAAAATTGGAAAAATCACCTATAAACCCTACATTGCTATAGATGAAATTTTAGAATTAAAACATAAAGGAAAAAAGATATATCCAGGAGATGAACTTCAGAAAACATCAGTAATCGACCTAGTATTAGGCGATGGAGAAGGAGGATTAAAAAGGAATGTTGAAGTTTCAGAAAACAAAAATGATGAAGGATAATAAAATAGAAGGTCCCAAAAATGAAACTGAAAATGACGATTTATATGAGCATTTTCGGTTTGAAGCACAAAAAGGGCAACAGCCACTTCGAGTGGATAAATACTTAATGAATTACATTGAAAATGCTACTCGTAGTAAAATTCAGAAAGCCGCTAAAGACGGAAACATTTATGTAAATGACAAACCCGTAAAATCAAACTATAAAGTTAAGGCTTTTGATGTAGTCACAGTACTTTTTGAGCATCCTCCTTATGAATTTTTATTAGTCCCAGAAGATATTCCAATAGATATTGTTTATGAAGATGATGCCCTTTTGGTGGTAAATAA
Source organism: Bacteroidota bacterium (assembly GCA_024280145.1). Lineage (GTDB taxonomy): Bacteria > Bacteroidota > Bacteroidia > Flavobacteriales > Flavobacteriaceae > Marifrigoribacter. The sequence continues at coordinate 14,357 of JAJRQR010000188.1, forward strand.
ACCAGCTGGAATGGTAGTACATCCTGGACACGGAAATTATAGTGGAACTCTAATAAATGCACTTACATTTCATTTTGAAAACCTTCCAAATAATAGTAGTAATCGTCCTGGTTTGGTACATAGAATTGATAAAGATACTAGTGGTTTGTTAGTAGTTGCTAAAACCGAGGAAGCTATGACACATCTTGCCAAGCAGTTTTTCAACAAAACTACAGAACGAGAATATGTTGCTTTAGTTTGGGGAGATGTAATAGATAAGGAAGGAACAATTGAAGGTAATATAGGGCGTCATCCAAAAAACAGATTACAAAATACTGTTTTTATGGGCGAAGATGAAGAAAAAGGAAAACCAGCTATTACACATTATAAAGTTATAGAGCCCTTGGGTTATGTGACCTTGCTTTCTTGCCGTTTAGAAACGGGTCGTACCCATCAAATCAGAGTGCATTTAAAGCATATTGGCCATACTTTGTTTAATGATGAACGTTATGGTGGTAACCGAATTTTAAAAGGCACAAGTTTTAGTAAGTACAAACAGTTTGTAGATAATTGCTTTTCAATTTTACCAAGGCAAGCGTTACATGCAAGAACATTGGGGTTTGTACATCCCACTACCGAAAAAATGATGCGTTTTGAATCTCCAATTCCAGAAGACATAGCTCAATGTATTGAAAAATGGCGGAATTACTCAAAGAATTCAACTGTAAAATAAAAAAATAAAACTGTAATAATTAATTTATGAAAATTGTTATTTCTCCAGCAAAAAGCCTTGATTTTGAAAGTCAATTACCCACTAAAGACTTTACATATCCTACATTTTTAGAAGAAGCGGAAGCCTTAAATTCTAAAATGGCAGGCAAATCCAAAAAAGCAATTGGTAAATTAATGGGTATAAGTGATAAGTTGTCGGAATTAAATTATAAACGCTATCAAGATTTTTCAACTCCTTTTACAATGGAAAATGCTAGACCTGCGGTTTATTCTTTTTCAGGTGATGTTTATATTGGATTAAACGCTACGACTTTGCAAAAAGATAAGATTAACACCATGCAAAATAGCATTCGTATTTTATCTGGATTGTATGGCATACTAAAACCTTTAGATTTAATGCAACCCTATCGTTTAGAAATGGGTACGCAATTAAAGGTGAACCGAAAGAAAAACCTATATGGCTTTTGGGGAAATACAATTACTGAAGCTTTAAATAATGAATTTAAAGATGACGAGCTTTTTTTAAACCTAGCAAGTCAAGAATATTTTAAGGTAATTAAACCAAGCTTATTAAAGGTGCCAGTTATTTCACCTGTTTTTAAAGATTATAAAAACGGAAAATTGAAAATTATTTCCTTCTTTGCAAAAAAAGCTAGAGGTAGTATGGTTCGATATATTTTGGACAATGCTATTGAAACACTTGATGAAGTTAAAGGTTTTAATACCGATGGTTATGGGTTTAGTGAAGAATTTACTATAGATCCTAATTCACCGGTATTTATAAGATAAAAAACATTGATAACCCCATGCTTTTTTCAAGCTATAATTTCACAAATATCTTTACATATTTCACTTAAAATCGTTTAAAAATTCATTCGAAATTTTATTAATTCTTCGGCGCTTATAATTTGCGATATCATATTGTTTCTGATTCCTAATAATAAATTAATATTAATTAAAAAACCATTGATTTTACTCTGTAAAAACTGATAAAACTCATACTTGTTTTTTAGTTTCTATTGTATCTTTGTAGCATTAATTTTTAATATAAAAACTATAGTATTATGAAAAAAAAATTATTATTATTTTTATTTACAATATCTTTTGCCATTGTAAGTGCGCAATCGGTTTTTGTGAATGAATTTCATTATGACAACACTGGTGGTGATACTGGTGAATTTATTGAAATTGCCGGTCCAGCTGGCACCGACCTCTCTGGTTGGAGTATCTGGAAGTATAATGGCAATAACGGAAACAATTATAATGGAAATACAGCTTTAGCTGGTGTTATTTCTGATGAAGGTGCTGGTTATGGAGCTTTAAGTTTTGATGTTGGAAGCTTACAAAATGGAGCTCCTGACGGTTTTGTATTGGTTGATGATTTAAACAATGTGGTACAATTTTTAAGCTACGAGGGAGCTTTTACCGCAAACAACGGTCCAGCAACTGGCATGGTATCTGTGAATGTTGGAGTTTCTGAACCAGGAAGCACTCCAATAGGTCAATCTTTACAACTTACAGGAACTGGTTCTGTTTATACAGATTTTGTTTGGAATTCACCAGCTAGTGAATCACCAGGTTTTATTAATTCTGGGCAAACATTTACAGCTCCTCTTCCTCCTGGATCAACAGTAGGTTATGAGTTTTGTACTTCAGAAACACCATTACCATTAGATCCACCAATTTCAATTAGTACCCCTGCAGCGGTTTCAGATACTGGATCACCTGCAGATACAGGAATTATAGGAGCTGGTTTAGGAGAGTACCATATTGTAAGTGTAAATATAAATCTATATTCTGGATGGGCTATTGATATTACAATTACATTACAATCTCCAGCCGGAACTACTTTATTGCTTTCTGATGGTAATGGAGGATCTGATGGTTTAGACCCAGCTACGGATTTAGTATTTACAGATGATTCTGTAAATGACATTACTTTATGGGGCGGTGGAGCTCCAATGGCTGATTATTATCCACAAGGAGGTCTTTTTACAGTTTTTGACGGAGAAAGCATTAATGGAGACTGGTATATTATAGTTGAAGATGCTGGATCAAACCATGACGGTTCTTTAAACAGCTACTGTATAACTTTTGAACGTTCAGTAGGTACACCACCTGAGATTTTCTGTCCTGCAGATTTTGCAGCAGATAACGATGAAGGTATTTGTGGAGGTGTTGTAAACTTTGCACCACCAATCGCTATAGACCCTGAAGATGGTGTTTTAGATCCTGCTAATGTTGTACAAACAGCAGGTTTACCAACAGGAAGTGTATTTCCAGTTGGAGACAATATTGTTGAATTTACAGCTACAGATTCTCATTTAAACACAGTTACTTGTAGTTTTACAATTACTGTAATCGATGTAGAAGATCCAGTAGCAGTATGTCAAGACTTTACCGTAACATTAGATACTATGGGTAATGGTTCTTTAGTACCTGCAGATTTAGATGGAGGTTCTACAGACAACTGTGCTGTTGACTCTATGACAGTATCTCAAGATACTTTTGATTGTAGTGATGTAGGAGAAGTAACTGTAACATTAGAAGTATTTG
>JAJRQR010000001.1 GCA_024280145.1 Bacteroidota bacterium
ACGGTTTTAACTACAAATTCGTTGATTTTCAATAAAGAAAAAATGAAACAATGGTGGGAGCAAGGATTTAAATTCGCAAAGCTTAAAAATGAGGAATTAAACGGTTTGAATGAGTTGAAGGAGGGAGGAGAATGATGTTTTTTATCTCGCAAAGACGCTAAGGCACGAAGATTTAAATTTCCATTTTGTTTGATTAGAGCTTTGACATAGCTTCAAAACTTTGTCAAAGTTGGAAATTGAAAAGACCTACTAGGTTTGTGAAACCTAGTAGGTCTTTTTGGAATTTGGTCCCGATAGTTATCGGGATTTATATTTGGAATTTAAAAGGAATTAAAACAATTCAGAAACTTCCTTTTTTACAAACATCAAAGCTTTATGTGAAGGCGTAACTTCGCCCATAAAATGGTTCAATAAAAAAGCTCTTAGTTTGTCTGAGTCGTCCACCTTTTCATTCATAGAAGCTTGTCGTATTACTTGTATGGTAGCGTTTTTTGCAGCATTTACCAAATTCCAACATTCAGGAGTGATGTAAATTTGTTGTGCTAAATTATGTTCGTATTCATTATCTATATTCTGAATTAATAAAGATTCATATTTCTGAAGTTCATCAGAAAAAGGTTTTACACGAAGCAATAATTTATTTGGATCAATACGTTCTAAAAACAAAGTAATTCGCTCATAGGCTTGAAGGCGAATTGGAATAATATTTTTTTGAGCTTCTTTTTGTATTAGATAGCGTCTTCTTCCTTCTTCATTGGCAGTATGCCCTTTAAAGAAAAAATAGGCGACCAATCCCACTACGATGGCAGGTAATAAATAAGCAAAATAACTAATAATTAGGGTTGCATCTTCCATATAAAAAATTTAAAAAGCAAACTTAGTTTGTTTTACTTTATTGTACAATAGTAAAGTTTAGTTTTAATAGTTTTACTTCCTTATATTTTGCCAACAGAGTTTATTGAAGCTCCTCCCAAATAAATACAATCCTTCAATTCCTGCATAGAAGTAAAAGGAACAGGTGTTTTATTATACATATAAGTTTTATCTAATTCTTTGGAAAGATAGTGATCATCAACATTCACGTCAATATCTTCCATTTTAAACTGACAAGGATGTTCGTATCCAGCAGCGTGCGTGATTTCAATAAATTCTTTTCGGAAAGTTTTAAAATACTGAGCCAATCTTTCCGATTTTAAAGGAACATCAATTCCGCGTTACAGCCATTTGCTTTGTGTTGCCACGCCACTCGGACAACGATTGGTATGGCAAACTTGTGCCTGAATACAACCAATACTCATCATCGCTTCACGAGCTACATTTAAACAGTCTGCACCCATTGCAAATGCCATTGCACCTTTTGCAGGAAATCCTAGTTTTCCGCTGGCAACAAATACAATACGTTCTGTAATGTTTCTAGATTTAAACACTTTGTACAAATCGCTAAAACCATACACCCAAGGTAAGGACACGTGATCAGCGAAACTTGGTGGTGCAGCTCCAGTTCCACCTTCACCACCATCAACGGTAATAAAATCGGGACCTTTGTTGGTAGCTTTCATTAGATCTGCTAATTCTTCCCATTGTTCTAGTTTTCCGATAGCAGCTTTAATTCCTACTGGTAATCCTGTTTTTGCAGCGACTTCTTCTATAAAATCTAACATTTCAGTTACATTAGAGAATACTTTATGACTTGGCGGTGAAATAACATCTACTCCCATTTCAACATTACGAATTTTGGCAATTTCTTCGGTAATTTTTGCTCCTGGTAAAACGCCTCCTTTTCCAGGTTTTGCTCCTTGTGATAGTTTAATTTCAATAGCTTTTACAAAAGGATTATCTTCCACCAACTTTACTAATTTATCCATAGAAAAATTACCATCTTTTTTCCGAACACCAAAATACCCTGTTCCTATTTGAAAAACTACATCGCCACCATTACTATGATAGGGAGATAATCCTCCTTCACCCGTATTGTGATAAGCTCCTGCAATTTGCACTCCTTTATTTAAGGAATCGATTGCTCTTGCTGAAAGCGATCCAAAACTCATTGCAGATACATTTATAATCGAAGCAGGACGAAATGGTTTTTTCCTTTTATTATAAGTTCCCATCACTTTTGCACAAGGTAAAAAGCTATGGTCTTTTACATTTGGATGATCCTTACCAATTTTATAAGGCATCATCGCATTATTAATAAATATATGCTGATGTGCATAAATATCTCGATCGGTACCAAAGCCTTCGTAGTTGTTTTCGTGTTTTGCCGAAGCATAAATCCAACCACGTTCTATTCTATTAAAAGGTAATTCTTCACGGTTATTAGCCACTAAATATTGTCGGAGTTCAGGACCAATTTTTTCCAATACAAATCGAAGATGACCTACAATTGGAAAGTTATGACTTATACTATGTTTGGGTTGTAAAACGTCTCTAATGGCAACTAATGCAAGTCCAATTAATACCCAAGCCCACCATGGCAGGTTTGAAATGATTTCACATATATTATCCATACTATTTTAAATTCCAATAATAAAAATTACAAACTCCAATTCTTAATTAATTGAAATTTAATTTGCGTTTAAGTAATCGATGGTCATTTGGCAAAAAGTTTTTATTCCTAATAACATACTACTGTCGTCAATCATAAAGTCTGGTGTGTGATGTGGAAAAGATTCTTTGTTCCCAGGAGTCATTCCGCCTAAAAAGAAATACACACCAGGCACTTTTTCTTGATAATAAGAAAAGTCTTCACCACCCGTTGTTGCTTTTACCACATGAACATTTTCTTTTCCTGCAGCTGCTATAAAACTTGGCACCATTTGTTTTGTCAAAGCTAAATCGTTAAAAGTAACCACGGTATTGCTTTGCCAATCTATCGTTGCTGTTCCGCCATATGCTTTTGCAATGTCTCTTGCCATTTCTGTCATACGTCGAATAATTAATTCTCTCATACCTGAGTCGAGAGTTCTTACTGTTCCTATCATTTCTGCACTTTCTGGAATGATATTAAAGCGTACTCCACTCGTTATTTTTCCGACGGTAATTACAGCAGCTTCATTAGTTAAGTTAGATTCCCGACTAATAATACTCTGAAAACCATCAATAATTTTTGCTGAAATATAAATAGGATCCACGCCTCCCCAAGGTCTAGAACCGTGCGTTTGTTTTCCTTTTACATGAACTGTAAATTGTTCTACGGCAGCCATAGTTCCTCCTGGTTTATAAGATATTGTTCCTACAGGAGAACCAGATCCTATGTGTAATCCGAAAATAGCATCTACATCAGGATTTTTTAATACCCCTTCTTTAATCATTAATGAGGCTCCTGCTTCTTCTCCTGGAGGTGGTCCTTCTTCAGCAGGTTGAAAAATAAATTTTACCGTTCCGTGAAGTAGGTTTTTATGTTTTGAAAGCACTTCGGCAACCCCCATTAAAATTGAAATATGCGTATCGTGACCACAAGCGTGCATCACGCCAGTTTCTTGACCTAAAAAGGAGGTTGTTACATTACTTTTAAAAGGTAAGTCGTTTCTCTCGGTTACCGGAAGCGCATCAATATCAGCTCTTAGTGCAACAACTTTTCCAGGGTGGTCACCTTTTAATATGGCAACTACACCTGTATGTGCAACATTTTCGGTTACTTCAAATCCCAAGCCTTTTAAATGTGCAGCTATTTTTTTGCGGTATTAAATTCTCTGTTAGAAAGTTCAGGGTTTTCATGAAAATAATGACGCCAATCAATTACTTTACTTTCTATTTCATTGATGTCGTTTAGTAAGCTTTTGTCCATTTGTGCAAAGGCTGCAATCGAACAAACTAAAAATAAGAAAAGGGTTTTTTGAAGTCTCATAAGGTGGTTTTTAAAATTTAGCTAAAGGTATTTAAAAATTCATTAATTATAAGAGAATTGTAAAAATACATTCTTTGAAAACAACATTTTTGTTATTTAGAAATGTTAAATAATAAAAGTATATTTAAAATTAAAAAATAATCAACGAATTGTTTTGTTAGTTGAAAATAAAAGATACATTTGCCAACTTATTAAGATAATTGAAATAAAATTAACAAAATCAATGAATAATACACAAATAACATTTCAAATTATTATTAGCATTCCATTACATGGGTGAGAGGGTTATTTGTACAACTATATTATAAATCCTTCTCACATTGAGAAGGATTTTTTTTATAAAAATATTTACTATGTATTACAACAACGAAACCATCATTTTTTTAAACGGAAAATGGATAAAAGCCAAAGAGGGTAGTGCAAATTTATATTCCCAAACCCTTCATTATGGCGCGGGTGTTTTTGAAGGAATAAGAGCTTACAAAACCGAAAACGGAACCGCAATTTTTAAAGAGAAAGAACATTACAATCGCTTGCACTATTCGGCAAATAAAATGCACATAAAATTGCCTTATTCAACCGAAGAATTGATAGAAATCACTTACCAATTATTAAGAGAAAACAATTTGGAAGATGCCTACATTCGCCCCTTGATTTATATGGGTGCGAATATGACTTTACAACCTTCAGATGAAGTTCACGTAATGATCTGTGCTTGGGAATGGGGAAAGTATTTAGGAGAAAATCAACTTGATATTATGACCTCATCCTTCCAACGTCCCAATCCAAAATCTTGCTTTGTCGAAGCAAAAATAACAGGACATTATACCAATTCCATTTTGGCAACAACAGAAGCCAAACAAAAAGGGTTCGATGAAGCCCTGTTATTGGATATGAACGAAAATATAGCCGAAGGCCCTGGAGCAAATTTCTTTTTTGAAAAAAACGGCGAACTATTTACAAGCCCTTTAGGAAATATATTAAACGGGGTTACAAGACAAACAATTTTTGAACTAGCAGAAGAATTAAACATTAAAGTAACCGAAAAATTCTTTAAAAAAGAAGAAGTTTATCAAGCCGATGGAGCCTTTTTTACAGGAACTGCTGCTGAGGTAACTCCCATAAAAAGCTTAGATAATCATTCCTTCCAATTAAATTGGAAAGACACTTTGGGCTGCAAATTATCTGAAGCATATCAAAATTTAGTACTTCAACCCTCATTAACAAACGCATTATTATGAAATTAAAAAAATACAGCCATCGCATTACTCATGACGATACCCAACCAGCAGCAAAGTCAATGTTGTACGCTATTGGTTTAACTACCGAAGATTTCAACAAGCCTTTTGTTGGCATTGCAAGTACAGGTTATGAGGGGAACCCTTGTAATATGCACCTCAACGATTTGGCGCTCGAAGTAAAAAAAGGAACAAAAAATGCTCATTTAGTAGGACTAATTTACAATACTATTGGAGTCAGCGATGGTATTTCTATGGGAACTCCCGGAATGCGATTTTCCTTGCCATCACGTGATATTATTGCAGATTCCATCGAAACGGTGGTAGAGGCAATGTCCTACGATGCTCTCGTAACTATTGTAGGTTGTGATAAAAATATGCCCGGCGCTTTAATGGCAATGTTGCGAACCAACAGACCCAGTGTTTTGGTATATGGAGGAACGATTGCCTCTGGTTGTCACAACGGAAAAAAACTGGATATCGTCTCTTCTTTTGAAGCGTGGGGCGAGAATATGGCAGGTAAAATAGATGAAGAGGAATATAATAATATTATTAAAAAAGCCTGTCCAGGAGCAGGAGCTTGCGGCGGAATGTACACGGCAAATACCATGTCGTCTGCGATTGAAGCGCTTGGTATGTCATTGCCTTACAATTCTTCCAATCCAGCATTGAGCAAGGAAAAAATTTTCGAAAGCATTAAGGCAGGAGAAATGATTCGGACTTTGTTAGAAAAAGACATCAAACCCCGAGATATTGTAACCAAAAAAGCCTTGGAAAACGCCATTCGATTGGTCGTTGTCTTGGGAGGTTCTACCAATGCGGTATTGCACTTTTTAGCCATTGCAAAAACGGTAGATGTGGAGTTTACTTTGGCAGATTTTCAACGTATTTCAGACAACACTCCTTTGTTGGCAGATTTAAAACCCAGCGGTGAATTTTTAATGGAAGATGTGCATCGTGTGGGCGGCGTTCCAGCAGTTTTAAAATATCTTTTAAAGGAAGGGCTTTTGCACGGTGATTGTATGACAGTTACCGGAAAAACCATTGCAGAAAATCTAAAAGATGTTCCTGATTTATTAGAAGGACAAACGGTCATTCATTCGGTTAATAATCCTATTAAAAAAACAGGTCATTTACGAATCTTGAAAGGAAATCTTTCTCCAGAAGGAGCTGTTGCAAAAATCACAGGCAAAGAAGGATTGGTGTTTAAAGGAAAGGCAATTGTGTTCAATTCAGAATGCGAAGCCAACGATGGTATTCGTGATGGTAAGGTAAAAATAGGCGATGTGGTTGTGATTCGTTATGAAGGCCCGAAAGGTGGTCCAGGAATGCCAGAAATGTTGAAACCTACTGCTGCCATTATGGGCAAAGGATTAGGAGATGAGGTCGCTTTAATTACAGACGGTCGTTTTTCTGGAGGAACCCACGGTTTTGTAGTAGGACATATTTCTCCCGAAGCACAAGTAGGAGGACCTATTGCATTCATAGAAAATGGTGATGAAATTAGTATTGATGCTGAAAAAAACACCATAGATTTTAATATTTCGGAAGAGGAATTTTTAAAAAGAAAGTCAAATTGGAAAGCTCCAGAATTAAAAGCAAAAAGAGGAGTTTTATATAAATATGCAAGAACAGTTTCTAGTGCATCGGAAGGGTGTGTAACAGACGAATTTTAGAATTATGAAAGCAGAAAATTCAAATAATATATCAGGTGCAAAAGCGGTAGTGCAATCGTTATTAGCAGAAGGAGTCGATTTAATGTTTGGTTATCCTGGCGGTGCAATTATGCCCGTTTATGATGCCTTATACCATTATCAAAAAGAAATAAAACACGTGCTCACCAGACACGAACAAGGAGCCATTCACGCTGCACAAGGCTTCGCTAGGGTTTCAGGTAAAGTTGGAGTTTGTATGGCAACTTCTGGGCCTGGAGCAACCAATTTACTTACAGGTTTGGCAGATGCTCAAATAGATTCTACTCCATTGGTTTGTATTACGGGACAGGTGGGAAGTCATTTATTAGGGTCGGATGCTTTTCAAGAAACCGATATTATTAGTATTTCTATGCCCATTACCAAATGGAATTGTCAAGTAACCAAAGCTTCCGAAATTCCAGAAGCTATAGCCAAAGCATTTTACATCGCAAAATCGGGGAGACCTGGTCCTGTTTTGGTGGATATTACTAAAGATGCTCAGTTTGGAGAATTGGACTTTAATTATAAAAAATGCACCAAAATCCGAAGTTATGTACCCGTACCCAAAATTGATAAATCTTCTATTGAGAAAGCAGCAGAATTAATTAATAATGCAAAAAAACCATTTGTAATTTTTGGTCAAGGCGTGATTTTAGGGGAAGCAGAAAAGGAGCTGAAAGCCTTTATCGAAAAAGCAGAAATCCCTTCAGCTTCCACA
>JAJRQR010000189.1 GCA_024280145.1 Bacteroidota bacterium
ATTTTCTGGATGAGTTCTGCCAATTCTTTAATGGATAAATCTTCTCCTGTACCAATATTTATAAAATCGTTTCCTGAGTAGTTTTCCATTAAAAAATAACAAGCAGCTGCCAAATCATCTACGTGTAAAAACTCACGTTTGGGTGTTCCTGTTCCCCAAACTTCTACAAAAGCATCGTTGTTTTGTTTGGCTTCGTGAAATTTTCGTAATAAAGCGGGTAATACATGGGAGTTTTTTAAATCGTAATTATCATTAGGTCCATATAAATTGGTCGGCATCACCGAAATAAAATCACATCCGTATTGCTTTCTATAATTTTCGCAAAGCTTTATTCCTGCAATTTTTGCAATGGCATAAGGTTCGTTGGTATATTCTAATTCACCCGTAAGTAAATATGCTTCTTTTAAAGGTTGTAGTGCTAATTTCGGGTAAATACAAGAAGACCCTAAAAACAATAACTTCTTTACTTTATTTTTATAACTGGAATGAATCACGTTATTCTGAATCATTAAATTCTCATATAAAAAATCAGCACGATAGGTATTATTGGCTTGTATCCCTCCTACTTTTGCAGCTGCCAAGAAAACGTATTCGGGTTTTTCGGTTTTAAAAAAATCGAAAACTGCTTGCTGATTGGTTAAGTCTAATTCAGTAGAAGTTTTTAAAACAAAATTAGAAAAACCTTTCTTTTTAAGTTTTCGTAAAATTGCAGAGCCTACCATTCCGTTATGTCCTGCGATATATATTTTTGAATTTTTATTCATATTGATTGCCTAACGATGTCATATTTTTTTCTTATTAGGATCTTTTCGATTTGAAAATAAGGATATAATCTCAATTGAATCTCTATTTATTCTATATTATAAATTATTATACCTTTCGACAACAGCTTTTCGGATTTCTATTTTTTCAAGTGAGTTAGGAAACATCTCAGGAGTTTTTGAGATTAATTCAATAGTGTGATCAAATTTGGCTGAGAATTTTCTTAATTCCTTTTCTGTCCAATTATTTTCTAGATATTCTATTGTTTCTTTTAATTCAGAAATCGCGTGGTCAGTCCATAGAATTTTATATCCACTTTTCATAAACTTTCTTGACCTTAGAGTGAGAAGTCAGCTTGCTATTATTTGCATCTTGAATTCCTTTTTCTATAGCATTTTTCTCAACAGTTGAAATCTCATTCCACCAATCCGTCTTTTCTTTTTTTCTGAGCTTCATTATTTTCTCTATCAATGCTTGGTCATTCAATGTAGAAAGCCATTGAATCAATTCAATTTTTTTATTTTGAAGATTTATATCCATAAAATCAAAATTACAATTTTTATTCTAATTATCCATTTTCAAGTAAAGCAATTGCTAAAAACTATAGTATCTCTTTTTTGTGTTTATTTTAAACCATTCGGCTCACAAATATATTATTTCTGTATCAATTTGTTGTGTTTTTGAGCTGTATTTCGATTATCTATAAGCTGTATTGTTGGAATATTAATTCTGTCTTCGCGAGGCACGAAGCGATCTCTTGATTGAAACTACCATTAAACAGATCACTTCTCCCGAAACGTCGGGAACCTTGGGGCTTCCTCGTAAAGACATACGTTGTAACATTATACTAAATACCTAATGCGATGTCTTCGCGAGGCACGAAGCGACCTCTTGATTATACCTGTCTTCGCGAGGCACGAAGCGACCTCATAATTAAAACTTACAATTATTGAATTCAAAATTTAATTAACTTTTGGTGAATACTTTCACCGTTTTTCATTACTTTTGGTGAATACAAACACTATGTTTATGATTAATAGAACACTATTAAACAAAATAACCCAACGTTTAGGCGGTGGAAAAGCAATTATAGTTGTTGGTCCACGGCCAGTTGGCAAAACTACTTTAATTCGAAAAATATTAGAAAATAAAGAGTATTTATTTTTAGATGGCGATGATGCTGCTATTCGGAATATTCTTAGCAATCCGAATACCGAAGAGATCAAACAAATTATTGGCAACTATACCTATGTTTTTATCGATGAAGCACAACGTATCGAAAACATCGGACTTACCTTAAAAATAATTACCGATCAATTTAAAAATGTGCAACTATTAGTGAGTGGTTCTTCTGCATTTGACCTTGGTAACAGAATAAACGAACCCTTAACAGGTAGAAAATGGGAATACCAGCTCTACCCTATTTCTTGGAGTGAATTTGAAACCAATACAGGTTATCTTAAGGCGCTGCAGCAGTTAGAAATGAGGATTATTTATGGTATGTATCCAGACGTTATCACCCATGTTGGTGATGAAGTTGAAATTCTAAAAAACCTTGTTAACAGCTATCTTTACAAAGATATTTTAGCCTTTAGCAAAATAAGAAAACCCGAAGTATTGGAAAAATTATTAAAAGCTTTGGCATTTCAAATAGGCAGTGAGGTTAGCTATAATGAACTCTCAAAAATTGTAGGTGTAGATAAAAACACCATTAATAAATACATCGAAATTTTAATTCAAGGTTATGTAATTTATAAACTGCCCGCTTTTAGCCGTAATCTTCGGAATGAAATTAAATTTAATCAAAAAATATATTTCTACGATACAGGAGTTCGGAATATGATTATTGGAAATTTTAATATTTTTGAAAATCGAAATGATATCGGTGCTTTATGGGAAAATTTTTTGGTGACTGAGCGTTTAAAAGCATTAAATTATAAATCGTCACTTGCTAAATCGTATTTCTGGAGAACCAAACAACAGCAAGAAATAGATTATGTTGAAGTAAATGCAGATACTATTACTGGATATGAATTTAAATGGAACCCGAAAGCTAAAACAAAAATTCATAAAAAATTTATAGAGACCTATTCTTCTGAAATAATTCCGATTAACAAAAGTAATTTTAGGGATTTTATTGGTTGAGGGTTATGATGAAACTGAAGTTGATCCCGAAAGTTGTCGGGATGAA
>JAJRQR010000190.1 GCA_024280145.1 Bacteroidota bacterium
ACTCTCCAATCTGAAGTTCCGTGTAACAATAACATTGGTGTTGTTTTAGGTAATTTATCTACGTGATAAATCGCTGAACGAATTGCCATCACCGAATCCTTATTTTTTTCGTATCCAGGCATTAATTCACTATACACATACACACCCATTTCGCCGCCACGTTTGTCGTCCATTTCTTTTAAGTTAGTTACGGCTCCTCCTACTGCTGCTGCTTTAAATTGGCTGGATTTCATCAAGGTTAAATAGGTCATCATTCCACCACGACTCCAACCGTATAAACCAATATTTGTTTCGTCTGCAAAAGGGATGTTTTTTGCAACATCTACTAAATTAATCACATCATTTACATCGCTTCCACCGAATTCCTCCATTCCTTCGCCACCATCATTTCCGCGATATTGACTTGCCAACACTACATAACCCCAACTTGCTGCTTTAGCAATAATAAAAGTCATTTTATATTTATTTAGGTTACCAAATTCCCGATTCCCACCACGATTGTAAATGATTACTGGAAGTTTTTTTGAAGTATCTTTTGGGTAAGCCATATACCCTTTTACCTTAAGTCCGTCACTTTTGTAGAAAAAGGTTTTCATAATTACTTCATCTAAATATTGATATTTATCGAGATAGATTCCTTTTTCGTTAGTAACTCTATTGAAAACAGTGTCGAATGCTTTTACTGAAAAGTTTTCTTCTGAGATTATTTTTCCGTTTTGGGAATAGTTTTGAAGGCTTATTAAAAGGAAAGCTGCTATTAAAAAAAGGGTTTTATTCATGTTTTTTATTTTATAGGAACACTAATTTTACGGATTATTCGGGTTTTCATTGATTGTTATTTCTTTAGTAAATCAGAAGGAAACCATTCTTTTCCATCAATAAAAATTCTGTCAATTGAATTTAAGTTTTCTAAATCTTCCAAGGGGTTTTTATTCAGCAGTAATAAATCTGCCTCAAACCCTTCTTCAATTCTTCCAATTTTCCAACCGAATGCTTTATTGAAATTTGAAGTGGTTGCTGCTAACACCTCTTCGATAGAAAGACCTGCTTTTGTATGAAGCAGCATCAATTCAGTATGCAATGAAATTCCTGGCATAGTTCCCCAAACATCGGTTGCCGATCCCGATAAGTAATGTGCTCCAGTTTTATAATAAGTGGGTTCAATTACTGTGGTTTCCGTAGTTATTAAATTGGTATAAGCAGCTTGTTCTACAGAATCAATACTGTGTTTTCCTGTGATTTTATCAGCTGGCCGGTTAATGTCTTTTTCATCTAAAATAACTGCCACAGGGTCCAACCAAGGGTTTTTAGAATCGGGTAAATCTAAATAAGACAAACTCATTGTAGGCATAATAAAGGAATTGGAAGCTGCTAAATTTTTAGCGTGAGCTTCCAATAAAGAATCTCCTTTTTGCAACTGAGTTAAATAAGCATAATATTTCCATTTTGGACTTCCCAAATCGTTTGAAAATGGTTCGTGAGCAACGGCATTTGCCATAGGTCTTGTAGCAACGTCCAGAGAATATCTAGTAGTATGCACAAAAGCATCAATCCCGATATCCATTCCTTCTTTGTAAGTGGTCATTCCCAGTTCGCCAATGGTTCCCATTCCTTTTTTCTTGGCGTAATCGTACACCATTTTTGTTTGGTCTGGCGTTAAGGAATACATCATTAACAAAACTCTAAAATTTGCATCGTATAAACTGTCAATTCGTTTTATTAACTCCTCGTTGGTGGCAGGCTCTTCCCCTACTCCTTCCAATCTGTAAATTTGTGGTGACGGATTTGCATCTGGATAAAAAGGCCCTCTTCGGAAACCATCTACCTCGATAATGGAAGTAATTCCTTTATACAAATACGCATTGGCATAGGCTTGATTATTGAGCGTTGCAAAACCATCAATAATTCCAGGCATTAGGTATTTTCCTTTTGCTTCAATATTATTCCTTGCTGTTAAATCGGAAGGTTTATCTTTTAAATCCCCATAGGAAATAATGGTATTCCCGAGTAAATACACAAAAGAAGATTTAATAATTTCAGTTTTATCTGAAGGGTTTATTAAGGTAGCACCTTCAATTAAAACGCTGTCTTTTTCTGGTTCCGAATGACAGGAAACTAAAACAATAAATAAAAGAAATAATAGTTTTTTCATAAGAAATAAATTCCCTTAAAAGTAAGAAATAAAATCTTCAAAATAACAAAGGACTAATAGAAAGTGTTTCCGTATTTTTGATTTTAATTTCAACAAAAAAAACATGAATAAGTCCCTTTCAATTTTACTAATAGGAATTCTAGTTGCTACCGTATTTTCGTCCTGTCAACAACAAGAAAAAAACACTACTACTGAAACTACCATCCTTAAAGAAACAAAGTCTAAAAAAGTTAAAAATGTTATTTTTTTAATTGGTGATGGTATGGGCTTAAGTCAGGTTTCTGCAAGTCAATATTACAATGACGGTACGCCAAATTTTGAGCGGTTTTCAGTAATTGGATTAAGTAAAACATCGTCTTCAAGTGACGTTATTACAGACTCAGCTGCTGGTGCTACAGCATTGGCTTCGGGAATAAAATCGTATAATGGTGCGGTTGGAGTGACTCCAGATACTTTAGCTGTTGAAACCATTATCGAGCAAATTTCACCAAAAGGAATTAGTACAGGTGTTATTTCCACTTCAGCAATAACTCATGCAACTCCAGCTTGTTTTTATGCACATGTAAAAAGCAGAAGAATGGAAGAAGAAATTGCTCAATTTTTAGTGAATTCTGAAGTAGATTTCTTTGCTGGAGGAGGATTAAAATTTTTCAACGAACGTGAAGACGGAAAAGATTTATTGAAATTATTAGAAGAAAATAATTTTGAAGTGCAAAGGGAAAAACTTCCAAATAAGACTTCAAAAAAGAAACAAGCAATATTACTTTCAGATAAAGGAATGCCAACAATGTTAGAAGGCCGAGGCGATTTTTTACCTGAAGCAACCCAATTAGCCATAGATTATTTATCGAAAAACGAAGAAGGTTTCTTTTTAATGGTAGAAGGCTCACAAATAGATTGGGGTGGTCACGCTAACGATGCAGATTATCTAATTACAGAGTTATTAGACTTTGATAAAACTTTAGGAGTCGCTTTAGATTTCGCAAAACAAGACGGTGAAACACTAGTGATAGTAACAGCCGATCATGAAACTGGTGGTTTTACCTTAGCTTCAGACGATGGTGATTATAATAAAATTAAACCAGTTTTTTCAACGGATGGTCATTCAGGGACTATGGTTCCTGTATTTGCAGAAGGTCCAGGTTCAGAACTATTTGGAGGGATTTATGAAAACACTTCTATATATGATAAAATTAAATCGTTTTTTATTGAATAAAATTTCAACAATTTCAATCAACGAAATTTGTTACTTTAGCAATAGTAAAAATTTATGAAGTACTTAGGCGATATTGGTTCTTATTTTTTAATGCTAAAAAAAGTATTTAGCAGTCCGACAAAACGGTCTGTAATGAAGGAGCTTATTTTTAAAGAAATTGATGATTTAATTATTAATTCTTTATGGATTGTTTCGTTTATTTCTTTTTTCGTTGGAGGTGTAATTGCTATTCAAACTGCATTGAATTTAGAGAATCCTTTAATCCCAAAAACACTGATTGGTTTTGCAACTAGGCAATCTATAATTTTGGAATTCGCTCCTACCTTTATGTCGATAATCATGGCAGGAAAAGTAGGTTCGTTTATCACATCAAGCATAGGTTCTATGCGTGTTACCGAACAAATTGATGCTTTGGAAGTAATGGGGATCAATTCCTTAAATTACTTAGTATTTCCCAAAATAATAGCAATGCTTTTTTATCCTTTTGTAATTGCAATTGCCATGTTTTTAGGGATATTTGGTGGGTTTTTAGCAGGAGTTTACGGTGGATTTGCTTCAGCCACAGATTTTACAGCTGGTTTACAGGACACATTTTATCCTTTTCATTTAGTTTATGCCTTTATCAAAACTTTCCTGTTTGCATTCATTTTAGCAACGGTTCCTTCTTGGCAAGGATATTATATGAAAGGCGGTGCTTTAGAAGTTGGAAAAGCTAGTACCAACTCCTTTGTTTGGACAAGTGTATTAATTATTTTAACCAATTATATTGTAACTCAACTTCTGTTAAGCTAATGATTAAAGTAGACAACATAAAAAAACACTTTGGAAAAGAAGAAATTCTCAAAGGAATATCTACCACTTTTGAAAGAGGAAAAACTAATTTGGTTATTGGAAGAAGTGGTAGTGGTAAAACTGTCATGTTAAAATGTATGGTAGGCCTTTTTGAACCAAATTCTGGTGAAATTTATTTTGAAGACAAAGAAATGAGTTTAATGAACAATGAAGAACATCGAATTTTACGAGAAGAGACCGGAATGTTATTTCAAGGAGGTGCTTTGTTTGATTCTATGAATATTGAAGATAACGTAATGTTTCCATTGCGAATGTTTTCAGATAAAAAACGTCCAGAAATGCTCGAAAGGGTTAATGAAGTATTAAAAAGAGTAGATTTAGAAAATGTAAACAAAAAATTTCCTTCAGAAATATCGGGAGGAATGAACAAAAGAGTTTCTATTGCAAGAGCCATTGTAAACAATCCAAAATACTTATTTTGTGACGAACCAAACTCTGGTTTAGATCCAAGAACTGCAACTCTTATTGACCAATTAATACAAGATATCACCAAAGAGAATAACATTACAACCGTAGTGGTAACACACGATATGAACTCCGTAATGGAAATTGGCGAAAAAATTGTTTTCTTAAAAAACGGAAGTTTGGTTTGGCAAGGTAACAATCAAGAAATTTTTAAAACCGACAATACAGATGTAACTGATTTTGTATATTCTTCAGATTTATTCAAAAAAATTAGAGACATTCAGCTTAATGAACAGTGATTTTTACAGATAGTTCAGTGTTATTCAGAATAATTAATTTATTTTTAGGCTCTTAATTCAAATAATTTATTAAAATGAAAAAAATCCTACTTTGTAGCATCGCAATTTTAAGTGGTGCATCTTTATTCGCCCAGGTATCTTTTACCAATAGAAGCGATTTAATTGAAAACTATCCAGGTTACCAATCCATATCAGTTGATATGAATGGAGATTTCTTAGATGACTTTGTTCGTGTTTCTGATAATGGAATAGGAATAGATTATCAACAAGAAGATGGAACATTTACATCTATATATTATCCTATGCTTATTCAAAACGTTCCAGATTGGAGTGTAGCAGCTGGTGATATTGACGAAAATGGTTATACCGATTTAGTTTTAGGGAATGGTTCTAGAGTATCTTTCGTATTTGCTAATGCAGATGGAACTGGATATACAGAACAAACACACAATGAATACATCTTTTCTCAACGTTCAAATTTAGTTGATATTGATAATGATGGTGATTTGGACGCATTTGTTTGTCACGATGTTGATGAAAGTCATCCCTATAGAAACGATGGAGGTCAAAATATGGTTTTAGATCAAAACTTAATTGAAACTTTAGATTTAGCTGGAAACTATGCTTCATTATGGGTTGATTATGATAATGATGGCGACACAGATATGTATTTAACTAAATGTCGTCAAGGATCTACCCCTGGCGATCCAGAACGTACCAACGCAATGTATCGTAATAATGGTGATGGAACATATTCTGAAGTTGCAGAATCAATCAACTTGGCAGATAATGCACAATCTTGGACTACAATATGGCAGGATTTTGATAACGATGGCGATTTTGATGCTTTTACTGTGAACCACGATTATGAAAATAGATTTTACGAAAATGATGGTTCTGGGGTATTTACAGACATTATAAGCTCTACGGGAATTAACCCAACAGATTTAGGCGCTTGGGAAAACCAAGGAGTAGATTTTAACAATGATGGGTTTATTGATATTTTTTCTGAAATGTCTAAAGAATTATACATCAATAATGGCGATATGACATTCACAGGTATGGACTTATCATTTGACGAAGGTGCTATTGGTGATTTTAACAATGATGGTTATTTAGATGTTGGTAAAGGAGGAATAATTTGGATGAATGATGGAGGCCCTAATAATTGGGTAAAAATTGGTCTTAAAGGAATTGAAAGTAATAGTAATGGAATAGGTTCTCGTATAATCATTTTTGGAGATTGGGGGCAACAAATGCGTGAGATCAGATCTGGTCAAGGGTTTAGTCATATGTCAACTTTAAATGGACATTTTGGAATTGGAACTAGTACTGAAATTAACAAAATAGAGATACATTGGCCTTCAGGTATCGTTGATGTTATTGAAAACCCTTCAATTAATGACACTCATATCTATATTGAGGGTGATAACCAATTAGCAATTACAGAATTTGAGAAAAACGGAATTAGCTTATTTCCAAATCCTACAACTTCAATAATTAATTTTTCTTTAAATGGAATTGAAGGAACTCCTGTTAAAGTTATTGACATAAATGGTAGAATTGTATTAAGTACAACTATATCAACAAATAATAATATCGATGTTGAAATATTAACTAGTGGTGTTTATTTTGTGCAAATGGAAGTTGAAAACAAATCTGTTAGTTACAAGTTTGTAAAAAAATAAGATTAAACTATTATTTTCAGACTACTTAGGTAGTTTTTTATTGAAACATAAAAAACCCTGTTGACTACATTTAGTTAACAGGGTTTTATATTAATTTTACTTTTATTTTATTTTTGTAATTTACTTAAACTCTCCGCAATCTTTTCCGTGTATTTATCTGCTGCTTTTACAGCGTCTTTAGGATCAGTAATTTTTGTAGTTGCTGCCATTAATAATTGATCGCCATCTTCTCTGTTTAAGTTGTAAACTAAGGTTTCTAGAACGTATTTTTTGTTGTTGAAGTATAAGAACTTCCAGAACCATAATAATTTCCAAAAGTAGAATAAGAATACGGATGCATATAATAGCTATTAAAACCTCCATAATATGACGGATAATAGGAAGAGTAAGGCCCCATCATTCCCATTCCCATATAATCGTTGTAATAATTAGTAGTTGTAGTTTCTTCGTAATCTTTTAATACACTAATACATACTGCATCATAGCCTTCATAACCAAAAATATCACGAATTAATTTTTGGCGTTCTTCTGTCATTTCTTTATCAGGATCCAATTTAGGGAAACGTGTAAAACTTTCGGTAGCTTTATAGCCAGCTGCTCTAAATTTGTTAGCAATACTCGTTTCAAAATCAGCACGAATTACTGGATCTGATGTACGAGCAATAACCAATATGTTTCTGTCTTTTAGTTCGCTTGCATCAGGGCTTTTCCATGCACTTAGCACACTAACTTGAGTGTTACATCCTGCAAAAAAGCAAGTACTAAAGCAAATAATATGTGGTTTGTTTTGTTTTTCATAGTGTTATTTTACCCTTGAGGGTTTAAATTAAATTTTAGTCTTTAAGCAATCCTCTTGAGATGACTATTTTTTGAATTTCAGAAGTACCTTCATAGATCTGAGTAATTTTAGCATCACGCATTAAACGTTCTACGTGGTATTCTTTTACGTAACCATTTCCACCGTGAACCTGAATAGCTTCTACCGTAACGTCCATTGCAGTTTGCGATGCAAATACCTTTGCCATGGCACTACTCATCGTATAATCGTTTCCTTGGTCTTTATCCCAAGCTGCTTTATGAACCAGTAATCTTGCAGCTTCAATATTGGTGTGCATATCAGCTAATTTAAAAGCGATCGCTTGATGGTTGCATATTTCTGTACCGAAAGCTTTTCGAACTTTAGAATAATCTCTAGCCAATTCATAAGCTCCAGCGGCAATTCCTAAGGCCTGTGAAGCAATACCTATGCGCCCTCCACCTAAGGTTTTCATTGCAAAGGTGAATCCAAACCCATCTTCTCCAATTCTATTTTCTTTAGGAACTTTTACATCGTTAAATAAAAGCGAATGTGTATCACTTCCACGAATTCCTAATTTGTCTTCTTTAGGGCCAACTACAAAACCATCCCAACCTTTTTCAACAATAAAAACGTTGATACCTCGATGTCTTTTTTCTTTGTCAGTTTGTGCAAAAACTAAATAATAATCGGCGGTTCCTCCATTGGTAATCCAGTTTTTTGTACCGTTTAAAAGATAATGATCTCCCTTATCTATGGCCGTTGTTTTTTGCGAAGTTGCATCAGAGCCAGCTTCAGGTTCGCTTAAACAAAAAGCACCTAATTTTTCACCGGTAGCAAGTTTGGTTAAGTATTTTTGCTTTTGCTCTTCGTTAGCGTATTTTTCTATACCATAACAAACCAAGGAATTATTAACCGACATTACCACACTTGCAGAAGCATCGATTTTCGAAATTTCTTCCATAGCCAATGAATACGATAAGGTATCCATTCCTCCTCCGCCGTATTTTGGATCTACCATCATTCCTAAAAACCCCATTTCGCCCATCATTTTAACTTGATCGCTTGGGAATTTTTGATGTGTATCTCTTTCAATTACTCCTGGAAGTAATTCGTTTTTTGCAAAATCACGAGCTGCGTCGCGTATCATTATGTGTTCTTCGGTAAGTGAGAAATCCATTGAAAACGGTATTAAATATGTGTTTTAAAAAGAAAGCAAAGATACCTTTTTTAATCTCAAAACTCAAATTCCAAAGCTTCAAATTCCAATTTTCAAAACTCAGATTCCCTTCTTATTAAATGAATCTATTGTGTTTTAGATTTTGGCACTTTATTCTTGGAATTTATATTAGTGTAGTAGTATCTTTATTTTTTATAAAAATTATTTTGTTGAAGCAAAAAAACTACCACATTATCGGAGTAATGAGTGGAACTTCCCTTGACGGGATCGATTTGGCCGAAATACACTTTTCAGTATCTGACAATTGCTCTTGGGCTTTTGAAATTGGTATTACTGAAACCATTGCCTATCCAACAATTTGGAAAATTAATTTACAAGAAGCCATTTCGTATTCTGAAGAAAAAATGAAAGGTTTTAATAAAGAATATACCTTGTATTTGGGTAAAGTAATTTCAGAATTTATTACAAGAAATGCTTTAAAAAACATCGATGCTGTGTGTAGTCACGGACATACCGTTTGGCATCAACCTAATAATGAAATAACCCTTCA
Organism: Bacteroidota bacterium; assembly: GCA_024280145.1. Classification (GTDB taxonomy): domain Bacteria; phylum Bacteroidota; class Bacteroidia; order Flavobacteriales; family Flavobacteriaceae; genus Marifrigoribacter. The sequence goes on from JAJRQR010000190.1 coordinate 9,139, forward strand.
AATCGGTAATCTCCCTGAAATTGCCACATTAATAAACCAAAAAGTAGTTTGCAATTTTAGAGTACAAGATGTTACTTTGGGAGGGAATGGCGCGCCTTTGGTTCCGATTGGTGATCGAATGTTGTTTTCAGAATATGATTACTGTTTAAACTTGGGTGGCTTTGCAAATATTTCGTTTGAATTAAACGGAAACCGAATTGCTTATGATATTTGTCCTGTAAATATTGTTCTAAATACCTTAGCTGAAAAGCTTGGTTTTCCATTTGACAATGAAGGTGATTTTGCAAGAAAAGGAAAACTAAATCAAGTGCTTTTTCAACAATTAAATGAATTGAAATATTATAAAGAAGCAGCTCCAAAATCCTTAGGATTAGAATGGGTTCAAGAAAATATACTTCCAATTTTAGAAGTTTCAGAAGCTTCAATAATTGATCAATTAGCTACATTTACGGAACATGTTGCTTTTCAGTTATCAAATAATTTTAAAGAATATTCTTCCGTTTTTGTAACTGGAGGTGGTACTTTTAATTCCTATTTATTAGAACGAATTCAATTTTATAAAAAATTAGATTTGATAGTTCCTTCAGAAAAAATAATAGACTATAAGGAAGCTTTGATTTTTGGATTATTAGGAGTTTTGCGCTTGCAAAATGAAACAAATTGCTTGGCTAGTGTAACAGGAGCTACTAAGGATCATTGTTCAGGGTTTGTATACTTGGCCTAATGTTTTAAATAGTAGCATTTTAAATTTTAAAGTATAATATATTTTAGCATACAATAAAATTACTTACATTTAATCCGTTTAAAATTAATATTAAAAATTCCCTTTTATGACTTCGATAATTATTTTAATTTTTGTTATTGGTTACCTTTCAATAACCCTAGAACACCCTTTAAAATTAGATAAAACTGTTCCCGCTTTAATTATGGCTGCACTTATTTGGGCAGTTTTAGCCATCGGTTTTAATGCAGGATGGTTTGATGTAATTGACACTCATGAATCTGTTTTTAATTTTTTAACAGGTGGAGAAGCAGCAGAGCACGGTTTTGAAAACACCTTGCTTCATCATTTAGGAAAAACAGCTGAAATACTTATTTTCTTAATTGGTGCCATGACCATTGTTGAGATTATTGATTTACACAGAGGGTTCGAAATACTAAAAGGTGCTGTAAAAACAAAAAGCAAAAGAAAATTACTTTGGATAATTGGAATTTTAGCATTTGTGCTTTCAGCAATTATTGATAATTTAACTGCAACCATCGTATTAATAACACTATTAAGAAAATTAATTGTAGATAAAGACCAACGACTTTGGTATGTTGCTATGGTAGTAATTGCTGCAAATGCAGGTGGAGCTTGGTCGCCAATTGGTGACGTTACCACGACAATGCTTTGGATTGCGAAAAACGTTACTGCAATGGGATTAATTGAGTTTGTAGTAATACCTTCAATTGTATGTTTTGTCATTCCGTTTTTTATCGCAAGTAGAATGAAAGTGTTTAAAGGTGAAATTACAGTAGATACTAGCGAAGATGCAGAAGCAGAGCGACTTTTAAGTAGTAAGACGATGTTGTATTTAGGTTTGGGAATGATTGTTTCTGTACCTATTTTTAAAACCGTTACGCATTTACCTCCTTATATTGGGATGATGTTCGCACTGGGTATTGTTTGGTTGGTTTCAGAATATATTCACCCGGAAGAAGATTTTTCAAGTTCAAAAAGACATTTATATTCTGCACATAAAGCATTATCTAGAATCGAAATCTCAAGTATTTTATTCTTCTTAGGGATATTAATGGCAGTTGCCGGGTTAGAATCCTTGGTATATGGAGTTTCAAACAGTGGTGATCCAGTAGGAACTTTACGCTATGTTGCTGAAGTACTACAAGGTGCCATTCCTAATCAAGATGTGGTTGTCATATTATTAGGTATGCTTTCCGCAGTAATTGATAATGTGCCTTTAGTAGCAGCTTCTATGGGAATGTACGATTCACCGACAGATTCTGTGCTTTGGCATTTTATTGCTTATTCAGCTGGAACCGGAGGAAGTATGTTAATTATCGGTTCTGCAGCAGGTGTTGCAGCAATGGGAATGGAAAAAATAGACTTTATCTGGTATCTTAAAAAGGTAACTTGGTTGGCGTTTTTAGGCTTTATTGCTGGAGCCGGCGTTTTTCTTTTAATTGAAAGAGTGATATTTAGTCACTAATAACAATTTCCGAAATTAATTACCGTTATTCAATTTAAACTTATCATTTCATGATTACTAATTTAATCCAAGATAGTTCTGAAGCAATTCAGGACTTAGAGCCTATTGTTGAAGAAAAAACACTTTCCATCATGCAACTTTTGATGGATGGAGGAACCGCAGGACAAATTATTATAGGAATTTTATTTATCCTTCTATTTGTAGCTGTTTATCTTTATTTTGAAAGGCTTTTTGCTATCAAAGCAGCCACCGAATATGATGCTAATTTCATGAATCAGATTCGTGATAATATTGGCAACGGAAACATACAAGCTGCAAAGTCACTTTGTACACAAAAAAACACTCCTGTTGCAAGATTAACAGAAAAAGGAATTTCCAGAATAGGAAGCCCTTTAGAAGATATTAATACAGCCATTGAAAACGCAGGAAGATTAGAAGTTTATAAACTCGAAAAAAATGTAAGTGTTTTGGCAACCATCGCCGGAGCAGCACCTATGATTGGTTTCTTAGGAACGGTAATCGGAATGGTTTTGGCTTTTCATACCTTGGCAACCAGTAGTGGTCAAGCTGAAATGGGATTATTAGCACAAGGAATTTACACCGCAATGACCACCACCGTTGCAGGGTTAATCGTTGGAATTATCGCTTATATGGGTTACAATCATATTGTTGTAAAAACCGATAAAGTAGTGCATCAAATGGAAGCAACTGCAGTGGACTTTTTAGATCTTTTAAACGAACCTGCTTAATGAATTTAAGAGGAAGAAATAAAGTAAGTGCCGAGTTTAGTATGAGCTCCATGACAGATATTGTATTTCTGTTATTGGTATTCTTTATGCTAACTTCACCTACCATCACACCCGAAGCATTGGATTTAATTTTGCCTAAAGCAAAAGGGAAAACCTCCAATAAACAAAATGCATCGGTAAGCATTACAAAAGACGGAGCATACTACGTAAACAAAGAACGAGTAAGCGAACAAAGCATCGAGTCTGAATTAAAAAAATATTAGCAGGACAAGAAAAACCAACCTTAATATTAAGAGCCGAAGAAGGAGTACCTATTGAAGATGCTGTTTTTGTCATGGACATTGCGAATAAAAATAATTATAAAGTTGTATTGGCAGTTAGACCGAATTAGCTTAATATTCAGTACATAATCTTCAATAGAAGTGTTGAAAATACCAAAGAAGTATGTATATAAAAACATCTGCGACAATCAGCTAAATCTGCGGGAATAATAAAATGAGCATCCTAGACACCAAACATAAAAAAAAGAGTATGACCATCACGGTAATCTTACACGTGATTATACTTATTTTATTGTTTTACGTAGGACTCACCTATTTAGATCCACCACCAGAAAACGGAATCGCAGTAAACTTTGGAACGATGGACACCGGTAGCGGAAAAGTACAACCCACCGAAAAAATTAAAACAGCTCCAAAACCTACAGAAACAAAACCCGTGGTTCAACAAAAAACAGAAATTAAAGAAGAAGTTGTAACTCAAGACACCGAAGATGCTCCCGTAATTAAAAAGGAAGAAAAGAGAGAAGTTGTAAAGGAGGTGGTAAAGGAAGTTCCAAAAGAAGAACCTAAAAAAATAGAAGAAAAAAAACCAGACCCAAAACCAGATAAATCCACAACCGATGCGCTTTCTAGTTTAATCAACGGACCCAAAAATGACGGAAAAGTGGAAGGAGGAGAAGGAGACGATAAAACAGGTGGTGACAAAGGAAATCCCAATGGAGACCCCAATGCAAAAAGTTATTACGGAAACGGAAAAGGATTGGACGGCGATGGAAACTATTTATTAGGAGGACGTAAAGCTTTAAATAAAAAGAAATTTGTACAAGATTGCAACGAAGCAGGAACCGTAGTGGTTAGTATAGAAGTAGATCGTACCGGAAAAGTAATAAGTGCCACTCCAGGCGTTCGTGGAACCACCAACAATTCCAAATGTCTTTTAGAACCTGCAAAGCGTGCTGCTTTGGCAACCAAATTCAACAAAGATGACAAAGCTCCTCATAAACAAATTGGTAAGATTATTTATCGGTTTAGTCTTTCGGAATAGACTTATAATTCTAAAATTTTAAACAAAGTATTTCTCCAATACATTTACTAACAACTCTTTATTTTTAGGTAGTTTCATAAACCCTTTTTAATTATCTTTATAGCATAAAAATCAAATGCTATGATTCATAAAATACTACTTTTAGTTGCGGTTGTTATTTCAATAATAAGCTGCAACAATTCTTCTGAAAAAATTACTTCGGAAAACATTAAGATAGAAAAATCACCACACGATTTTATGTTTATGCAACGTGCCTTTCCAACGGGTGGAATTAAAACGTATGCGTATTCCAATGCTGTTCAGTGGAAAAAACAACAAGTAAATAGAAATTCAAATGCAGCAGTAGTTTGGGAATTTGCAGGTCCTTTAAATGTAGGAGGAAGAATTACCGATATTGAAATCCCAATAGATCAAGCCCAAACGTATTATGTAGGAGCGGCTTCGGGAGGAATTTTTAAAACTACCGATGCAGGTGCCAATTGGACACCCATTTTTGATGAGCAAGAAATGCTTTCGATTGGTGATATGGAAATTTCAAAAAATAACACCGATTTAATTTGGGTAGGAACCGGCGAAGTAAATGCCGGTGGAGGTTCCCTAGCTTATGACGGAAACGGAATCTATAAAAGTGCCAATGCAGGTCTTACCTGGGAAGCAAAAGGATTACCAGCAGTAGGAAGTGTAAGTAAAGTATTGATAGATCCCAATGATGATACAACCATTTTTGCTGGTGCAATGGGACCACTTTTCAGAAAAGATACCAACCGAGGAGTCTATAGAAGCACCAACGATGGCACCGATTGGGAGCAGGTTTTATTTGTAAGCGATTCTACCGGAATTATAGATATGGCAATTCATCCTACCAATGGAAATATTATATATGCTGCAAGTTGGGAACGTATTAGAAGGTTAAATAATCGTCAATATGGTGGTGAAACTTCTCGTATTTATAGAACGCAAGATGGTGGAGATTCTTGGACAGAACTAACCAACGGTTTGCCTAGTCTTGCCAACGATAAAGGAAGAATTAGTATTGATATTTCACAATCCAACCCCAATGTATTGTATGCGTTTTATACCGATCAAATCGGGAATATAGAAGGAACTTTTAGAACAAATAACGGAGGAGATTCATGGACGCAAGTAAATTCTATGAGTGGCGGAACTTCATATCATTGGTGGTTTGGCGGAATATTTATAGACCCAACAGACGAAAATATAATTTACAATTCTGGTTTTGTAATGGACAAATCTACTGATGGTGGACAGACTTGGAGCTCTACTTTTTCAGGAGTTCATGTAGATCAACATGCGATGGCGTTTAATGCTTCTGTACCTAATGAAGTGTTGATAGGAAACGATGGTGGAGTTTATAAAAGCAGTAACAACGGAACCAGTTCTACCAAGATTAATAATTTACCAATTACACAGTTTTATCGTTTTTATGTAGATGCTCAAAATGCCGATAAAGTGTATGGCGGCGCACAGGATAATAACACCATTAGAACCCAGACAGGTGGATTAAGTGATTGGCAAGCGATTTATGGAGGTGATGGTTTTCAACCTTTGGTAGATCCGAGCAATACCAATGTGATTTACGCATTGTCTCAACGCGGAAATCTTGGAAAATCTACCAATAACGGAAGCTCGTTTGTTGGTGCCCTAAACGGAATTCCAAGTGGCGACACTAATAATTGGGATACTGCTATTAGCTTTGACCCTAACGATTCGCAAACTCTTTTCTACGGAACTCAAAAAGTATATAAAACCACCAATGCCGCTGGAACTTGGACAGCCATAAGTCCCGATTTAAGCAATGGTCCACATACAGGAAATCTTGCTTTCGGGACGGTAACCACCATAAATGTTTCGCCTTTAAATAGCGATGTTATTTATGCAGGAACCGATGACGGAAACGTGTGGGTTACACAAAATGGAGGAAACAATTGGAATAATATTTCTGGTAGCTTACCCATTTTATGGACAACCAAAGTATTGGCTTCCAGAGACGATGCTGCAACAGTTTATGTAACTTTTTCTGGCTATCGTTATGGAGAGGACAACGGTCACGTTTTTAAGAGCACCGACTTTGGCGCAACTTGGAGCGACATTTCAAATAACTTACCCGATATTCCTATAAATGATATTGAAAAAGACATCTTTGGAAACCTATTTTTAGGAACTGATATTGGCGTTTTGGCTTCTTTAGATGAAGGTGCAAATTGGCAGCCTTTGGGCGAAAATATGCCTTCGGTTGTGGTAACAGATTTGTTTATTCACGAAAACTCGGAATATTTATACGCAGGAACTTATGGACGTTCTAGTTATAAATTAAACATTGCTGAAGATATATTAGAAACTGAAAACAATATACTATTAACTGAAGTAAAATTATATCCAAATCCAGCTTCAGAATTTGTAACTATTACTTTTGAAAACTCATTTGAAAATATTTCAATAAAAATGTATGACCAATTAGGAAGAGTGGTTTTTAGTCAGAAAGATGTTCTCGTAAACTACGAATTTCCAATATCCTTAGCAGGAATTTCAAAAGGAATGTATTATATTCAGATTGCTTCCGAAGGAAATAAAACAACAAAAAAGTTACTCGTAAAATAAAACGATTGAATTATTCTGAAACTATAGATTGGTTATTTAAACAGTTGCCAATGTATCAACGCATTGGCGCGGCTGCTTATAAAGTGGATTTGTCCAACACCTTAAAACTTGTTGAATATTTAAACGAGCCTCAAGATTCGTTTAAGTCCGTTCACGTAGCGGGAACCAACGGAAAAGGCTCTACAAGCCACATGTTAGCTTCTGTTTTACAAGAAGCAGGTTATAAAGTTGGTTTATATACTTCGCCACACTTAAAAGATTTTCGGGAACGAATAAAGATAAACGGTAAGATGATCTCGGAAGAGTTTGCCGTTGATTTTATAGCCGAGCATCAGCCTTTTTTTGAAGAAAATCACTTGTCGTTTTTTGAAATGACGGTGGGTTTGGCATTCGATTATTTCAGAAAAGAAAAAGTTGAGATTGCTATTATTGAAGTAGGGTTGGGAGGAAGACTAGACAGCACCAATGTCATCACTCCAGAAGTTTCTGTGATTACAAACATTGGTTTAGATCATACTCGTTTTTTAGGAGAAACAATGAAAAAAATCGCTTCAGAAAAAGCAGGAATTATCAAAACGAATATTCCTGTGGTGATTGGTGAAACAACTTCAGAAACAAAAGAGGTTTTTCAGCAAAAAGCTTCCGAAGTAAATACAGATATTATTTTTGTTGAAGAAGAGGATATTTTAGATTTCAAATCCGATTTATTAGGAGATTACCAACAGAAGAATATTAAGACCGCTGTTGAGACTATAAAGATACTTCAGAAAAAAGGCTGGAACATTCCCGAAGAACATATAAAAAAGGGTTTTTTAAATGTGGTTTTAAATACAGGGTTGCAAGGAAGATGGCAGATTCTTCAGGAAAACCCAAAGGTAATATGTGACACAGCACATAATAAGGAAGGATTGGTTTTGGTGATGGAACAATTACAAAAAGAGGAATTTAAAAAGCTTCATATTGTTTTGGGAGTAGTAGATGATAAGAATTTAGAGATGGTTTTACCGTTATTTCCTAAAAAAGCAACCTATTATTTTTGCAAACCAGATGTAATTCGAGGATTGGATGTTTCAGTATTAAGCAAAAAAGCAAAGCATTTTGGATTGTTGGGAGTAAGTTATAATTCAGTAAATGAAGCATATAACGAAGTTTTAAAAAATTCTAGCAAAGAAGATGTAATATATGTTGGCGGTAGCACATTTGTAGTCGCAGAAGTTTTATAATATTTTTGAAATAAATGTTTGTAGTATATAAAAACTGCCTTATATTTGCCACCGCTAACAGAGAAAGCAATATGCTTTCAAGCAAAACCCTGATAAGGGCGCATAGCTCAGTTGGTTCAGAGCACCTCGTTTACACCGAGGGGGTCGGGGGTTCGAATCCCTCTGCGCCCACTTCAAACAGAATCCCGATACAGAATTGTATCGGGATTCTGTTTGCAAAATTGGTCTTAAGGGTTCAACGGAGTTAATCCCTCATTGCCCACTTCAAAAAAATAAGTCAATTGCCCTATTTTTAAATATTCTTAATTGTTTCATATTTGTATATTAAATTAAACAGATGAAACATTTAATTACTCTTTTCCTATTTATATTTAGTTTTACAGTAAACGCCCAAGTTAAAGAAGTAACTTTAACAAAAACTCAGTTAGGAGAAATCAATACTACTTTTAAGAATTATCTTTCTGATATTCAGTCGGAAGACAAGGATTGGGCTAAAATCACAAATTATACTTACGCTCCATTATTTGAATTATTCACCACAGAAGATATCGAACAAAAATTAAAACAGGCTTTTGATAATCCTATCTATTACACCACATTCGATAAAATGGAGGTAATTAAAGAAGATGGGGCATTCAGTTTTAGCGATGTTATTTATAGTAAAATAATATATAATAATAAGTACACATTTCATTTTAAAGAGGATAAAGACCAAACCGAAAAAGAGAATAATTTATATTTAGACTTTATGACGGAAACATTTCAGAA
>JAJRQR010000191.1 GCA_024280145.1 Bacteroidota bacterium
CCAGCATTATCTACATCATCCTCGGGTTTTACAATTATTTGCGGAAAGGTAGAACGGTTGTTATCGCCAAAAATCTTTCTTGCCATATTCACTGGAATATAAACAGTAGTATCTTTAGAGCCTCCAAAAATTCCAGACCCTTCTTTTTTAAGAACACCAATTACCACAAATTTTCTTCCGTAAAGGCGTACTTTTTTGCCTAAAGGAGTTGTTGACGGAAATAAAATATTAGAAATTTCATCCCCTAAAATTATAACTGGAGTTCCACTATTGGACTCAGATTCATTAAAAAAACGACCTTCTGCAATCTGAAGTGATTCAATATCATAATACTCGTAAGATATAGCACCAATTTCAATGTTTGAAACCGAGTTTTCTTCAAACTTAATCGCTGTTGACGGAACATTTAGGGCAAATGATACCGCTTCTGTATCGGGCATATACCTTTTTAAGTATTGGTATTCTTCATAACTTACATCTGGAAATTGTCGGCGTTTCCACCGAGGAATATCCGTAGGCCCAAATGAAAAACGCATAATAATTGTAGTACTATTATCAAGTGAACTTAAATTGTCATCTATTTCTTTTTTAAGAGAATCTACCGCAGCAAGAACAGCGATAATCGAAAAAATACCAATCGTAACTCCCAATAAAGACAAGAAAGTTCGCAGCTTATTATTTTTAAGTGCGTTGATGGCAAAATTGAAACTCTCTTTTAATACGCGAAGGTATATTAACATCTTTTAAAATTATTAAAATCCCTTTAAACAGGAAGTGTTTCTATGCTTTTTTATTAAAATATTCACACAAATATTTCTATCAAAAAAGTTTTACTAAAGTAAGACGTCTTCTACTAACTTATGTTACAAATTTAATAGGCAATTATGTACTTTTGCAAATGTCTGTTAATTAGACCAAAAAATCCAAACTTTTCCATGAGTACAAAAAAAATCACTTCGGCATTAATTTCTGTTTTCCATAAAGATGGCTTAGAACCCATTGTAAAAAAACTAAATGAACTAGACGTAAAAATCTACTCAACAGGTGGAACTCAGCAATTTATAAACGACTTAGGGATTGATGTAATTCCTGTGGAAGAAGTAACGGATTACCCTTCTATTTTAGGTGGAAGAGTAAAAACACTACATCCAAAAGTGTTTGGCGGAATTTTAAATCGTCAACATAATGAAGGAGATGTTACTGAAATGAAGGAGTATAATATTCCTCAATTAGATGTGGTAATTGTAGATTTATACCCATTTGAAAAGACGGTTTCTTCGGGGGCTTCAGAAGCCGATATAATCGAAAAAATTGATATTGGTGGAATTTCATTAATCAGAGCCGCAGCAAAAAATTATACAGACACGATTTGTGTTTCTTCAATGGAAGATTATCAGGAATTTTTAGACATTATTTCAGAAAACAATGGCGAAATTTCTTTAACAGACAGAAAACATTTCGCAGCAAAAGCATTTAATGTTTCATCACATTATGATTCAGCTATTTTTAATTATTTTAATCAAGATCACAGTATATCATCATTAAAAATTAGCGAACAAAACGGAAAAGTGTTGCGTTATGGTGAAAACCCACATCAAAAAGGATTTTTCTTTGGTGATTTTGAAGCTATATTTGATAAACTTCACGGAAAAGAATTAAGTTATAACAATCTTTTAGATGTTGATGCAGCAGTAAATTTAATGGCAGAATTTAATGACGAAGCACCTACATTTGCTATTTTAAAACATAATAATGCTTGCGGAATCGCACAGCGCGATACTGTTTTAGAGGCTTATAATGATGCTTTAGCAGGTGATCCAGTTTCAGCTTTTGGCGGAATTTTGATTAGCAATGTGGAGATTGATGAGGCTGTTTCAGAAGAAATACACAAATTATTTTGTGAAGTGGTCATTGCTCCTTCCTATTCTGAAAAAGCTTTGGAAATATTAAAAAGAAAAAAGAACAGAATAATTCTTGTTCAAAAAGAAATAAAAATGCCTGAAACTACCGTTCGAACTTGTTTAAACGGTGTTTTGGTTCAGGATAAAGACATGAAAACAGACCGTCTTGAAAATTTAACACACGTAACTGACAATAAACCAAATTCTACCGAGTTAAATGATTTAATATTTGCTTCTAAAATTTGTAAGAACACCAAATCCAACACCATTGTTTTAGTAAAAGGAAAGCAATTATGTGCAAGTGGAACTGGGCAAACCTCAAGAGTTGATGCGCTTAACCAAGCAATTGTTAAGGCAAACGCTTTTAATTTCAATTTAGATGGAGCGGTAATGGCAAGTGATGCTTTTTTTCCGTTTCCTGATTGTGTAGAAATTGCAGATAATGCTGGAATAACCGCTGTAATTCAGCCAGGAGGATCTATTAAAGACGGATTGAGTATTGATTATTGCAATGCTAATTCTATGGCAATGGTATTTAGCGGAATACGTCATTTTAAGCATTAATTTTCATTACATTTGTAAAGCACACGTTTAACTTTAAATACAGTATAATAAAATATGGGATTTTTCGACTTCTTAACTGAAGAAATAGCAATAGATTTAGGAACAGCAAACACGTTAATAATTCATAATGATAAGGTGGTTGTAGATGCACCTTCTATTGTTGCGAGAGATAGGACGACTAAAAAAATAATTGCAGTTGGAACCGAAGCAAATTTAATGCAAGGAAAAACTCACGAAAACATTGTAACGGTAAGACCTTTAAAGGATGGTGTGATTGCAGATTTTGATGCAAGTGAACAAATGATAAACATGTTCATTAAAGATATTCCTGCGCTTAAAAAGAAATGGATTACTCCTTCTTTAAGAATGGTTATTTGTATTCCGAGCGGAATTACTGCCGTTGAAATGCGTGCTGTAAAAGAAAGTGCTGAACGTGTAAACGGAAAGGAAGTGTACTTAATTCATGAACCAATGGCTGCAGCAATTGGTATTGGAGTAGATATTATGCAGCCAAAAGGAAATATGATTGTTGATATTGGAGGTGGTACTACCGAAATTGCTGTAATTGCATTAGGTGGTATTGTTTGCGACAGATCTGTAAAAATTGCAGGCGACGTATTTACCAATGATATTATTTATTATATGCGAACGCAACACAACTTATATGTTGGTGAACGTACTGCTGAAAACATTAAAATTACTATTGGAGCTGCAACCGAAGATTTAGAATTACCTCCAGAAGATTTAGCGGTTCAAGGTCGTGATTTACTAACCGGTAAACCAAAACAAGTACAAACTTCCTACAGAGAAATTGCCAAAGCATTGGACAAGTCTATACTTCGAATCGAAGATGCTGTAATGGAAACTTTATCTAGAACTCCACCAGAATTAGCCGCAGATATTTATAACACCGGAATTTATTTAGCAGGAGGAGGATCTATGCTTCGCGGATTGGACAAACGATTATCACAAAAAACAGATCTTCCTGTTTATATTGCCGAAGACCCTTTACGTGCGGTTGTAAGAGGAACTGGAATTTGTCTAAAAAACTTAAGCAAATTTAAAAGTGTCTTAATTAAATAGTCTTTCATACAATAAAATATTCGCTTTTATGCAGCAAATTCTATTTTTCTTTATCCGAAATAAAAATTTTCTGTTATTTATTTTATTATTTTCAATTTCTGTTTTTCTTACAATTCAATCGCATTCCTATCACAAAAATAAATTTGTAAATTCATCCAATTATATTACAGGAAGCATTTATTCTTTAAAAAATGACATCACTGGTTATTTCAATTTAAGGAAAGAAAATAAATTGTTGGTTGAAGAAAATGTTCGTTTACGTAAACACCTAGAAGCCTACAAAGAGATTGCATTTTCTCAAAATGTCGATACTAGTTCATTAAATTATAAATACAAATTTGTTTCGGCGAAAGTGATTAACAATTCATTTTCTAGAACTAAAAACAAACTCACTTTAAACAAAGGAAGTCGAGACAGTTTACAGTTAGATATGGGTGTAATTACGTCCAAAGGTGTTGTTGGAATAATCGACAATGTTTCAAATAAATATTCAACAGTACAGTCAATTTTAAACACCAACAGCCAAGTAAATGCGAAATTAAAAAACTCAAAACATTTTGGTTCTTTAGTTTGGAATACGGAAGACCCAAATACGGTTCAATTAATAGACATTCCAAGATTGACACCAGTAAGTATTGGCGATACCATAATTACCGGTGGGAAATCTACTATTTTTCCTGAAGGAATTTTAATAGGAACTGTACTTGATTTTTCACAAACAGAAGATAAAAATTCATTGCTATTAAATATTCAATTATTTAATGATATGACTAATTTAGAACACGTCTTTATTATAAAAAACAATGATGCTCTCGAAATAAAAAACCTTGAAAATAGTATAGAAAATGTTGAATAATATTGTTATTCTTAATGTTGTTCGGTTTATAGTTTTGGTACTAACACAAGTATTATTGCTAAATCACGTAGATTTTTTAGGGTATATCAATACGTATATTTACATTCTTTTTATTATTGTCTATCCTATTACTGGAAACAAAAGTTTACTTATATTTATTAGTTTTCTTTTAGGGTTAACGTTAGATTTTTTCAGTGATACAGGAGGAATACACGCTGCCGCTTCCGTTTTAATTGCTTATTTAAGACCCGCTATCTTAAAATATTCCTTCGGTATTAGTTACGAATACAACACCTTAAAAGTTAGTAATGCTGAATTTGGACAACGAATACTATATGTTGTTTCTATGGTTTTTATTCATCATTTAGTTTTATTTTCATTAGAAATATTTAACGTAAATCACATACTTTTAATATTAAAATCTACGTTATTTTCAGGTAGCTTTAGTACCATTTTAATCCTAAGTGCAATTACCATTTTTAGTAAAAAACCCAAGTGAGAAAATATTTACTTTTACTTATTGTTTTAATCTTCGGAGTCGTTATTATATCTAGATTATTCTATCTTCAGGTATATGACACTTCTGCGCAAATTTCTTCTGATAACAATGCAATTAAAAAGAAATTCGATTTTCCACAAAGAGGATTTATTTTTGATAGAAACGGAAAACTTTTAGTTTCTAATCAGCCTTCCTATGATGTGATGGTAATTCCTAAAAACGTAAAGGAAATGGGTTGTGATACCAAATTAGAGTTTTGCGATTATTAAAAATAACGGAAGAGGAATTTGATAACATCTTAGCAAAAGCTCGTATATATTCACCAAGATTACCCTCTGTTGTCATTCCTCAATTTACTAAAGATGAATACGCTTATCTTTCTGAAAAAATGTGGAAATATGAAGGGTTTTATATTCAAAAAAGAGCCTTAAGAGATTACCAAGTTCATAATTCTGCAAATGTATTTGGTTATATTGCCGAAGTAAACAAAAAGATTATTAAAAAAAATCCCTATTACCAAATGGGAGATTTAATTGGTAAAGCAGGAGTTGAGCAGGAATACGAAGAAATTTTGCGAGGTACTAAAGGGGTTAAATACCTTCAAATGGATCGTTTTAACAGAGCAATCGGATCATTTAAAGAAGGAATTTATGACACTTTACCTATTAATGGAAAAGATATCACACTTACTATTGACGCAGTTCTACAAGAATATGGTGAAAAATTATTAGTAAATAAACGTGGTGGTATTGTTGCTATTGAACCTTCAACTGGCGAAATATTAGCTTTAATTACAGCACCTAATTACGATCCAAAATTATTGGTAGGAAGAGAACGATCTAAAAATTACACAAAACTTTATTACGACACGATATCAAGACCTTTATTCGATAGAGTGTTACAAGGTGAATATCCTCCGGGCTCTCCTTTTAAAACATTAACGGGATTAATAAGTTTACAAGAAGGAGTAATTGACATTAATGAAACCGTAGTTTGTAATGGAAATTATCATTATGGGGGAAGCAAACCTCTTGGTTGTCACCATAGCAGACCACCTTTATCGATGGTTGGCGCCATCGCAAAATCATGTAATAGTTATTTTGCTACTGTTTACCGTCGTAGTATTGAAAAATTCCCAACACCACAAGAAGGAATGGATAATTGGAAACGTCATTTAGAAAGTTTTGGCTTAGGAAATTATATGGGGTATGATTTACCGCCAGGAAAAAAAGGATTAATCCCATCAGCAAAATTTTACAACCGTTGGTATAATTACCCAAAACGAAAATGGTATGCAACTGCTACCATATCCAATGCTATCGGTCAAGGAGAAGTAATATTAACCCCGATGCAAATGGTGAATTTTACAGCAGCAATTGCTAATAGAGGTTGGTATTACAAACCACATATTATTAAAAACATAAGCGAAGTTGATACTATTCCCTCAAAATATACCAAACGGTATAACACAACAATAGATCCAAAACACTTTGAACCCGTAGTTGAAGGAATGCACCAAGTTTATACTGAAGGGACTGCTGTTTGGCTTCAGATACCAGGAATTGATATTTGTGGAAAAACAGGTACATCAGAAAACTACACAAAAATAGATGGGGAGAAAGTTCAACTTACCGATCACTCTATTTTTATAGCTTTTGCGCCAAAAGACAATCCAAAAATTGCCATTGCTGTTATTGTAGAAAATGGATATTGGGGCTCGCGTTGGGCTGGTAGGATTGCAGGTTTGATGATTGAAAAATACTTAAAAGGCGAAATAACAAGAACCGACATGGAAAACTATGTCATAAATGGAAGCCTTGAAGAAGAATATGCCAAACCACTTTCAGGAAAACCTTTTAATATTAATTATTAATGACAGGAGGCTCTAAAGGTAACGCAAAATTTGATTGGATAACAATTCTAATTTATATAGCATTAGTTGGTATAGGCTGGATTAATATTTATTCTGCGTCTTATAGTGAAACCGCAACAAGTTTTTTTGACTTCTCCCAAATTTACACTAAACAACTTATTTGGATAAGCTTAAGTTTGCTATTAATTACTTTTATTTTAGCCGTTGAAGCCAAGTTTTACGAGCGATTTTCAAGTGTTATTTATATTGTTTCCTTACTCTCTTTATTAGGATTATTTGTGTTAGGTAAAAATGTAAACGGAGCCACCTCTTGGTATTTTTTAGGCGGATTTAGTATTCAGCCAAGTGAATTTGCTAAAGCCGCAACTGCATTAGCATTGGCAAAATATGTGAGTGATATTCAAACAGATTTAAGGATTTTTAACGTTCAAATTAAAGCATTAATATTAATTTTTTTACCAGCTTTAATAATTGTACCTCAGCCAGATCCTGGAAGTGCTTTGGTATATGTTGCGTTGATTTTTCCTTTGTATAGAGAAGGGTTGCATTATATATATTTATTATTAGGTTTTATTGTAGCTGCTTTGTTTGTTGCTACTTTGGCCTTTGGTATCTCATGGGTTGCTACAGGTATTATACTAATTACAGCTTTCGTTTATTTAAAAAATAAAAAGAGAAAACCTAGTGTTTTCAGATACGGAATTATTGTCGCTGCTTGTATTGGGTTTTCTGTTTCGGTAAACTTTATTTTTGAAAACGTATTAGAACAACGGCATCGAGATCGTTTTAATATCGTATTAGGAAAAGAAGTGGACATAAAGGATATTGGTTATAATACCAATCAAAGCGAGATTGCCATTGGTAGTGGAGGTTGGACAGGAAAAGGTTGGCTACAAGGAACCCAAACCAAAGGTAAATTTGTTCCAGAACAAGACACCGATTATATTTTTAGTACCGTTGGTGAAGAATGGGGATTTATAGGAAGTTTTGGAGTTGTTCTTTTATTGATGGCATTAATCATTCGATTATTAGTACTTGCAGAACGACAAAAATCACAATTTAGTAGGGTTTATGGATATAGTGTTGACTCTATTATATTCTTTCACTTTTTTATAAATATTGGAATGGTTTCTGGATTACTTCCTACTATCGGAATTCCATTACCATTCTTTAGTTACGGAGGATCTGGGCTTTGGGGTTTTACTATTTTACTTTTTATTTTTATTAGATTGGATGCTTCTAATTACATAAATCGTTAATGCTTTTTCCAAGTTTTCAAGCTTATTTCAGATTCTAATTTATCTTCAATTACACTATCTAAATTTGGAAAAAAATCAATTCCAGTAAGTACTTCTATTTCATCAATAGTAACCACATATTTATAAAACGATAGGTTAGAATCTTGGTTGGGAATTAAAAAAGCAATTGCTTTATAGTTTCCATTTGAACTGTCCATAATAATTTTATAATACATTTCTGGAACCGAAACACGCTCATAACCTATGGTCTTTAAATTTTCTTTTAAAACTCCTCCTGTAACCACATAAACACCATCGTATTCCTTTGCCCATCGTCTAACCTTTTGTTCTAAATTATTCCAGATTCCTTTATTAAAACTGCTATTTTGTGGGCTAATATTACTGGTTAAAAAAGTTTCATGAAAAGCATTATAATTAAAATTCCTATCCCCTGCTGGGCATAAATGTCCCTTATCGTAACCAGATTTTTTATAATTTTTCCAATCTGCAGAATGCGTTTTCACCTTTTTATCTTCCACAAAATAAGGTCTTTTAAAGCTTCCTTTTTTAATTTGATTTTTCTTTAACTCGTAAGCAACCCATTCTGCTTGTTCATGGCTTTCGGAATAAGAAAGAGTATAATAATCATGGTTTATGATACTTCCTGTGGTAGAGCTTGGCAGAAAAGTTGCATCAAATTCGTTTTTAGAAATTGATTCTAGCATATTATCTTTTGGATATTCTTCGTTTTTCTTGTCTAAATAATCATTTGCATAATAGAAGATAATAGTAATAATCGTTATAATTATGGTGTAGGTATATTTATTCTTCATATTAAACAGTTAGGCGTTTTTTACATCCAAAGCATCTCGCAATGCGTTTCCTATCAACATAAAAGCCGTCACCAAACTCATTATTGCCAATCCAGGTATTAATGCTAAGTAAGGTTTTCCTAGAATTATATATGAGTAATGATCTTTTATAATTCCTCCCCAACTTGGCATGGGTGGTTGTGCACCAATTCCTAAAAAACTAAGCCCACTTTCAATTAATATAGCTCCAGCAAAATTGGCTGCCGAAATAATAATTACAGGTGCCATACTATTGGGTAAAATATGTTTTGTGATAATCCTGAGATCATTGTATCCCAAGGCTCTTGCTGCAGTAACATATTGCATCTGCTTTACACCCATCACTTGCCCACGAACTACACGGGCAACTTCTACCCACATGGTAAGTCCGACTGCAATAAATACTTGCCAAAACCCTTTACCTAACGCTAAAGTGATAGCAATGACTAATAACAAGGTAGGAATAGACCAAGTAACATTGATGAGCCACATAATTACTGCATCTACTTTTCCGCCAAAATAACCGGCAATGGCCCCCAATGTAACCCCAATAATTAATGAAATAAACACTGCTACAAAACCAATTGCTAATGAAATTCGTATTCCAATCAACATTCTACTCAACAAATCACGACCGTATTTATCAGTTCCTAACAGGAAATTTTTATCTGAAACATACAGTTTCGGAATGGCATCAAAAGAAGTTGCTTTGGGAAATAAACTCAAAGGATACTTTTTTTGAAGTCCTTCACTTCCATCGACAGTATATTCGGTAATCTGAAAAGAATTTTTTGTTACTTGAAAGTTTGAAATCGGTATTTCTGTATCGGTATTCTTCTTTCCAAAAAACAATATTGATAATTTATTTTGACTTACCTTTTCTGAAGGAATCGTAAGTATTTTAACTTGAAAACCTGGAGATTTTGAGTGAATGGACAAATGCATCTGATTGGCATTCTGAGAATTATCTGGTGCTAAAACATAAGCAAAAATCGCCACCAAAACGCAGAGTACTAAAAACCCAAAACTTACAACGCCCCATCCGTTTTTTTTAAACTTCTGGAGCGTTAATTTTGTTAATGAAGTGGATGTGTTTTTCAAGTGTATTTAAATATTATAATAAATTGGTCACAAGCAGTTCGCAATATTTCTTTTCCTATAAGTAATAAAAAATTTAACTCGCTTGTTTCACATGATAAATATAAAACTTAATCCTTCACTTTCGCAACTTTACTATTCTGAATATTACTAATCGACAAATCTTCCAAAACATTTACTGCTTCTTCAACATATATATCTTTACTCAATGTTTTGTGCCATCTTTTACGTTTTTCAGTTAAAGTAGTATCTAGTTTCATTAATTTTATTTCATAAGGCAAAGACTCGTAACTTAATTTATTATCATATTCACTAATGGCATCAAACTTTTTAGTTTCTTCTTTACGTTTTTCAATTTCAGCTTTGTAATCGTTGTAATTTAACGTTACTGTAGTTTCATCGCGACGTGTTTTAATCCATTTTGCATTTTCATCAATCAATTGTAATTGTTCACTTTTTGCCATACGAGCATTACTTTTATTGATTGTTTCTTCATAATCAATATAGCCGTTCCAAACATCATACTCGGCAGCATCGATTTTATCATACGGCAACGGATTGTCGTAATCACGTTCACCAATATCAATATAACTATAACGATCTGGCATAACCACATCACTTTTCACACCTTCTAATTGAGTAGAACCTCCATTAACACGATAGAATTTTTGAGTCGTTAATTTTAAAGCTCCCATATCACCCATATCGTTTTTACGAAGCCATTGATTTAAGTCTAATAAATTTTGAACAGTTCCTTTTCCGTAAGATTGCTTACTTCCAATAATAATTGCTCTTTTATAATCTTGCATTGCAGCTGCTAAAATTTCGGAAGCTGAAGCAGATAATTCATTCACCAAAATCACCAATGGACCATCCCAAATAATGTCTTTATCTCTATCTCTCAACACTTCTTTTTTACTTCCTGATGACGCTACTTGAACCACGGGGCCCTCTTTTATAAACAGCCCTGCCATTTCTACAGCAGTTCGTAAAGAACCACCACCATTATTACGAAGGTCGATTACTAAACCTTCCATTCCTTCTTTTTTTAAACGTATAATTTCTTTTTTAACATCACTAGCAGCATTTCGCTCCTTGTAATTATCCATATCAAAGTAAAATTGTGGTAGATTAATTAAGCCAAAATTTTTATCATCTTTAGTAATTAATGCTGATTTTGCGTAGGTTTCTTCAAGTTCCACAACATCTCTTGTAATGGTTTCATCTTCAATGGTACCATCCACACGTTTTAATGTTAAAGTTACTTTTGTTCCTTTTGGGCCTTTTATTAATTTTACCGCATCATCTAATCTCATTCCAACTACACTAACCGCTTCTTTTTCATCTTCTTGTTTTACTTTCATAATGAGGTCCCCAACTTCTACATGTTCGCCTCGCCAAGCTGGTCCACCGCTAATAACTTCAACAATTTTTATATAATCATTCTTTTTTTGAAGTCTCGCTCCAATTCCTTCTAATTTTCCAGACATTTGTAAATCGAAACGGTCTCTTTCAGTCGGTGCAAAATAGTTGGTATGAGGATCAAACTCTTCTACAATTGTAGTTAAGAAAACTGCAAAATAATCTTTACGTTCAAGATCATCCACAAAATCAAAATAATCATCTAAGGAAGATTTTGAGCTTTCTCTAGATTCTTTTTCTAATTCTTCAAGGCTTTTTGGCTCTTTTAACTCTTCCGTTTTTTGATCCTTATCAAATTCTTTTTCCTTACTAGTTTTAATTGTATTCCCATTATCATCAATTAAATCGTAATAGTTAGAAATAGTTGTAAATTTTAATTGCTTCCGCCAGCGGTTTCTTAATTCTTTTTTTGAAGATACATAAGGTACTTTTTCATAATCTACATTAATAGTTTCATCTTTAAAATAATCAAAAGGAACTTCTAAGACTTTTGTATAGATCTTTTTTACTTCCTCCATTCTTTCCATATACCGATTGTATACTAAATTGAAAAAAGTAAGATCTTTTACTTTAATTTGATCATCAATTTCATATTTATACTGACTAAATTCTTCAATATCTGAAGCTAAGAAATAGCGTTTTAAAGGATCCATTCCAATTAAAAACTTATCATACACATTTTCTGAAAATTCATCATTCATATCTTTCGGTTCATAATGTCCTTTTTGTAATACAAATGTGATTAAATCGATTAATAATTTATCCTTATCGGGGTCGTTAAACTCTTTGGTAGTAAAGCTGCAAGAAGCAACACCTAAAAATACTGCAAGGAGTAAAACTTTAAAATTCTTTTTCAAAACTTTCATATTCATCTTTTTTATACTGAGGACTAATTTATACAAAATATCGTGCCAATTTATATGTTGAGTTACTAATTTTTTGTTAAACCAATTTTTAATTACAATCCTCTTTTAATAATACCATCTGAAAAATATTATTATGTACTTTAGCTTTTTGATTTAACAACCATAAAATGCCTTCAAAAAAACCGCTTATTCTTATTACAAATGACGATGGAATTCACGCACCAGGTATTCGTTTTCTAATTGAAATCATGAACTCATTTGGTGATGTAATTGTTGTAGCACCGGACGCTCCACAGAGCGGAATGGGTCACGCAATTACCATTAACGACACACTTTATTGCGAACCAATTACTATTGAAAAAGACGCTCCACAAAAAGAATTTACTTGTAGTGGAACACCCGCAGATTGTGTGAAAATTGCCGTAAACGAAATTCTAAAACGAAAGCCAGATTTATGTGTTAGTGGAATTAATCACGGAAGTAATTCGTCTATCAATGTAATTTATTCTGGTACGATGAGTGCTGCTGTTGAAGCAGGAACTCAAGGTATTCCTTCCATTGGTTTTTCGCTATTGGATTATTCATTGGAAGCCGATTTTAAACCTTCCAAAAAATATATCGAAACAATTGTCACCGAATGCTTGCAAAATGGATTACCAAAAGGGGTGGTTTTAAACGTGAATATTCCAAAATTAATTGAAGAAGAAATTAAAGGAATTAAAATTTGCCGACAAGCAAAAGGACATTGGTCCGAAGAATTTGACAAACGAACCAACCCTTTGGGAAGAGATTATTACTGGCTAACAGGAAAATTTATTAACGAAGATGAAGGAACAGATACAGATGAATGGGCTTTAGAAAACGGATATGTTTCGGTGGTTCCAGTACAATTCGATTTAACCGCACATCACGCTATAAAAGACATTAATAAATGGACACTATAAAAAAAGAAGTTATTATTGGTATGCTAATCGGACTTGTAGCTAATATTGCTGGAAGTTATGTGTATATTTATTTTTTTTCAGATTATAATTTAGAAGAAACTATTAAGAACGCTTTTTTACAAGATGTTTTCGGAAATATTATTGCACTCGGTGCTATTTTAAATTTGATTGTATTTTTTATATTTCTGAAAAAAAATCAATTTTATAGAGCAAGAGGAGTTGTTTTGGCAACGGTTATTGCGGCAATAATAATATTAGTTACTAAGTTTTATTAAAAATGATCCATGCCATAGTAGGGAAAACATATGAAATACTACATCATAGCAGGAGAAGCTTCGGGTGATTTACACGGAGCAAATTTAATGAAGGCCTTGTATCAAAAAGATACAAAAGCTGACATTCGCTATTGGGGTCGTGATTTAATGGAAAAAGTTGGTGGTAAATTGGTGAAACATTACCGTGAATTGGCTTTTATGGGTTTTGTAGAAGTCCTTTTTAACCTAAGAACCATTTTTAAAAACATTTCATTTTGCAAAAAAGACATTGAAAATTTTAATCCTGATGTGATTATATTTATCGATTACCCTGGTTTTAATATGCGTATTGCCAAATGGGCAAAACAAAAAGTCATCAAAACCCATTATTATATTTCACCTCAAATTTGGGCATGGAAAGAAGGTAGAATCAAGGACATTAAACGCGATGTGGATGCGATGTATGTAATACTTCCTTTTGAAAAAGGTTTTTATGAAGACAAACATCAATTTCCGGTTCATTTTGTAGGCCATCCGCTAATAGATGAAATCGCACACAGAAAACAAGTAGATGAAATTCTTTTCAGGAAAGAAAACAAATTAGATGACCGACCAATTATTGCGCTACTTCCTGGAAGTAGAAAGCAAGAAATATCAAAAATGTTGGATGTAATGTTGAGCATAGTTGACGATTTTAAAGATTATCAATTTGTAATTGCTGGAGCTCCAAGTCAGGATGAGAGTTTTTACAATTCATTTATTAAATCGCAAAACATTCATTTATTACTGAACAAAACCTACGATTTATTAAGCGTTTCGTATGCTGCTCTGGTAACATCGGGAACAGCTACTTTAGAAACTGCCTTGTTTAAAGTTCCTCAAGTAGTTTGTTACTCCGGTAATAGAATCTCTTATGAAATTGCCAAACGAATTATTAAATTGAAATATATCTCTTTAGTAAACTTGATTTTGGATAAAGAAGTAGTTACTGAATTAATTCAAACAGAATTCAACAACAAACGATTAAAGGAAGAGTTAGACAAAATATTGGATGAATATAACAGAGCCGTTCTATTTTTAGAATATTACGATTTAGAACAAAAACTTGGTGGCGTGGGTGCTAGTGAAAAAACGGCTGGGTTGATTGTTAATAGCATGAAATAATCTTTTGCCAATATGTGTATCTATTAAATAGGTTTCGACTACGCTCAACCAGACATCTAGTATAGATTTGTTTTAAAAACAACAATAATTAAAAAAATGAAGAAATATATCCTACTTATTATTCTTTCAACTTTTTTAGTTTCTTGTGGAAGCTCAAAAAAAGCTACTACGAGCCGAACAAAAACTCATAAAACTACTTCAAAAAAAACAGCTTCTAAAACCACAAAAAAGTCTTCAAAAAAAAACAGCTCATCTAAAACAACTTCTTCCGAAAACAAAAAAGTTTCTAACATCATCAAGACTGCAAAAACCTTTGAAGGAACTAAATATAAATTTGGAGGAACTACAAAAAAAGGAATGGATTGCTCTGGCTTGGTCTATGTGGCTTATGGAAAAGAAGGAATTAAACTACCCCGTGTTTCGCGAGATATGGCAAAACAAGGAAAATCGGTTTCCTTAAAAAAAGTTGCTAAAGGAGATTTGATATTTTTTAAAACTGGAAAATCTAAAAACCGTGTTAATCACGTTGGTATCGTGACCAAAATAAGTAAAGGAGAAATATTTTTTATCCATGCATCTACGACTCGGGGTGTTATAAATTCTTCATTAAATGAAAGCTATTGGAAAAAAACCTTTGTAGAGGCACGAAAAATCATCTAATTATAAATAAATTACTATATTTATAGCACTCCTCAATTGATTTTAAGCAATGTTTAAAGTCAATTTACAATGAAATTCATCAACTTTTCGGTAGTAAAATTTGCTTCCTTATTGACAGTAGGAATCCTTATTGCTCATTTTTTTCTAAGTCCTTCTCTTTTATATTTTTATCTGTTTTCAGGTTTTGTGTTTCTAATTTTTATTGCTTGGTTTATTGCTAGGAAACAGCTGTTTCAAAACAGTTTATTTGGAATTATTACTTATTTATCTTTCGCTTTATTAGGGATTATTTCCTATCAAATACGTTTGTCTGAGTTGATTCCTGATCATTATTCTCATCAAATTTCGAATTCTTCAACTTCTGAAACTTATCAACTAAAAATAAAAGAAGTCTTAAAAACAGACACTTATAACGACAAGTACATTACTGATGTTATTGCTATAAATCAAAAAGTTACAAAAGGAAGAGTCCTATTAAATATTAAAAAAGATTCTTTAAAATCACTTTTAAATATTGATGATATATTGTTAATTTCTGCTCCACTTCATTTGATTAATTCTCCTTTAAATCCTCATCAATTTGATTATTCAAAATATATGAAAACGATGGGAATTCAACATCAATTACGAGTTTCTAACCCCGATATTTTATATAAATATCAAGGAAAAACAACTTTAAAAAGCAAAGCTGAAAAATTAAGAAATCACATAATTAACAAATTAAAAGACAGTTTCTTAACTCCAAATGAACTATCAATCATTCAAGCATTAATTTTAGGGTAACGAAAAGACATTAGTAAAGAAATGTATAGTGATTATGCAGCAGCAGGGGCTATTCATATTTTGGCAGTTTCTGGATTGCACGTTGGGATTGTATATTTTATACTTCAGTTTCTATTTAGTCCTTTTAATCTTTTTAGAAAAGGAAAACTCATCATTCCTATATTAATTGTTATTTGTCTTTGGGTTTTTGCATTTATTACAGGTCTTTCACCTTCGGTTGTAAGGGCAGTTACCATGTTTACATTCTTTGCCTTTGCGAAAATAATCAATCGTGATACCAACGCTATTAATACGATGTTTCTATCTTATTTCGTGTTGCTATTAATTAACCCAATGTGGTTGTTTCATGTTGGATTTCAGTTGAGCTATTTAGCGGTTTTCTTTATTCTTTGGATAGTTCCTATGATAAATAGAATGTATTATCCAACTAATTATTTTCTGAAAAAAGTATGGGGAATAATCACTGTTACCATCGCCGCACAAATTGGAATTATTCCTTTGAGTCTGTATTATTTCCATCAGTTTCCAGGCTTGTTTTTTCTCACGAACATTGTTATTCTTCCTTTTCTTGGAATTCTTCTAGGGTTTGGGATTCTAATAATAGTACTAGCTGTTTTTAATATCCTTCCTGAATGGATTGCCATTTCATACAACTATATCATCAAACAAATGAATGGTTTTATTAACTGGATTGCACATCAAGATTCGTTTTTGTTTCAGGATATTCATTTTAGTTCTGAAAAAGTATTGGCAAGTTATGTACTTATCATCAGTAGTATAATTCTTTGGAAAATTAAAAGTCAAAAAGGTTTTATCTATTGTTTTATAGGGCTTTCATTACTAATAGGAATCTTTGTGTTTGATGAATTCTCAAACTCTAATAACGAATTTATTGTTTTTCAAAAAAGCAGAAAAACTTTAATTGGCTTTAAACATGGGGATAATTTTGTGCTTTTCCGAAGTGATACCAATTCAATTTACAAAAATAGTTATCCTTTAAAAGGATACCGAATTGCAAATGACATTAACAATTATTCTGAAGGTAATCTACCCTCCATCCTATCTTATAATCATAAAAACATATTGATTTTAGACAGTTTAGGAATCTATCCAAAAAATTCTGAAATTGATATAGTTTTATTATCCATGAGTCCAAAAGTAAATTTAGAACGACTTATTGATTGTCTACAACCCAAACTAATTATTGTCGATGGAAACAACTACAAATCGTATGTGAGCCGTTGGAAAAAAACCTGTGAAGAAAAAAAGCTCCCTTTCCATTATACTGGAATTGAGGGAGCATTTGTATTATCTCGTTAGTTTCTGGAATTTAGTGTTTGAATATTGAATTTTACTTAAATGTCCCTTTAAAATTTTCTTGATATTCTTGCCAAGATTTACCAGTAGTAAGTGTTAAATAATCATCGCTGGCAATCATTTTAAGATAAATTTCTAATTGTTCAGGAGTTTTATAACCCACTACTGGCTGAATTAACTCTCCATTTTCATTAAAAAAAACAATAGTTGGATAGCCTGTTACCTTTAAGGCATGTGCTAATAAATGCTGAGAATTTCTTCCTTTTCTGCCCTCTTGATAATTTGGATTGGTATAAGTAAAATCCTGATAAGTGATTTCTTCAGTACCTTCAGCATTAAACTTTACTGCGTAATAATTTTCATTTACATATTTTGCTACATCATCATTGTGGAATGTTTTTTTATCTAACAATTTACAAGGCCCACACCAATCGGTATAAACATCCATAAATATTTTTTTAGGATTTTCTTTTTGAGCTTCGAGAGCTTCATTCATAGACATCCAGTTAATTTTATCCTGTGCGGATATTTTTGTAACTCCTAGTAAAACAAATGCAATAAGTAGTGCTTTTTTCATTTTTCAATATTTAATTCTTCTTAAAAAACGCCCCAAAAGGAGCGTTTATTGTATGTTCTTTCGTTTGTATAATAATTACTTTACTCCGTGCATTAGCTTTTTAACTACTGGAGTTAATCCCATTACAATTAGTCCAGCGATAATTGGTACTAGTGTAAAAATTAAAAAGAAGGTGCTCATAGAGTATTCCGCAGTAATTGAATCGATCATTCCTCCCATTGCACCAGCAGCTTTATTACCCATACCAACGGCAATATACCATAACCCAAACATCATCGCTATTTTTTTAGCTGGCACTAATTTAGAAACATAAGATAACCCTACAGGAGATAAACTAAGTTCTCCTAAGGTATGCAATAAATAGGCTAAAATCAGCCATATAACACTTACTGAAGCCGTTTGAGCTCCTTGTGGAATACTTGCTGAACCGTAAGCTAAAATTCCAAAACCAAGTCCTAATAATACCAATCCTATTCCGAATTTAACCGTTGCAGGTGGATTGAATTTACTTTCCCATATTTTAGAAAATAATGGAGCAAAAGCAATGATATAAAATGAATTTAAAATACCAAACCAAGATGCTGGAATCTCTGTAGATTCTTGATTATACTGCTCTGTTAACATGGTAATTACTATATACCAAATAATAGCAAAACTAATTCCTAAGAAAGTATTTGATAGTGCATACTTTTTAAAAGTAATTTTAAATAATTGAAGTAAAACATAGGTAATAATTGCTAATGGAACTATGGTAAGTAATGTATTTGCAATTCTAAAAGCATTAGCAGAACCTCCTTCTAATACTCGATTGGTATAATCCTTAGCAAAAATAGTCATAGACCCACCTGCTTGTTCAAAAGCTGCCCAAAAGAAAACGGTAAAGATTGCTAAAATACCAACTACAATATAACGGTCTTTTTGAACTTTATTTGAAACTACTTCTTCCTTGTCTTCTGTTTTATCTTCTACAGTTACTGCATCAGATAAATCAACCGTTTTTGAAGGTTTTAAACCAACACTACCAAATATTTTTTGAGAAAACCAAAATTGTAACATTCCTAAAAACATAAATATTCCAGCTAATCCAAAGCCAAAATGCCATCCTTTAGTTTCACCAATATAACCACAAAGCATAATACCTAAGAAAGCTCCTGCATTTACACCCATATAAAAAATGGTAAAAGCACCATCTTTCTTTTCTTGAGCATTTTTATAAACTCCATTAATAATCGATGTAATATTCGGTTTAAACAAACCGTTACCAGCTATTAAAAGTCCTATTCCTACATACAAGCTCCAAGGTGTATCAAAAGCCATGGAAGCATGACCTAAGGTCATAATTAATGCTCCAATAGCAACTGCAGTTCGGTAGCCTAATAATCTATCTGCTAATATCCCTCCAATTATTGGGGTAAAATAAACCAGCATTGTATAAGTTCCGTAAAGACCCATTGCCTCTTCACGACTCCAAGCCCATCCGCCATCCATTATAGCTGAAGTTAAAAACAGCACTAAAAGTGCTCGCATTCCATAATAGGAAAAACGCTCCCACATTTCGGTAAAAAACAAAATAAACAACCCAGATGGATGTCCCATTAATAGTTGATTATTCAGTTCAGTTCCTTCAAACTTATACTTCGCTAAACTCATGTAATTTTAATTTAAAATTTATATTAATTAAGAAACCTCATAGACATTAAATTTATGAGATTTTGTTTGTTAATTTTCTTCTGCTAAATCGAAACCTTCAGCTTCGTGCATTTCTACTTCATTGTCTTCAACACCATGAGTAAACACTTCTAGTTTTGGTCTAATAAGAAGGACTAATCCCCCTAAAACAACACAAAAAATCGCAATTCCGGTAAATATGGTGTATTCTCCAAGACTTTCAGACCATTCTCCTAATAAACCTGCTAGTTTACTACCAAAACCTGTCATTGCAAAATAAACTCCCATCATAATGGATGCGTATTTTACGGGAGCTAATTTTGTGATAAATGATAATGCCACTGGTGACAAACATAATTCTCCAACCGTATGAAATAAATAAGCTAATACTAACCAATACATTGCTGAACTTCCTGTAGCTTCAAACTGAGCTGTTGCTCCTGTCATAAAGAAGAATCCTGTTCCCATTATAATTAATCCCAAGATCATTTTAAAAAGTGAAGTAGATAACTTTCCTTTTAATTTTCTATTTGCCCAAAATGCAGCAACCACAGTTCCCAAGAAGATAATAAACATCGCATTTAAAGACTGAAACCAAGATGCTGGAATTTCCCAACCCATAAGTACTCTATTGGTTTTTTCCATAGTATAAATATTCAATAATCCACCAGCTTGTTCAAAAGCTCCCCAAAAAACGATTACTATTAAAAAGGAAATCAATAGTACAACTACTCTATCCTTTTCAATTTTAGTAAGTGGTTTGTTTAATAATGCTTTTTCTTCTTCATTTTGAGATGCTCCTAAAAAATTACCGACATCCTTTAAATATTTTTGTCCTGCAACATATTGAATTATTCCGAGTGCCATTCCTATTCCAGCTAAACCAAAACCATAATGCCAACCGTAAACTTCTCCTACATAACCTACAATTAAACTTGAAAGGAACGCTCCTACGTTTATTCCAATATAAAAAATAGTAAACCCTTTATCTCTTCTAATATCTCCTTTTTTGTATAATCCACCAACCATAGTTGAGATGTTTGGCTTTAACATTCCAACACCACAAACGATTAATACCAATCCAGTGTAAAACGCCCACATTTCTTCTACAGCTAAAATACTATGCCCAAAAAGAAGTAATACACCTCCAACTAAAACCGATTTTTTCTGACCTAACAGTTTATCTGCTATAATCCCGCCCGGTATTGACATTACATAAACCATCATTGTGTACCAGCCGTAAAGTGCAAGTGCCTCTCCTTTTGTCCAACCCAATCCAGGATTTTCAGCTGTTGTTAAACCAACTAAGTAAAGTACTAAAATCGCACGCATTCCGTAGTAAGAAAAACGTTCCCACATTTCGGTAACAAACAAAACGAACAATCCTATTGGATGCCCAAATAATTCTCTGTGATGTGGTAATTGTGTAGTTGTTGACATATTTGTTATTTATTGATTATTTCTATTTTTTATTATTCTTTTATTTCTTCTAAAGTAACTATTGGTTCCCCTAAACTTTTACGAACAAAATTTGTCATTTTTGTATATAAATGAATTCGGGTTTTTCCACCGTAAATTCCGTGATTTTTGTCTGGATATATCGACCAATCAAATTGCTTATTGGCTTGTATTAATGCTTCCGAAAGTCGTAAGGTATTTTGTAAATGAACATTATCATCTGCTCCACCGTGCACCAATAAAAAATCACCTTTTAACAAACTTGCATAAGTAATTGGTGAGTTATTATCGTATCCCGAAGCGTTTTCTTGTGGTGTGTGCATATAGCGTTCTGTGTAAATAGTATCATAAAAACGCCAGCTACTTACGGGTGCTACTGCAATTGCCATAGAGAAAGTATCATTGCCTTGAAACAAACAATTAGAAGACATAAAACCTCCATAACTCCAACCCCAAATTCCAATTCTGTTGGCATCAATATAAGGTAAAGTACCCATTTTTTTTGCAACTGCAATTTGGTCTTCTACTTCGTATTTCCCTAACTCTAACTGTGTAACTTTTTTACAATCTCTTCCTTTATAACCTGTTCCTCTTCCGTCCACACAAATAACAATATAGCCTTCTTGTGCTAACATTTGATGCCAATAATCATTTCCTCCATTCCAACGGTTGGCTACATTTTGAGAACCTGGTCCCGAATATTGATACATAAATAAAGGGTACTCTTTTGTTTCCTCAAAATCTAAAGGTTTGATGGTGTACATATTCAAATCGTTTCCATTTATTGAAATAGTTGAATATTCCTTTGGAGACATTTTATAGCTTTTCAACTTATTGATTAAAGTTGAATTGTTTTTAATTTCTCTAACTACATTTCCTGTTTTCGATTCATTTAAAGTAAACACATAGGGTGTAGTTGAACTGGAAAAAGTATTGATATAATACGAAAAATCTGCGCTAAAATCGGCTGCATTGGTTCCTGTTTCCTTAGAAAGTCTTGTTTTATTGGTTCCTTGAATTGAAACCGTATAAACATCTCTGTTAATACTTCCATTTTCGGTAGATTGATAATAAATCATTGCCGATTTTGGATCAAATCCATAATAGCTTGTTACTTCCCAATCTCCTTTGGTTAATTGTTTTTCATTCTTCCCATTCTTATCGTAAAGATATAAATGATTCCATCCACTTTTTTCGCTAGTCCAAATAAAACCGTTATTATTTAAAAAAGTAAGATCGTCTTTTACATCCACATAAGCATCATCTGTTTCTTTATGAAGTAGTGAAGTTGCATTATTTTTTGAAGCATCTACCAGAATTAAATCCAATACATTTTGATGACGATTCATTAATTGAACACTTAGTAAAGATGCATCCTGAGTCCACATAATTCTTGGAATATAATAGTTTTCAAATCCAGAAATATCAACTTCTGAAGTTTTTTCTGAAGCTACATCGTACATCCATAAAGACACCTCAGCATTATCTTCACCCGCTTTAGGGTATTTAAAAACTTGTTGTGTTGGGTATAAATCTTCGCCCATAATATCCATAGAATATTCAGGAACATTAGTTTCATCAAAACGAATAAAGGCAATTTTATCGCCCGTTTTATTCCAGTCAAAAGCCCTTACAAAAGCAAATTCTTCTTCATAAACCCAATCGGTAATTCCGTTGATGACACTATTCTTTTTACCGTCTTTAGTAATTTGCTTAATCGTACCAGATGCCAAATCTTTTACATATAAGTTGTTTTCAAAACCATAAGCTACTTTGGTTCCTTCGTTATTAAAAGTTGGTTCTTGTACTTTATCTTCAGTTAAAAGGTTCAGTTTTTTTGCATTAATATCATATACATAATACGTTCCAACAGAAGAGTGACGGTAAATTTGTTTTAGTTGAGTAGCTAATAATAATTTGCTTTCATCTTCGCTGAACTCATAGGAAATAATATAATCAATCCCATCTAAATCGTTAGAGTTTACAACGGTTCTTACTTTATTTCCTGTTTTATGATCATACACATCAATAGTAGAAGCCCGTTGTGCTTTATCATAATTTTGAACAATATATTCTTTACCGTTTTTTAAGGATTTTAATGCTCCTAAATATTCTGTTCTAAAGGCGCCACCAGTTATTTCTTCTAAAGTAAATGATTTTTTTTGTGCGGAAAGTGTTGAAAAAGCTACTATAAAAAGAAGCAATAAACTTTTGGGAAGTATTTTGTACAAATCTAATTTTTTTTGATATGCCAAGTTTACTAAATTTTAACGAATTTAACACGTTTTTTTCTGTTAAAAAGCAGCTTATTGTATTCATATTTCAATTATCAGGATGATTTTAAATACTATATTTGTTTTTTAATTTATCCTACTATGATGGAGTTAATTACTGGATTTTCAAAAAAATCCAAGAAAGAAAAAATAGAATGGCTGGTAGCTACACATTTGGACAATAACCCAGACGTTATCAAAACGCTTCATCAATACTGGAATGATGATAAAGAGCTTCAAAAATTACACGACGGTTTTATTGAAAACACGATTAGTAATTATTATTTGCCTTTGGCAATTGCACCTAATTTTTTAATAAACAACAAGCCTTATACCATTCCGATGGTGATTGAAGAGAGCTCTGTAGTTGCTGCTGCTAGTTATTCTGCTAAATTTTGGTTGGAAAAAGGAGGCTTTACTTCGGAAGTAATTTCAACTATAAAAAACGGTCAGGTTCATTTAAACTATTATGGAAATGACTCAACTATTCAATCTTTTTTTAAGGAAGTAAAACCAAAATTATTCGCAAGTATTTCGGGGATTGAAGCCAATATGAAAAAACGTGGTGGCGGATTATTAGACATAATTTTAAAAAACTCAACCGAAGCTTTAGAAGGGTATTACCAACTGCATTGTACTTTTGAAACTAACGATGCAATGGGCGCGAACTTTATAAACACCTGTCTGGAAACCATTGCCAAAACTTTTAAATTTGAAGCTGGCATATATTCTTCTTTTACAGAAAATAATTCTGTTCCAGAAATAGTAATTAGCATACTTTCTAATTATGTGCCAGAGTGTTTAGTAAAAGCACAAGTACAATGTCCTGTTGAACAACTAACTGCAGAAGGGATTGACGGGAAAGTATTTGCTGAAAAATTTATTAGAGCCATCGCCATTGCCAATACCGAAACTCGCAGAGCGGTAACCCACAACAAAGGAATTATGAACGGAATTGACGCTGTAGTAATTGCCACGGGTAACGACTTTAGATCTATTGAAGCTGGCGTTCACGCTTATGCCTCAAGAAGTGGGCATTATAAAAGTTTGACCAATGCAAGTATTGAAAACGGCATATTTACTTACTCGATTGAAATTCCAATGGCATTGGGTACTGTTGGAGGAATGACGGGATTACACCCTCTAGCAAAACTGGGACTTTCTATCTTGCAAAATCCTTCTGCTAACGAGCTGATGCAAATAATTGCTGTTGCTGGATTGGCACAGAATTTTGCTGCATTGCGTGCTTTAACGACTACTGGAATTCAAAAAGGACATATGAAAATGCATCTTAAAAACATATTAACTCAGCTTAATGCTACGCCTACTGAAATCGAAAAAACAGTACATTATTTTGAAGAACATACCGTTTCGCATAGCGATGTGGTAAATTTTGTTAATGAACTTAGGAAATAAATTTGAAACAGACATTTTATAGCAACGGTAAATTATTAATCACTGGAGAATATGTAGTCCTTGATGGTGCAAATGCCTTGGCATTTCCTGCAAAATTCGGACAATCTCTTACCGTAGAACCCATTAATGACCCCTCTATTAATTGGAGTAGTATTGATAGTAATGGAAATATTTGGTTAGATTTTACATTTTCTGTCATTGAAATTCTGAATGGCAAAAACGAAAATACGTTTTCTTTAAAAACCGCTAATCGAATTTACAAAAAGGAAGAAAGTAGATTAATTTCAATTTTAAAAGAAGCACATCTACTAAATCCTAAATTTTTAGATAGTCAGTCAGGCTTTAAGGTGATTACAAAACTAGATTTCCCAATCAATTGGGGACTAGGCAGTTCTTCGACTTTAATTAACAACATCGCTTCATGGGCAGAAATTGATGCCTTTACACTTTTAAAAAACACATTTGAAGGTAGTGCCTATGATATTGCTGCAGCACAAAACAACAAACCAATTCTATATTCATACATAAACAACAAACCGATTATTGGTGAAATAAATTTAAACTGGGATTTTACAGACCGCCTATTTTTTGTACATTTAAATAAAAAGCAGAATAGTAGAGATGCTATCAAAAATTATAATTTACAAAAAGGGGAAACTTTAGGTTTAAAAAGAAAAATAAGTCGGTTAACCATCCAATTTACAATTTGCAAGAGTATTTCTCAATTTGAAAGTTTGATAATTGAGCACGAACTAATTATTTCAGAAATCATCAAACAAAAACCTGTTAAAGAGCTTCTATTTAAAGATTACCCAGGAAGCATTAAAAGTCTAGGAGCTTGGGGAGGTGATTTTATTTTAGCCACTGGTGACAAATCTCATTGGGAATATTTCAAGAGCAAAGGGTACAACACTATCCTTTCTTACAGTGAAATGATCTTATAAAAAAAAAATCCGACTTCAATAAATTGAAATCGGATGTTACAAATTATTTATCTTTTTCTACTAATAAAAAGTAGCTCTGTTATCTTGAATATCAGCAGCATTTTTTAAGGCGTTATAAGCATTAACGTTTACTGATGAAGAATTTTTTGCATTTAATTGGTTTGCAAATGTAGAATAATCCTGAACATCGGGTGCATTATTTATAGCCAACACTTTTACCATATATACACCATTCACACCATCAATTAATCTAGATGTTTCTCCTACTTTTAATCCAAATGCAGTCCCTATAACTTTAGGTTCTGTTCCTGCTCCTGCAATAGTTGGGTTTGCCATATTTATAGCATTTGCTGTTTTGGTAGTTACATTTTGGCTTGTTGCTACTTCATTTATATCAGCACTTGTAATTGATTCTCTAATCAACTTTGCTTTTTTCTCTTTACGTAAAATTGGAGTTACTCTTGCAGATGCTTCCGCGATGCTTAAAAGTCCTTTTGGATTTTTTCTTGTAAGTTGAACAATAATATATCCATTATTGATATTATAACGTTTTACATCACCAACGTTAGTTTCTTCATTAAAAGCCCAAGAAACGACACTTCTGTTTTCTCCTATTCCCGGAATATTTGCATCTAATTCTCCAATTTTATTTACAGGACTTGGTGTTAATCCCGCTTCTGTTGCTAATTCAGTAAAGTCACCTTTTTTAGAAGCAATTTCAAATTTTGTAGCTTTTGAAAACACTTCATTAATCGTTTTTTCTGAAGCTTCAATTTTCTTTACAATATTACCTAGCTTCACTGCTTTTTGAATGTTCTTTTGATCATCAATCACAATAACATGAAAACCAAAATCTGTTTCAACAACACCGGCATCATCTGTTTTATTATCAAAAATATAATCATTAAAAGGCTTCACCATTCTACCTGGAGTAAAATAACCTAAATCTCCACCTTTATCTTTATTTGA
The DNA here is from genome assembly GCA_024280145.1 of Bacteroidota bacterium. GTDB lineage: Bacteria > Bacteroidota > Bacteroidia > Flavobacteriales > Flavobacteriaceae > Marifrigoribacter. The sequence continues at coordinate 26,679 of JAJRQR010000191.1, forward strand.
TGAATCTTCTGAGTATTGTGCTGCTAAAGCATCGAATTTACTAATATCTTTTTTTACTACTCCTAATATACTATCTGCTAAAACTCTAGCATCTTCTTTAGATATTACAACATTATCTGGAACATTTGATAATCCTGCAAATCGAATTAATATATGTCTGGCTTTTGCTGAATCAGCCATTTGACGAGTTTCAAAAACCTTAACTAGATTGTATGTATCACCTTCCTTGAAAGGTCCGTAAACCTCGTTAATATTTATACTCATTACTGTATCTGCTATATTAACAGGTAAATCTGATTTTAAAAACCATCTATCTGTATAAGGATATTCAGAGTTTGCATTTACAAATTCACTATTATCAGTAGTTGCTTTAAAATCTTCAATCAGTTCAGCTATATTATTTTTTGCTTCCTCAATATCCTCAACAGAAGGATCTTCAGGAAAAGAAACATATTGAATATCAACTTGAGGGTCTACTTCAAATTCTTTAGAGTGAGCTTTAATATAAGATCCTATTTCTGTATCTGAAACAGCAACATCTTCATCAGCAATTTTAGTATAAGGAATTTGAACGTACTCAATGTTTACATTATCATTCTGAAAATGATAATCTTGTTTACCTTCTTCTAAAGTCGTGATTAGTCCTCCTTTTATTAAATTGAAATAGTTATTTTCTAAGGAAGAGTTTATAATATTTTTTTCGTATTCTAACCAAGCATTATAATCCTGTGGATTTCCTGCATCTGCTATTGCTTTTACATTTGCAATATATTCTTGCAATTTAAGCTCACTAAAATCTCCCAATTCATTTTGAAAAGTAGGACTTCCTGCCAACACAGTACTTAAAGTATTATTTATTTGTGCTTTTTCAGCCGTTAAACCTAAGGTTTCGTACTGTTCTTCTAATATCACACGACGCAATTCTCTCTCCCAAACAATATTCATAGCTTGTGTAGTCTGCCCATTAGACCCTAAAGATCTTTGTGTTGTTTCCACTTTTTTCATAAAGGTTTCACGAGGGATTTCTACCCCGTTCACCGTAGCAATATTGTTTTCTCCTTTTGGTGTATTGTTCCCGCTACCTATAACTCCACTTAATACAAAAGAGAAAAGTGCTAATGCGATAATGATAATTAGGAAAATTCCGTGCTTTCTAATATTGTTTAAAATTGCCATTTGTTAATCTTATTTTTCTTTTTTAAAATTAATTTATCTAAAAAAGGGTTTTGTTAATCTTTATTCAGCTTTCTTATTAAATTAATAAAGCTTCAAAATAAAGGGTTAGTTTCAATTATTTCAGTGGGCGAAAATACTATTTTCCTCGCTTAATAAAAAGGTTAATTTGAAAAAATGAAGTAATTCTTAAATTTCTAATCTTTAGGAGTATATTTTAACTCAACAAGCTCAATTTTGGTTTCTGAAACTTCTAAAACATTAAAGGTATAATCTTGAATTTCTATGACCTCATCTTTATCAGGAATATCCTCTGTAAAGCTAACAATCATCCCTCCTAATGTTTCATAATTTTCATTTTCAGGAAGGCTTAGTTTGTAGGTTTCATTTAAATAATCCACATCTAACCGAGTTGAAAATATATAATGATTTTTACCAACCACAGTTTCCGAAAGAATCAGCGTATCATGTTCGTCTTCAATTTCTCCAAAAAGTTCTTCAACAATGTCTTCAACAGTTAAGATTCCAGAGGTTCCTCCGTATTCATCTATAACAACAGCAATACTTTTTCTTTTTTTTGTAAGCATTTTAAGCACCTCTTTTATCAGCATTGTTTCTGGAACAAAAATTACTGGAATTAAAATACTTTTTATTAAAATAGGTTTTTTAAACAATTCGAAGGAGTGAACATACCCCAAAATATCATCAATATTTTCTTTATAAACCAATATTTTCGAAAGTCCCGTTTTCGTGAAAAGTTCACCGAGTTCCTTAGGAGAAGTATCAATAGACACAGCAACAACCTCTGTTCTTGGGATTATGACTTCTCTAGATTTTACTTCTGAAAAATCCAATGCATTCTGAAAAATCTGTATTTCACTATCCACATGGTCTTCCGTTTTTACAATCTCCATTTGCTCCGAAATATAGTTTCCTAATTCAACCTTACTGAAGCTTAATTGAACGGTATCTCCTTCCGTTTTAAAAATTATTTTTAAAACTTTATCTGAAATCCAAATTACAAATTCTGAAACAACAGAAAACAATAAATAGAAAAAGTAAGCTGGTAACGCGAAGAATTTTACCAATTTATTAGCATAAATTTGAAAAAATACTTTTGGCAAAAACTCGGCTGTTAGTAAAATAACAAGTGTTGAAATAATAGTTTGAATTAATAACGCTAAAAAACCATTCGGTTCAAAATAGTGAAGATCATCAATGTATTTCATCAACAAATCACCCATGAAAAAACCATAAACAACCAATGCGACATTGTTTCCAATAAGCATAGTTGCTATGAATTTTGAGGGTCTTATTGTTATTCGTTGAAGTATTTTTGAAAGAAATCCTGCTTGTTTTTTTTCAATAGCAATATGAACTTTATTTGAAGAAACATAAGCTATTTCCATTCCTGAAAAAAAAGCAGAGAGTACTAACATACTCAATATCATAATGACATTATAGTCCATAGTTTTTAAATAGTAGCATTACAAAAATAACATAATTATTTTCTGTAAGGCAAATTGAAAGTAATCTTCATAAAAAACTATTCTTCTTTTTTATCAGCTTCCATTTTTTTTCTGAAATTACGCTTAAAATAAAACATAAACACGGCAACAACTGAAAAGAAAATAAATAAATAAGCTCTGTTTCTATCATCAACTACCCAAGCGGTATATGCTACATATAATGAAAATACAGCCATAACAATATAAAGGTATTCAAAAAGTCGATAAATTTTAGTTCCCATTTGTTGTTTCTTTTTTGTCTATTAATTGAATTCCACTATTTTTTCTAGAAAGAAAAGTAGTAAAATCTTGACTTGAATTGAATCCTTCCCCATCATTAAATGACCCGTCAGGAAAAGTAATTTTATAAGGTTGGTCTGTAAATACCCATTCATTTTTCTGATCCCAATATAACTGATTTGCATCTACCACAAGACTATCTGCTGTTATTATCTTAACATTTCCACGTAAGTCTACCAAACTAGTATTTTCATATTTTACAGCATAATCAGATATTACAGTGCTCATTTTTTCATCTTCCCAAAAATACAATGTCATTCCTTCTGGAAATTCATTGTAAGGAAACTTATAATTTGAATAATCATACATTAATGGTGCTAATAAATTCACAGTTACTTTTCCAGAATCGGTAAATTTAGTGTTCATTTCTTTTACAACTCCTAAAGGTTCCTCGTCTTTAAGATTCATTTTCTGAACTTTTTTATAAGTACCCTCACAAGAAAAAAGCGTGATGACAATTAATATTGACATCACGCTTTTAATTTTATGTATGAATATAAACATATTGTTACATTCTTAATTTCTATAAGCTAGGAACTTTTACACTACCACCTATCCAACAATTAAAACTAACTGTTTTTCCAGCCATACCGTCTGAAAAAATATCACTTTTACTAGGTGCTCTTTGTCTGTAACTACTTGCCGCTGATCTTGCTTCTTTAGCAATAGAAGCATCTACACGAGCAGCTCTATCCGCCATATTAGCCGCTAACCAATTAACAGCTCTTTTTTCAAATACAGTCGCTCCACAACTGTTTGAACTTTTTGAATACATTTGAGCTATTCTCAAATAACATCTCCCGTAAGATGGGTTAAATTTTAATGCTTTATTGTAATATGATCTTGCTGAGCCATAACTTCCTTGTTTTCTTTTTAATTCAGCAATTCTAAAATACAGTCTAGCCTTTTTAAAATGATCTTCTTGCATATTACAAGACTCTTCCAGATACGTTATGGATTTAGATATATTTCCTTTGTTTTTTTCTAATTGACTTAAATAAAGTTTAGATTCTGATGTAGGATCTAAGTTATCTAATTGTTTAACTAATTCTATAAACAATGGATCTTCTGTACATTCTTTAGCAGATAATCTACTTGCTGCTTTTTTAACCCATTTTATATCATGTTTTTTAGCTTCAAAGTCTTTCGTATATAAAGGTATTAAATTCTCACAATCTGCAAGTTTTCCTAATTTTCCTTCCAAACTTGCTTTAACTTTACCATAAGCTGTCAAGTTTTTTTCATAACTTTTTAAATGACTAGCATCTTTAGATGAAAGCTTTACTCCAGATTCTTGCTTTTCAATCAAAGCAGTTGCCTTAGTAGCTAAATATATTTTTTCGTTTTCAATTTTAAGATAAACGATTTCGTAAAGATCAAAAATATCTTCAATTGGTTTTTCACCAGTTTCATATAAACCTACTGCTAAAGAAAAATAAGTATATAAACTTTTTGGGCTTGTGAAAGACTTCGCATCTTCTTTATAAGCATTATCAAAAGCTAAAAATTGTTGCATTTTCGTGCCAATTTTATTATCATACTTAACTTGAGCAATTGAGGCCAATGTTCTTCCTTTTTTGGTTTTTGAAGGAAAATAAGCCATTCTATCCTCGTAAGATTTTATTAAATCTTCTATTTTAGACTTATCTCCTTGTTTAACAAAATAGGTAAACATTTTTGCTCCATATTGGTAAGTTGCTAGGCTAAATTTTGGGCACTCTGTAGTCACTTTTTCGTAATTTGGTAATGCTGCCTCATAATTTTTCGCCTTGGCTGGCTCAACAAACAGAGACAAAGTTTCATAACAATCGTTAGGTACTTGCGCTGCCATTTTATTTCCAAATCCAAGAACTAGCACTGTTACTAGTAAAGTCAATTTCAATTTCATCTTCTTAATTTTTGTTTATTAATCTATATATCTTTTTTCAAACCACCTATCATTTAAAGAAAGGCTGATAAATGTATTAAAAAAGTTTTCTTTTACCAACCCTTTTGCGGTAGTTCCTCTTGATCCAAGTTCAAACCCTACATTTATATTAGAGAATAATTTCCCTATAGGTAATCCTACACCAAAAGATATGCCATACTCATTAATATCTTCTCCTTTTACATTGACACCATTTCCTTCATACCTAAAACCTGCTCTATAAACAACTCTTTCCCAATAACTTGTAAACGAATTGTATCTAGGAATAAAAAAGCCTCCTATTCGATATTTATGAGCATCAATAAATTGTACAGTTCCAAAATTTAATTCGGGATCATTAAAATTACTATTTTTAAAATTAGTGTATTGTGCACCAATAAACCAACGCTTTGGACTTCCTATTCCTGCACCTACAGTAATTTGAGAAGGAAAAGTGATTTCTACATTTTCTAAATTTTCTTCACGTATATCTACAGGAATAATTGCTCCACTTGGGGAAATCAATATACTCGCTATTTCTCTATATCCTTTTATCGTAAATTTTGTAGCTGGAGAATAATTTGTAGAAGCTGTTAGTTCTAAACCTTCAGAAACCATTGTTTTATATTCTGCCCCAAAAGTAAAATTAAAACCTAATAAATCTGTTTTTACAAATTCTCTTGTTCCAAATTGAATATCATCTTGAGAAATTAAGGTCTTTCTTTCTATATTTCCAAAATTATAATTTGCTTCAACTCCCAAGTTAAATTTCGGAGTAACCTTATAAGCAAATGATAAAAACACTTTATTTAATCCTCCTGTTCCCGTATATTGAGTTATAGATGAATCTGTTTCAGACTCTAACTTATAACCAACAGCTGTAAGAGGCAATACTCCAAAACTCGCACTAAATTTTCCCATAGGAATTCCAATTGCAAGGTAATCTAATGTTGTTGCAGTAGCATTTTGAGATTCGGCTTCAGTTTGTTGATTTACATACTTATAACTTCCTGCCGCAGTGAAATTAACAAGTCTTAAATTTGCAAGCCCTGCAGGATTCTGCAAATTTAAATGGATGCTGTCAGAAAAAATACTCATCCCTCCCATTGCTCTATTCTCAGCAGTTCCTTTAAACTTTAATTCACCAGCTCCAAAGAAAGAATAGGGTGACGTTGTTCCGTTTTGAGCTATTGATAAGCCTGTAAAAAGTATTATTACTGCAAAAACTATTCGCTTCAACATTTATTCGTATTAATTTCTATTAAGTGATTTAATCCTTCTAATAAAAAATTAGAGTTCGCAAAGATGTCATTTTTTAAGCTATCTACCAAGTAATGAGCTCCTCCTCCTGTTAAAATTATTGTTAATTCTTTATATTTTTCTTTATACGATGATATATACCCATCAATCTCCAGCACAATACCCTGTATTACACCAATATGTATCGAAGATTCTGTTGAATTTCCAATTAATTCTGAAGGTGTTTTTGGAGCTAATAATGGTAATTTATCAGTAAAACTATGTAACGATTTATACCGTAAATCTATTCCAGGTGAAATAGCTCCTCCTAAATAATCGTTTTCCGAAGACAAAAAGTCGTAAGTAATACAACTTCCAACATCAATTATTAATACATTTTTATTTGGAAACTGAAACGACGCTGAAGCAACTAAAGCAATTCGATCTACTCCTAATGTTTCGGGAGTTGCGTATTTATTTATAAAAGGAATCTTGGATTTATGTGTCAATACATATAAATTGAACTTCTTTTTAATTTCTGAAAGTTCTTCTTCTGAAAAATTTCCAACCGAAGAAACTATCGCATCTTTTATTGAAGTAAAACTCTTAGACATTTCTTCTAAAACGCTAATGAATTCCTTTTTAAAAGCAACTTTTTTTGCAACTATCTCATTTTCATCAAATACAGCTAATTTAATGAGTGTGTTTCCTACATCGATAATTAAGTTCATAGGTTATTATAAGATTCCAAAAATACAAATTGAAATCATAGTATTTTGTTAACTGAATAATAAATCCTTCTTAATGGAAATATTTTTAATTATTTGTTTTGTACAAAGCAAAATTGGTTTATATTTGCCCTCGCTTAAAAGCAGGTGCCTTAGCTCAGTTGGTAGAGCAATGGACTGAAAATCCATGTGTCCCTAGTTCGATTCTTGGAGGCACCACAAAAAAAACCGAAACATGTGTTTCGGTTTTTTTGTTTTACTATATTTCCTTTAACCCTTCATCCAAGAGCTTCTAACTTCTAATTTATCAGCGGTTGCTTCTTTATCCTCCTTTAATTCTTTTCCTGTGGTGTAAGATTGTGTTAACTCTGTTTTTATAATCACTTCTTCACCTGCTCTTAACAATTTTACTTCTACTTCTGAACCTGGTTCCCACATATACACCTCGGTAAATATTTGCTCGGCTGTTTCCATAGTAACAGGTGTTCCGTTGATTTCTGCAATCACATCTCCTGGTAATGCTCCTTGTTCTGCCCAGAAACTATTATCTAAAACCAAATCGGTAAAAGTGATGGTTCCATTTGCATTTGGCTGTAAAATTAACACTCCATTATTCATAATATAATTAGTTTCAACCTTTCCTTCAGAATATTTTAAACCAACCTTTTCAAAATAATATTCATAATTAATTGGCGTGTTTCCTATTACATGATTGTCGAAAAACTCACCAATTGATGGGTAAGTCATTTTTACGATTTCATCAAATAATTTGTCATCTTCAAATGGAAGATTTTTACCATATTTCAAAGACAATTCTTTCATTAAAGATAAAATCCCTCGTTGTCCGTGGCTTTCTTTTCGCATGATTATATCCAAGCACATTCCTATTAATGCGCCTTTTTCATAAACATTCGCGTAATTTTCTTGATACGGACTTGCAATTACATTTTCACTCATTTCCGTAAAACTCATCGTATCGTCATACATAGATGCATTCTGAATTTTACTCATTATTTTAGTGTAAAATTCCTCTTCGGAAACCAAACCTTGATGTATTTGAAAATGAGTTGCAAAATATTCGGTAATCCCTTCGTACAACCATAGATGTTTAGAAAATGTAGGTTCGTAATAATCGAAATAATGTACGTCTTCTGAATGAATGCTCAATGGAGTTACAATATGAAAAAACTCATGCGAAACAATGTCTATCATACTAGATTCTAAAGCCTCAATAGGCATTCCTTCTGGCATTACAACCACTGTAGAAGTATGATGTTCTAAGGCTCCAAAACCGCTTGGCGAAGTTTCATTCATTTCAGACAAATACAAAAACACATCGTAACGTGCTGTGGAATTTATATCGCCTAAATATGCTTTTTGAGCTTCCATCATTTTGTAAATTGTTTCTGTAAAATCGTTTGTTTTATAGACTTTATTTGGTGAATACACACTCAAAACTACTTTTATATCTCCCACTTGAAACTCTTCCGTTTCAAAATCGCCATACATAATTGGGTTGTCTGTAATGTCAAAATACCTTGGTGCGTAGTAATTTCTTGTAGCCGTTAAACTATCTTTAGAAAATTCCTCACCTACTTGCTGCAATGCTGAAGCTCTATTAAATTTACTTTCTGAAACAATTTTCAACTGATATTGATTGTTCTGAAATCCTTCAAAATAGCCAATAAATCCGTGGAGGTTTAACAAAAAATCATCTTTCTCTATATTGGTTCCGGAAGGCGAAAAAGGAGTTGCAATTCCTTCGGTATTTTCTACGTCAAAAGTGTCGTTTACCAAATAGGTGATTTTTCTAAGTTTTGAAGCATTTAGAATTAGCCATGAATTTTCGTCTGTATGGGCAAATTTCATTTCATTTCCTTTTTTATCTAGGGCTTTAAAATCTTCAATAAAATTCCCAAAATCACTCACCGCATAAGTTCCAGGAATCACTTTTGGCAATCTGTAAATTACGGTGTCTTGTTTGAATTTTTCAGGAATTATAGTCACTGGAATCTTATCATCAGTAACTTTTGTTAAATCTAAGGACGCTTTAATAGTACCAACTTTAGATTCGACGGCTTCAATTTTTGTGCTTTTTGGAAGGTCTGTATTTTTTTGTGCAGAAAGGTTAGTTACTAATAAGAATGCAACAAGTAGTGTAGAAATTATGTTCTTCATTTTTTTGGAAATTTTATTCAGTATTTAGTCTGCCAATTTCCGATTATGTTCCGTTTTTAACACTTAATAAAAAGTTAATTTTAACAGGTGTTAAACTAAAAAAGAGGATGACTTATCGCCACCCTCTTTCGGATTCTCTTTTCTTTTTCATATTAAAAGGGAACCATTTTACTGCATTTTATTTATTTACTATTCATTTTATTAAAATGATGTATCTCCTTCGTTTGGCTGATACACATAATTAAAAGTGTAATACTTATCAAAATTCTCAAAAGCATCTGGATTTGCTGGGGCATCTTTGTAATAACTTAGAATTTCCATTTTTGCATATTTGCCATCGTGGGTTTTAAATACTAATATTGTACCTGCAATTGGAGTAATTAAATGTGTTGGCGATCCCGCATAAATATACCATCCTGTTCCGCTTCCTGTAGGGATTGCTTGTGAATTTACAGTATCTTCTTTTAACCTTGAAGCATCCACCGATATTACACTTCCCATAGTTCCGTTGGCGATATAAGCAGATCCATTACCTGTTCTGTTGGGCTCATCGTCTATTCCTGTTTTCTCTCCTCCATTAATTAATATAATGGTTCCTCTTAATGCAATATCCCAATCGGTATCACTTGTTGTTGTTTGTCCAGTCTCGAAATTAAATTTTACAAACTCTCCAAAAACTGGCTGTCCTTGCTCGCCTTCTTGTGGTGCATGTAAATTCTGAACCAAGTTTGATTCTACAGGTAATGTTTCTGTAATATCATCATCGTTACTGCAAGATGCAAACCCGAGAAAAAGCACTATTAATCCTAAAAGTTTAATTGTTTTCATTGTTATTATTATTTATTGTTATTATTAAAAATTGATGTTTATTTTCCCGTAAAATAATCGTCCAGCGATATTGTTAATGTTTTGTGAATCGGTAAAATCTAGAATATTATCTATCCCCATTCCTAATTCATACTTCTTGAAAATAGTTTTATTTACCGCCCAATCTAAAATTGCATATCCCTCTACAAATTCATCATAATCATCTAAATATCCGTTGGTATTGGTATCGTACAATCCATACTTACTCCGGTAAGTGGCTCTTATATTCGTGTTTAAATTCCAAGGTTTATAAGTGTAAAAAACTTTTGTATTTACCATATGTCTAGAGCGATTATATAAGCCAAAATAATCGTCTTTTTTTAGTTGAAACGAAGAGGAATTTGGTGTTAATCTCGCATAAACATCTCCGTTTTTAAAGGCATCTTCTGCATCTTTATCTTTTGCATAAAGCAACTGATATCCTCCTGAAATTTTTAGGTAATTATTAATTTTCCAAGTACCATTAAATTCTAATCCTTGTGTATAAACCTTGTTTATATTGTAGTAACTGAAAATATTTTGTCCGTTGGTTTTATTGGCAATTACTCGAGTATCTATTAAATCTTGAATGTTATTTCTGAATAAATTTATTTCAAATTTTAATTCTGAAATAGGTTGATACACACTTCCTAAATTGAAACTCACTGAATTTTCCGGTCTTAATTCATCTTCAAATTCCGTAATCGGAACCACGACATTTAAAATCTGTCCTTCTTCAATTAATTCAGGAATTCTGGTGGTCACTTGATTATAACCCAAAACGGTATAACCCACCGTCGAGTTGGTAAAATCGAAATATAACTGCCTAAAATCTGGTGCTTTAAATCCATAACCTACAGACCCTTTTACAGAAATCTTGTCATTAATTTCATAGCGTATTGCTCCCTTTGGGCTAAATTGCGATTGGTACTCGTTATGAGCATCAAATCTCGCTCCTACAATTACATTTATTTTTTCGGTTGGATTGGCATCGTATTGCAAATAAATATATGGCGAATTAAATTCGGGTTTAGTAGAAAAATCGGTTCGCTCTAAGCTTTCATAATTCCAACCCAAACCTCCAATAAAAGAATTTTTATCGTTGGGATTATAGGTTGCTCTAATTTCTGGTCGAATTAATAATTGATTGAAATCTCCTTCCGAAAAAAGAAGCTCTTCACTATCATTTAAAAACTCTTCTGCCTGATAATTAGTTGCATAAAATTCGAAATAACTAGACCATTTTTCGCCGTACTTATGATTCAATTTTACGTGTGTATTCCATTCCTTTATACTGCTTTCTCCACGTAATTCTTCCGAAGCAATATACTCTTGACTTTGTGTGAAATATCTCCCTGAAACAAGCAGATTGGTTCCTTCAGAAAACTTATAATTCGCTTTTAAATTATAGGTGTAATTACTAAAAGGCTCGACAGTATTTAAAAAATCGTTTTCGACTAAATCGTAACCCGAAGTGCTAAATCGGTTAAAAAACCCATCGATAGAAAATTTCTCTTTTCTATAGCCCAAAGTCGCACTTGCATCGTGGGTATTATTGGTTCCAAAACGATAATTTATCGCTCCATTGAAACCAAATTTTGGTTTTTCAGTAATAATGTTTATCACTCCTCCCAAGGCTTCACTTCCGTACAAACTAGAAGAAGCTCCCTTTACAATTTCAATTTGTTTGATGTTTCCAACGCTAATTCTACTCAAATCCAAAGTTCCAGCAGACCGCCCTACCAAAGGCACACCATCAATTAATATTAAGGTGTATTGCGAATCCAAACCTTGCATTTGAATTCCTTCGCCACCACCAAAATCCGAAACCGTTGTTAAACCAGTTTGCTCACTTAAAATATCGCTTAATCGCAGAGAATTTACGGCTTCAATTTCTTTTTTTGAAATAATTTGTGCTGGTAATGGCAGGGAAGACAATTGTCTTTCGGTTCGGGTTGCTGTGATTAAAACTTCCTCTAAATTTTCAACCACAGTTGAATCTTTAGTTTGCTCTTGAGCATAGGTCAAAGAGAAAATAAATAGGATTAATGTCTGAAGAAATAGTTTTTGCATTTTATAGTATTAGTTTAAAATACATAACAAAATTAGAAGCATTAAATTTAATAATATATCGCTAAAAGAATTTTTAGTGTCGGAATAAAATAAATTCACAAATTCTTGTTATTAATAGTAATATTAGTACATTTGGCGCATTATTAAATTTTGCTATTCAAAAATAGCACGGCTAACGAAAAAAATATAACGGCAAAAGAAATGATTGAAGAGATAGATATTCAAGAAGGGTTTAGAGTAATTACTTTAAATAATAAATCTGAAGAAAAACTTACCTATTTAAAGGGCGTTGAAAACACATTTATTCAATTGCATTTTTGTGTAAATTGTGAATCGAATTTGTTTTTTAACGAACATTATTCATTGGAAATGAAAGAGAACAAATCTGTTTTACTTTATAATCCGAAGCAAAATCTTCCTATTAATTTAACTGTTCAACCCAAAGGAAAACACTTAATTTTAATTGTTTCTATAAAGATATTTCATTCTTTCTTTTCAAAGGTAGCAGGTTTAATTCCTTTTTTAAATGAAGAAAACAAAGACAAAAAATACTATTTAGATAAAGAATTGACTCCCTCAGAAATATTGATATTAAATCAGATTTTTAAAGAAAATATGCAAAGTTCTTTTCACGAATTGTATTTAAAAGGAAAAATTTATGAGTTACTAAGTTTATATTTTAATAAAAGTCAAGACGATGCACAAGGTTGTCCGTTTTTAGAAGATGAAGACAATGTTGAAAAAATAAAAAAAGCCAAACAGATTGTTATTAATAATATGGCTGATCCACCAAGTTTACAAGAAATTGCTGATGAAATTATATTGTCCGTTCCAAAATTAAAAGAAGGATTCAAACATATTTATGGCGATACCGTTTTTAACTTCTTATTGGACTATAAACTAGAATACGCCCGAAGATTGTTGCTTTCTAAAAAACACAATATATCTGAAATTAGTAATGAAATTGGTTATAGTACTGCTAGTCATTTTATTAGTGCTTTTAAAAAGAAATATGGCACGACTCCTAAGCAGTATATGATGAGTTTGTAGGAAACAAAAAGTACTTAAAGTAGCTAAGTTAAAAGTGCCTTAAGTTTTTAATAAATCAAATCAATAACTTCTCCAGGCTGCGTTTGAAGTTGAATTTCTCCAATCCGAACCCGAATTAATCGCAAAGTAGGAAAACCTACAGCAGCAGTCATTTTTCTAACTTGTCGAAATTTTCCTTCAGTTAATGTAATTGATGCCCAACTTAAAGGCCCGTGACGCTCGTCTCGTATTTTTCGGTTTTCTATTGGTAGGCTTTTAGGAGTTTCTATAATTGAAGCTTTACAAGGTTTGGTCGTATATTTTTTTCCTTCAAAACCTATTTCGACTCCATTTTGTAATTGCTTAATGGCTTCGCTTGTTATAATTCCATCAACTTGAACGTAGTATTCTTTTTCGTGTTTGTTACTTAATATTTCGTAACTTACTTTTCCATCTGTAGTTAATAATAATAAGCCTTCCGAATCCCGATCTAATCTTCCAATTGCCATAGTACCTTCAGGAAAATTATACAATTCACCCAATAATTTATGACGCTTTTTTGTTTTTCCATTTACCACAAACTGACTTAAATAACCATGAGGCTTGTTTAAAATGAAATGACAGTGTTTCATGTTTATAGTTTCTAGTTCAATTTCAAGTTTGGTTTCAACTTCAAATTCAATCGGTCTCCAAACCTTCCTCTTTCTTTAATTTCTGAACCAATTTCCCAATAGAAAGCCCCTGTACAATAATGGAAAAAACCACTACCACATAAGTAATTACCAAAAAGAATTCTCTGTTCATATCATCGGTTAACCCCAAAGCTAATGCGATGGAAATGCCACCACGCAATCCGCCCCAAGTCATTATAAGTCCTGTCTTAGGAACAAAGTCTAGTTTCTTTTCAAATAATTTCACAGGCACTATCAACGATAGATAACGACAAATTAACACCACAGGAATTGCTATTAATCCTGCTTTCACATAATCGGCTTCAAATTGTAAAACAAGGATTTCCATTCCTATCAACACAAACAAAATAGTATTTAAAAGGATGTCAATTAACTCCCAAAATTTATCTACATAACTTTCGGTTATTTCAGACATTGCAGAACTTCTTACTGTATCGTTTCCAACAATAAGCCCGGCAGTTACCATTGCCAAAGGTGCTGAAACGTGGATTTTATGTGCGATTGCCGTTCCTGCCATTACGGTTGCCAAGGTGATAATTACCTCTACATCGTAATCGTCAATAGACTTCATTAATTTGTAGGTGATCCATCCTAGAAGCATTCCAAATGCAATTCCCCCTAAAACCTCAACACCAAATAACTCTAAAATTTCCATGGGATCTACGTGACCATCTCCACGAACTGCAATATTAAAAATGGTTAAAAACACTACTACTCCTACTCCATCATTAAAGAGCGATTCTCCAACAATTTTAGATTTCAATTTTTTTGGAACTCCTGCTTTTTTCAAAATTCCTAAAACCGCAATTGGATCTGTAGGTGAAATTAATGCACCAAAAAGCAAACAGTAAATAAATTCAACTTGAAAACCCACTAATTGCACTCCATAATACATTCCAATTCCCACCAAAAAAGTAGAAACCAAAGTTCCCAAAGTTGCAAAAACCAACACTGGCCAACGCTGTATTTTTAGTTGTTCAAAATTGGTATGCAAAGCTCCTGCAAATAGCAAGAAACTTAACATAATATCCAGAAGTACTGTCTTAAAATCAATATGATTGATAATGTATTTTTCTGCATTTAGAAGCGTATCATCAAAGAAGCTTAATACAAAAACCCCTAAGGTAAAAAGGATGGTAATTACCATTAAACCAATGGTTGTTGGTAGTTTTATAAACCGCACATTTATATAACCGAAGACCGCCGCCAAAACGACCAATTCAGTAATTATCAGAAAATAATCCATAGCAAATTTTTGTTGAAATGCTAATATAGCTTAAAGTGACAATTCTCATAAATTATTTCTTGTTTTTCGTTAAATTTGCACCACTAACCAACATTCAAATTTATGCGCTTTTTAACCTTCGTGTTTTTTGTTTTATTTTCAGTTTCATCATTCTCACAAATATTAAATGTCGAACGACTTCGGAAAGTAACCGATACCACTGGATGGTCAGGATCAGTGGCATTTGACTTTACTTTAGCAAGAAGTGTCAACGATTTTTTTATAGTTGCCAATGATATTCATCTTCAATATAAATTGACAAAACATTTATTTCTGTTAAAAAACCAGTTGCGATTTGTAAAAATTGAAGGAGAAAATTTTTCAAATAACGGTATTACACACTTTAGATATAATTATAAATGGAAACCAAAAATAACTTGGGAAGCCTTTGTGCAAGGTCAATACAATAAAGTATCGAAAATAGATTTGCGTTTATTAGTTGGAACTGGACCTAGATTTAAACTTTCAAAATTAGAAAATTACAAATTCTATCTCGGAACTTTAATCATGTATGAGCATGAAGAACTTTCGGATGGAAGTGCCACTTCAAAAGATTTTAGAGGAAGTGCTTATTTTTCATTTTCCATGTATCCCACCGATATTTTTAGCTTTGTAAGCACCACGTATTATCAACCTTTATTAAGTAATTTAGGTGATTATCGAATCGCACGTGAATCTTCCGTAGCAATAAAAGCATTTAAAAATTTCGCAGTAAAAATGACTTATTTATTCACTTACGACGAAACACCTGCTGAAGGAATTCAGAACTCACAATATCGTTTTGCAACAGGGATCTTATATTCGTTCAAATAATAATCTCTTGTTAAATTTGTAAGCTTTTTTCGTATAAAGTGACTTCTTAGTTATCTTTACCAATTAGGAACCTTTTTTCAAAACAATTTTATGGCAAACGATAACTATTACGACCCAAAGGACCTTCGGAAATTTGGAAATATAACCGAATGGAGTGAAGAATTAGGAACTAAGTTTTTTGATTACTACGGAAAAGTTTTCGAAGAAGGGGCCCTTACTGCACGAGAAAAATCCTTAATCGCATTGGCAGTTTCACACGTTGTAAAATGTCCTTATTGTATTGACGCCTACACCAAAGACGGATTACAAAAAGGAATCACTAAAGAAGAAATGATGGAAGCCGTTCACGTAGGTGCTGCGATTGAAAGCGGTGCAACCCTTGTTCATGGCGTACAAATGATGAATAAATATAATAAATTAAGTATGTAAGCAGAACACAGTTTTTGCGACTATGTCTTCTTGAATTAAATAATTTTATGTCATTATCTTCTCTTAAAAAACAAAACAACAAATTTGCTGATGGAAAAGTTCAGTTAGAATATTTATCTAACGGAATTTTCGCAAATGGAGAACTACCCACTTTCGGAAGAAAAATAATGGAGACTGGACAGTTTCCTTTGCGACCTAAAAAATTAGAAGTACTTCAAATTAATTTGGGTTATATGTGTAATCAAGTTTGCGAACATTGTCACGTAGATGCTGGTCCAGACCGAAAAGAAATCATGACCAAGGAAACCATGTTGCAGTGTTTGGAAGTGATAAAAAATACCCAAGCCACTACTTTAGATTTTACAGGTGGAGCTCCCGAAATGAATCCTAATTTTAGATGGTTTGTAGATGAAGCTTCCAAAGCAGGAATTAAAGATTTTATTGTTCGGAGTAATTTAACCATCATTAGATCCAATAAAAAATATTATGATTTACCCGATTTTTTCAAAAGTCATAATGTTCATGTAGTAAGTTCAATGCCACATTGGACCCGTGGAAAAACAGATAAACAAAGGGGAAGTGGTGTTTTCGATCAATCTATAAAAGCCCTACAAGAACTCAATGCTGTTGGTTACGGAATGCCTGATAGCGATTTAAAGTTAGATTTAGTTTACAATCCTAGTGGTGCTTTTTTACCCGGAGATCAAGAAAATATGGAGCGTGATTTTAAAAAGGCATTGTTGGAAGACTTCGAAATTCAATTTCATAATTTATTTTCAATTACCAATTTACCTGTATCCCGATTTTTGGATTATTTAATTGCTTCCGATAATTATGAAGACTATATGTATAGCTTGGTAGAAGCTTATAATCCCTTGGCGGTGGAAAACGTAATGTGTACCAATACTATTTCGGTAAGTTGGGAAGGCTGGCTATATGATTGTGATTTCAACCAAATGCTAGGGTTGAAAGTTGCTAGTAAAGTGAAACACATTTCAGATTACAACGAAGAATTATTAAATAACCGAAACATCATCATTTCGCAACATTGCTACGGCTGTACTGCTGGCGCTGGAAGCAGCTGCCAAGGCGTTGTCGCTTAATTCCTGCGAAAGAAGGAATCTAATCCTATGAAAAACAAATTTCTATACCTATTTATCATTCTTATTGGCACCACCTCTAACGCCCAAAAAACCCTAGACGCCACTCTAAAAAAATACAACAAAAACAACGTTTCCTATATTTCGGTAACAGAATTGCGAATGCTTCAAGCACAAGAAAATGTTTTGATTTTAGATAGTCGGGAATTAAAAGAATTTCAAGTAAGTCATATTGAAAATGCTACCAATGTGGGATTTGATTTTTTTTCTATTGAAGAATTTTCTGAAAAATATCCCAATAAAAATGAAGTGATTGTAGTCTATTGCACTTTAGGAATTCGTTCTGAAACCATTTCAGACCAACTTATTAAAGCAGGATATATCAACGTAAAAAACTTATACGGCGGAATTTGTGAATGGAAAAACAAAGATTTTAAAGTGTTGGATTCTACCCAAACTGAAACCGAAAACATTCACACTTTTAATAAAGAATGGAGCAAATGGTTACATAAAGGAAAACCGGTGTATTAAATGGCTTTACTGACTTCAAATAATAATTCCAATAGCAATTTAGATGAGGTTTTTTATTTTCCTTCTTCAAAAAACGCACTGATAATATTTACCAGAAACCCAGAATTAGGAAAAGTAAAAACTCGATTAGCAGCAACTGTTGGAGATGAAACCGCATTAGAAATTTACAATATATTAATTAATCGTATTGTGGAGGTTTCAGAAAAAACAACTGCTAATAAATATGTTTTTTATTCGGAAAATATTCAAGAAAATGATGCTTGGGATGATACGATTTTCAGAAAAAAATTACAACACGGTGAGAATTTGGGAGATAGAATGAATAATGCTTTCGTGGAACTATTTAATATGAATTATCAAAAAGTAGTAATTGTTGGGTCTGACATTTACGAACTTACTTCGCAAGATATAGAGGATTCTTTTTCTGCTCTTGAAACGGATGATTTTGTAATAGGTCCGGCAAAAGATGGAGGTTATTATTTACTGGGAATGAAACTATTAAATTCCAATATCTTCAAAAATAAAAATTGGGGAACCAATTCGGTTTTTAAAAACACTATGGAAGATTTAAAAAACGAAAAAGTATCTTTGTTAGCTATGAAGAATGATATCGATTATTATGAAGATTTAGAGGAAATCGAAATTTTTCAGAAATACAAAGTCAATAACTAAAGGAAAAATCCTATGATAAAATATATAAATGAAGCCGCAGATGATTTAAAAAAGAAAGGGTTTGAAGCCCCCGAAATTGGTATTGTTCTCGGCACAGGATTGGGTAAATTGGTAGATGAAATCGAGATTATAGCAAAAGCTAGTTACAATCACATTCCGAGTTTTCCAACAGCTACTGTAGAGTTTCATCAAGGAAAACTAATCTACGGAACCTTAGCAGAAAAAAAAGTGGTGGTGATGCAAGGAAGGTTTCATTTGTATGAAGGTTATTCAACCTACGATGTCACTTTTCCAATACGAGTAATGAAGGAATTAGGAATTACAAAATTATTGGTCAGTAATGCCGCAGGAGCCATCAATAAAAGCTATAAAAAAGGAGAAATAATGCTGATTGACGATCATATAAACCTTCAGAGAGATTCTCCTTTAGCATTCAAAGGTGTAGAAGAAATGGGCGAGCGTTTTGTAGATATGAGTGCTCCTTATGATACAGGAATGAATCAAAAAATTGAAGCTATTGCTACTAAAAACAACATCAATCTTCAAAAAGGAGTTTATGCAAGTGTATTGGGTCCACAGTTAGAAACCCGTGCAGAATATCGTTATTTAGGAATTATAGGCGCTGATGCAGTTGGTATGAGTACGGTTCCTGAAGTGATTGTTGCTAATCATTTAAATTTGTCAGTGGCTGCGGTATCCGTTTTAACAGACGAATGCGACCCAGATAATTTGAAACCTGTAAATATTCAAGAAATTATTGAAATTGCAGGAAAGGCGGAACCTGATATGATTACTTTGTTTCGGGAATTGATTAAAGAAATTTAATATTAACTAAATAAGATTCCCGCCTTTGCGGGAAATGAATATGAGCGATTATTTAAAAGCAACCCACGACCTATACAAAGACGCAGCCTTAACTCCAGATGTTGGACTTTGCTGTACGACCAATCCTATTTGGGAATTACCAGGATTAAAAATTCCAAAAATCATGCAAGAAATGAATTACGGCTGCGGTTCTACCGTAAACGCACGTGATTTAACCAACAATCCAAAAACACTATATGTAGGTGTTGGTGGCGGAATGGAATTATTGCAATTTTCATATTTCTCTCGTCAAAAAGGAGGCGTGATTGGCGTAGATGTAGTTGATGAAATGTTGGAAGCTTCTCGGAAAAATTTTAAGGAAGCTGAAGAAATGAATCCTTGGTTTAAATCGGAATTTGTAGAACTTAAAAAAGGAGATGCATTAAACCTACCAGTAGAAGACAACTCTATTGATGTGGCTGCTCAAAACTGCTTGTTCAATATATTTAAAGCAGAAGATTTAAAGAAAGCCATCGAAGAGATGTACCGAGTTTTAAAACCACACGGAAGATTAGTAATGAGCGATCCTACTTGCGAACAACCTATGAACGAAACCTTACGAAACGATGAACGATTAAGAGCTTTGTGTTTAAGTGGAAGTCTTCCTATTAAAGAATATATTAAAGCATTGACCGATGTGGGTTTTGGAACCATCGAAATTAGAGCTAGAAAACCCTACCGAATTTTAGATACAAAAAGCTATCCAACAGATGAGTTAATCTATATTGAAAGCATCGAAATTGCGGCAATTAAAGATCTTGTTTTACCAGATGGACCTTGTATTTTCACAGGAAAAGCAGCCATCTATTTTGGAGAAGATGATTATTTTGATGATAAAAAAGGTCATGTTTTAATGAAGAATCAACCACTAGCAATTTGCGATAAAACGGCTGGACAGTTTAAAGATTTGGGTAGAGATGATATTTATATTTCGAAATCTACTTATCATTATGATGGTGGTGGGTGTTGTTAAATTCCTGCGAAGGCAGGAAACTCTTTTAAGATATTTATATCATTCAAGACCTAACAGGTTTTGAAAACCTGTTAGGTCTGACAAAAGGAACAGTTCTTGTAATGTTCTCCATAATTTTCAGACTTAATCAAAAATAATAATTCAATGAAAAATATTTCTCTACTTCTTACGTTTCTTTTTGTGTTTCAAAGTTGTCAAAGTAAAACCACAAAAGACTTAGATATTAAACAGGTTCAAGGAAACTTGAGTTATTCCATAGCAACTTCAGAAAAAGCAAACCATAAAGTTTGGGATGTTTTATTAAAGAAATTTGTCGATTCTGAAGGCTTTGTAGACTATAAAGGGTTTTTAAATAGTAAAATCGAATTATCAAATTATATCAATTATCTTTCTGAAAATGTACCAGACGAAAGCTGGACAGTTCAAGAACAATTGGCATATTACATCAACCTTTACAATGCTTTAACGGTACAATTAATTTTAGATAACTACCCAACAAACAGTATTAAAGACATCAAAAAACCTTGGGATCAAAAAGTCATTAATTTAAAAGGAACCGATTATTCTCTCGGAGATATTGAGCATAAAATATTACGTAAAATGAACGAACCAAGAATCCATTTTGCTATTAATTGTGCTTCTTATTCTTGCCCTAAATTATTGAACGAAGCCTTTACCGCTTCCAAATTAGAAAATCAATTAGAACAAGTTTCCGATAGTTTTATCAACGGGAATAAAAATGAAACCAATCCAACCAATCCTAAACTTTCAAAAATCTTTAAATGGTATAAAAAGGATTTTGAAGTAAATGGAAATTCAGATGTCATTCAGTTTATTAATCAATATAGCAATGTGAAAATCAATGAAGATGCTTCAATTGATTATTTGGATTATAACTGGAATCTTAACCAAAAATAGTTCAATAATTTGTATGTTTAGACAATGATTAGCATTGTAATTCCTGTTTTTAATGAAGCTGAAAACATCGAGAACTTATTGGTTTATTTGATGGAGAATTCTTCTTCAAAAAACATTGCTGAAATTATTGTGGTTGATGGTGGGAGTTCTGATGGAACCATAAATATTGTTGAATGTCAGGTTGAGCGCAGTCGAAACCCTAAACACATCCAATTACTCAATTCCCCAAAAGGCAGAGCAAAACAAATGAATCTTGGTGCAAAAAAAGCTGCCGGAAACATTCTCTATTTTCTTCACGCAGATAGTTTCCCTCCTAAAAACTTTGACCAATTAATTATTAATGAAGTTGAAAAAGGAAATTTAGCAGGTTGTTTTAAAATGAAATTTAATCATAATCATTGGTGGCTTAGATTGGCTTCTTGGTTGACTCATTTTTCTTGGCGGGCTTGTCGTGGCGGTGACCAAAGTCAGTTTATTACTAAAGGTTTATTCAAAGATATTGGGGGTTATGACGAAAGTTACATTATTTATGAAGACAACATTCTAATCAATGAACTTTTTAAAAGAAAACAATTTGTAGTGATTCAAGAATGGATTACTACCTCAGCAAGATTGTACGAACGTAAAGGAATTTGGATCTTACAATACCACTTTTGGACAATTTATGTAAAGCGTTGGTTTGGGGCTTCAGCTGATGACATTTATGAATACTACAAGAAATATATTACTTGAGTTATTAGACAGAGATGGATTTAATATTTTAAATAAAACCCTCTAACAATATCCTCCACAGGCTTATTCTGAGGTGTAAACATCGTATTGTCTTTTCCGCCAATTCCTTCGTGTTTGATATGCCATTTCCAAAGAAAACCTCCAGCAAACCATTCTTCTTTCCATATCTCTTCAAACAAAGCTTTGGTTAAAATTTCTTGCGCTTTTAAATTTACTTCTCCCATGTCTCGGTCGCTTTTCCAAGGTTCTTTTCCAGAAAAATTTACACTTCGGTATCCATATTCGGTAAAAATTATTTTCTTATTTGTTTTTGTAGAAACTGAAATCATTTCTTTTTTCCATTGTTGCCAACCTTGTTTTGCTTCTTCAATGGTTGGAGTTTCACTTTCTGAAATCGGAAAATAAGCATCTACTCCTATATAATCTATTTCTTCCCAAAAAGGAACTCGTTTGTATTCATCCCAATTGGCGGCATAAGTGAGTTTGCCTTTATAAGTGGTTTTTATTTCGGTAATTAATCGTTTCCAAAAATCAGGACGATGAATAATAAATTGTTCTAACTCGGTTCCTATACAGAAAATATCGACTTGTGTTTCTTCAGCAACTTTAGCAAAATCAATAATAAAATTTCGATATGAGTTTTCTAAAAGTTGCCAATCTTCTTCCGTCTCCATTTTTAAACCACCTGTATATTCTCCGTGCCAAATCCAAATTTGTGGCTTCAGCATTACTTCTATTTTATTGTTATGAAGCTTTTCAATATACTGCTTCACCCCTTCTTTAGTTTCACCAAACCATTGTCTTTCTGAATTGTAAACTACTTCTGGATGTTGCAAGTTTTTAATAAACCCAAACGGCATAATTGCGGTATAATTTGCGTTTATCTTTAAAATTGGATCAATATGATTTTGGGCTAATGTATCTGGAGATGCCACAAAACTAATTCCGTTGATATGGATTTCTTTTTGTGCACAGCTATTCAGAAATGAAATGCTAAGAATAAAAATGAAAATAATAGTTCTTAAATACATTGCTTGATTTACCAATAAATTTCAAAATACAAATTATTTATGAAGCTATTAAAATCTTAACAAAAATTAAACTTTTTTGGTTCTTCTTAAATTAAAAATATTGTCCAATACCAATTACAAAACCATTTGTAGCATTCTTAGTTATTCCAAAACCATAATCTATTCTAAAAATAGCATTATATATATTTTTATGAATAAATCGCAGTCCAAACCCAGGGTAAATTCGAATATTTTCTGAACTTGTAAAGTCAGTAAATTCCCCGCCAGGATTCCGCCAAGTACCAGCATCTACAAAAGTGTTTCCTTGTAATACAAACCAATTTTTTTCAAAAAGTGTGTGTCTATATTCCGTATTAATAATTATTGCTCCTGTACCTCTGTCAATTTCATTACCAACACCTCGAATGTTTATATTATTATCTAAAGTAAACGGTGCAAAAGGACTATTTTCATTACTAGAAAGACCAAGACGCAATTTATTAGCCCAATTTCCTTTTTTTCCTATTCTTTGGTAGTAATAAAAATCGCTATACCAAATTAAAAAATCCGATATATTTGAATCTTTTGATGTTACATATTGAAAATTAGAAACACTTCTGAAACCAGCTATAAAATAATAAAAATAATCAAGGTCAGCATATTCATAACTAGTTTTATAAAGTATTTTATCTACTTCAAATTCTTGAGGAATATTTAGATTTTCATCTCCGAATTTAAAAGAATAACTTTCACTGAAGAAATTGATTCCGAGTTCAATTCTATTTTTTAAATTAATTTCATAAAGACCAACAGCTTCATAAGAGGTGTTATTATACCTATAATTTGCTGTAGAATCATCAAAATACAGTGGTTCTTGAGTGGTTAAATTTTGATGATTTAGTGCTATACCAAAATGCTTTCCGAACAAATAAGGTGCCCTAAAGTTAATTGTATACGAGCTATAAATATCATACTGGTAAAAACCTCCAATAGCTATATTTTGACCAAAGAGATTAAATTCATTAATTCCAACTCTATAGGCAAACTCATCATTATTAGTTGTATAAATATTTACTGAAGGAATTATAGTTAGATTCTCTTTAATAGTATATAATACATCATACGAGTTATCTTGAAAATCTAAAACTTGAAAATCTGCATGAGACACAGATGGCAACCTTTTTAATCTCCGAATATCTTCTTCTAAAGCTAAGGAATCTAAAACCATTCCTTGTTTTGCCTTTGTTATTTTTAATATAAATGAAGTTTTTGTTTTCTTATTTCCTTGAATTTTAATAGAATTAATTAATAAGCCTTGAGAAAATGATTTCACCCCACATAAAACAATAAAAATAATAAGTATTTTTTTCATTTTCTCTATAAATAATACACAATAATTAAAATATCGCTCTTAAACCTAAACTAAAAGTTTGTCCTAATCCTTGAAAGCTATATCCTCTCACAATTTTATCAAAAGAAGCTTCAATGTTTAAAACATTGGTTATTTGATATTTTCCACCCAAACCTATTGAAGTAGAATTTTGAGAAAAATCATTCCCTAAATCAACTAAAAAAGTTTGTTTTGCATTTACAAACACCGTAGTTTTTGAGCTTGGAAAATAGCTTAAAAAAGCACTTAAAGGTAATAATAAACTATTATTTGCATAGCGTTCAGCGGTATTAGATTCTAAAGGGTTAGTATCTTTGCTTTTTTCTCCAAAATTAAATCCCAAATCTGCTTCGGTAAAAAGCTGCCATTTGTCTTTCCAAAAGGTTTTATCGTAAAAAAACTTTGTTTCCCAAGTTATACTTCTTTCATCTAAATAAATCGTATTGGGTCTGTCCTTAAAAACAGGAATAAACAATGAACTTGTTAACGAAAAATTACCAATATTTTTAAAAGGTTGCATTCTTATTGAAGGCGCAATAGTTGTTAAGCCACTCTTTGCATCAATTCCGTTATTGCTAAATTTCAAAACCTCAAAAACATCTGCTCCTCCAACAGTATTAGAACGCACTTGAAAAATTATACCAATATTTATTCTTGAGTTTTTACCAATACCTGTATAGACTTCGGTGGTGTTAGTGAAGAAAGTTTCTCTTGGAATTGACACTGAATTGCTTTTTTCATCGGTACGTTTAGTTTGAGTATAAATACTATTAAAAAACTTGATATCCCACTGACCATTTTTCAATAATTTTGAAGGAGTGTATTCTTGAATATTACTAATTGTTTTTTCTGAATCTTCTTGAGAAAACCCTGAAACACAAAACATAATACTTGCAAATACTGTTATTTTTTTTATCATTTTAAATGTTTTTATTAAAAAATAGATTAGCTTTTGTAAAAAAATTATTTATTTCTTGTGAATAAGAAGCAGTAGAAATTAATAATAGGAATGCAACTATGGTTTTTTTCATAATTATATTTTTTACAAAAAAACAATACTTAAAATAAACTATTTGTTAGCTACCTAACAAAAATTGATTGTTATATATTTTTTACTATGCACTTAATTATAGTGATAACGGAATTAATAGAGTGACTACAACTCAAGATTTTTTCAATAAATTTCAAAATACAATTTATTTTGTAAGTCACTTAAAACTTAACAGAATTTAAGCTTTTTGTTTTTTTGTTTTATTCTTCTTTTTGTTTTCAAGAAAATTAATTGTTCCCCCAAGATTGATATTATATTGCCCAAAAAAGAAATGCTGACTTGCACTATCCGAAGGATATTGTGTAGTTCTAATATCTGGTAGATTAATAAACCCTCCTTTCATTTCAGTTTGCACAAAAAAGTGTCTGAAAAAAGTAAAATTAATACCAACTAACACATGCCCCCCCCATCCTGCTAAATGGAATTCATCATATCGTTCTTTATTAATTAGGGTAGTATTTGTTTTTGGATATAAGGCTCCAAATCCAGCTCCTATTAACATATTTAATTGAATATTTTTATGAAAAGAATACAATTCATCAAACCTTCTTATTTCAGCATTAATATAGTTTAATCCATCTGTATGCTCAAACTCTAAAAATCCCTCTTCAATTAATATCTCATCATTATCATAGACACCGTCATAGGGAGATCCCGAAGATCCAATAAATCCAGAAATTTGTGCTGTTTGTCCCTGTGTGACTACATATTTCATATGATCAATCCCAAGAGAGACACTATAATGATCAGTAAAATAATAGCCTAATCTCAAATTATACTGTGGCAAGGTTAAATTTCCTGGATAAAAATATCGTTCAAAGCTCCAGTCGGTTTGATGATCTTTTGCTTTAACCTTATGTAGCTCAAAATTATAATCGTCACCTTCAAAATGAATATCTGAATCTGAATACCAATCCCAATTATAACCCCAATACAAAAAGAATTCTCCCTTTTTTCCATTCTTAATTGGCACAGATACATCTTGGGAATACCCATAAATAGTAATGAAAATCATCACTAAACTGAATATGTTTTTCATAAAATAAATTTTTATGTTTAATAAGTTTTTAAGAACTACAAATTTAAGGAATAATTGTGCTTCCTAACCCTGTTATAACTCATTTTTTTAATCATAACAGGAAGGAAGACTTTAATTAATAACATATAGTTTGTAGTTATAAAACAACACTTCTTACAAGAATTTAAAATTTATAATTATTCTAAATTGCTACTTGCATTTAAGTTATTACATTTATAAGCGACATATTCTTCAATATCACAAATATTTATGGAACACATTGTAATTATAGGTAACGGAATTTCAGGAGTAACAACTGCTCGTCATATTCGTAAATTATCCAAGCATAAAATCACGATTATTTCTGCGGAAACTGAATTCTTCTTTTCAAGAACTGCTTTAATGTACGTGTATATGGGACATATGAAATTTGAGCACACACAACCCTATGAAAATTGGTTTTGGAAAAAGAATAATATAGAACTCAAACAAGCTTTTGTTGAAAAGGTGAATTCTGAAGAAAAACAACTCATTTTTTCAAACGATGAAACAATGAATTACGACAAATTAGTCATCGCCACCGGAAGCAAACCCAATAAATTTGGATGGCCTGGACAGGATTTAGAGGGCGTTATGGGAATGTACCACAAACAAGATTTAGATAATCTTGAAAAATACGCACCCAACAATAAAACTTGTAAACGAGCCGTAATCGTAGGTGGAGGATTAATAGGAATTGAAATGGCAGAAATGCTTCGAAGCCGCGATATTCCAGTAACATTTTTAGTGCGTGAGTCCAGTTTTTGGAACGGAGTTTTACCTTCTGAAGAATCTGAAATGATTAATAAACACATTAAAGAACATCATATAGACTTACGATTAAATTGCAATTTAAAAGAAATACTTTCCGATGAAAATGGAAAAGCACGTGCAATAGTCATTGCCGAAACCGGAGAAGAAATTCTTTGCGATGTGGTTGGATTAACCGCTGGAGTTTCTCCAAATATCTCCTTCTTAAAAGAATCTGGAATTGATTTAGGAAGAGGTATAAAAGTGAATCATTTTTTAGAAACCAACGTTAAAGACATCTTCGCAATTGGTGATTGTGCAGAGCAAAACGAAGCAATTGATGAGCGAAGACCTATTGAAGCCGTTTGGTACACAGGCAGAATGATGGGCGAAACATTAGCGCAAACGCTTTGTGGAAATCGTACCGAATACAAACCCGGACACTGGTTTAATTCCGCTAAATTTCTAGATTTAGAATATCAAACTTATGGCTGGGTTTGGGCACAACCAAAAGAAAACGAAGCTCGTTTTTATTGGGAACATCCAGAGGGTAAAAAATGTATTCATATTAATTATGATAAAAACACGCATGAATTTATTGGTATTAATACCTTCGGAATTAGGATGCGACACGAGTTTTTCGATTCGATATTAACTAAAAAACAATCCGTTGAATATGTTTTAGAACATCTTGCCGATGCCAATTTTGATCCAGAATTTTATCAACTTCACGAAAAGGAAATTGTTTCAAAATTCAACAAAGAGAACAATACCAACATTCAATTGAAGAAAAAAAGTTGGAAACGAATCTTTAATCTCCAAGCATAAATATGAAGACAATTCAAAAAATAGGATTAGGAATATTTTTAGCGGGATTGGGGATTTTTATTTCCTTGATATTTCTTGGAAGCTATAAAGTAACTCTTTCTGGTTTTGAAAAATTTATTTCTAACAAAGGAATAAAAAGTGAATTATTTATTTCTCAAATGAAAGAAATTGTTGTTGGGAAGGAATTTAAAAGTCCGTTTGAGTTTTCTTCAAAAACCATTTCAGCATTAGAAAATGCTAATAAAATTCATAAAGAAAATAGTGAATGGGATCAAGTAATTTGGGACAAGCCACATAGCTTTTCTTACCAATTAGCTAAGGAATCTGGTACAGGGATAGTCAAAGAAAACAAAGGGTTTTTCTGGTGGCTCACCTTTGGCTTAGGAATTATTGGAGCTTTGCTTTTCATTATCCCCAATGTGGTTTTGTTAGGCCCCAAAGGAATTAAAAACAACGGAATTTTTCACAGTTCTGCTACCAATGGACAAAGCATATTAGGCTGGATGGTTTTTGTTTTTTTAGTAAGTTTTTATTTGTTGCTTTATTTTGCACCCGATTACATTGTAAACTGGACCTATATTGTTGATCCAATAAGCGAAAGTTTAAGTGGGAACTTGGCAAGTCAGTGGTTTTTATATGGTTTTCTGTATTGTTCTGTAATGACCGTTATGGCGATTAGAATGTATATTAAATATCGTCATAACAAATATCAAATATTACGAACGACTTCAGTTTTGTTCTTTCAAATTGTCTTTGCTTTTTTAATTCCTGAAATATTAGTTCGCTTTGAAAAGCCTTGGTATGACTTTAAAAATGCCTTCCCTTTAGATTACGATTTCTTTTTTAGTTGGAATCTTGACCAGTTGTTAGCAAGTGGCGGTTTTGGACTTTTTATCCTTATTTGGGGGATTATTCTAACTCTAGTTATCGTTCCAATAATGGTTTATTTCTTCGGAAAAAGATGGTACTGCTCTTGGGTGTGTGGTTGTGGCGGATTGGCAGAAACTTTGGGCGATCCGTATCGACAGCTTTCCAATAAAACAGTAAAATCCTGGAAATTGGAACGCTGGTTAATTCATTCTGTTTTAGTTTTTGCCTTAATAATGACTGGTTTTACGCTATATTCTTACTTTTCAGGAAGCCAAGAAGTACTCGGAATTAAAACCCAAACCATTCAAGATATTTATGGGTTTTTAATCGGAGCTATTTTTGCAGGAGTAATTGGTACAGGCTTCTACCCTATTTTCGGAAACCGAATTTGGTGCCGTTTTGGTTGCCCATTGGCTGCCTATATGGGAATCGTACAACGTTTTAAATCCCGTTTCAGAATTACCACCAACGGAGGACAATGTATCTCCTGTGGGAATTGTTCTACCTATTGCGAACAAGGAATTGATGTTCGTGCCTATGCTCAAAAAGGCGAAAACATTGTTAGAGCCAGTTGTGTGGGTTGTGGCATTTGCTCTGCAGTTTGTCCGAGAGGAGTTCTTAAATTGGAAAATGGTCCTGAATTAGGAAGAATAAATCCGAATGATATTTTATTAGGAAATGATGTAGATTTGATGGCGTTAATTAATCAGAAATAGATGAAAGCACTTGTTATTACATTATTATTTTCCATATCTATTTTTGCCCAAAAAACATATCAAAAAAAATATTTTGAAGATGGCGTGTTAATGGAAGAAGGATGGATTAATAATAATCAAAAAGTAGATTATTGGATTTTTTATTACCCAAATGGAAATATTAAAAACAAAGGACACTATTTAAGAAATGAAAAAGTAAGTTATTGGCATTATTATTATAAAAATGGATTTATAAAAAGTGAAGGACATTATGTAGGTAACTCTCGAAATAATTGGTGGATTTTTTACGACAAGGCTGGTAAAATCAATCAAAAACACCAAAAGACCAACGGTCAAAAAAACGGATATTGCTTCTATTATAAAAACAATGAAATTGTAAAAGCTGAAGAATATAAATTCGACAAAAAAGTTAAAGAATGGAGCGATATTGAATCTTTTAAAAGAGATGTTAATATAACAGGTCTTTTATGATAATACCTTTCGCAATTATTTTAGTTAATAAAAAATAAACTACCTAAAAGACCTACTAGATTTTGAAAACCTAGTAGGTCTACAACAAAATTTAAATGCAGCTAAACATTAAAGTCATCATACCTGCTCACAACGAAGAAGCTTCCATAGGGTTGGTGATTGCCGA
>JAJRQR010000192.1 GCA_024280145.1 Bacteroidota bacterium
CTTTTCACGAATTCTATCAATAGTAAGTTGCACATTATTAACAATGGTATTATCAACAAATTTTTTATTTGACGAGTTTTTTTCTCCTTTTTCTTCTATAGATGCAAGTTGTACAGCGGGTTTTATTTTTGCAAGCATTTCGGTAATGTTCCCTAATTCTACTCCATCACAGGCTGCTTTTACAGCACCACAAGATTCGTGACCTAAAACAAAAACTAGTTTACTGCCTGCTACTTTACAAGAGTATTCCATACTTCCTAAAATATCTACATTTTCAAAATTACCCGCGACTCTGGCAACAAATACATCACCAATACTTTGATCGAAGAGTAATTCTACAGGAACTCTAGAGTCTATACAAGATAAAATTACTGCCTTAGGAAATTGTCCTGATTCTGTAAGTTTTACCTGCGATAAATAATCTACTTTTTCATTTTTAGCTTCAATAAATCTTTTGTTTCCTTCTAACAAATCTGTTAATACAGAGGCTGGAGACAATACACTTTGCGCTTCTTTTGTAATTGTTGTTGTTCTCATTTTTATTTTTTTATTTAATTGATTTAATCTTTAATTTTATCTAATTTGAAAAATTCTATATAACTCGGAGGATTTTCAACAATTCCTCTTTCAGAAATTAATTTTATATTAATATTTCTTTCATTAGCTTTAAATGCAAAATCTTCTAAGATTTCGATGACATCATAATCTAAATGTCTTGTTTTTCTTACATCTAATTCTAAGTATGAATCTTTTGGAAGATTATCAAGCTCTTTTAAAATTGTTGCTTTATTGAAAAACGTTACCTCTTCAGCCAAAGTCATCTTTATTTTTCCATCGTCAACATCTTCTCCTTCTTTGTGTAAAAAGTGAGAGTTTTTATAACTATTTCTAAGTGCTATGATAATACCTACGGCCAATCCGATTCCTAATCCGTAAAGTAAATCGATAAAAACAATTCCTAAAACTGTAATTACAAATGGCACAAATTGTTTCCAACCTAAGATATACATTTTCTTAAATAATTCTGGTTTAGCTAATTTCCAACCTACAATAAATAACACGGCTGCAAGTACAGACAAGGGTATCATATTAAGTAATGTTGGGATAAGAAGTATGGAGATTAAAAGAAGTAAACCGTGTATTATAGCTGACATTTTTGTTCGACCTCCCGATTGAATATTTGCTGAACTTCGTACAATTACTTGAGTTATTGGAAGTCCACCAATCATACCAGAGATAATGTTTCCTGTTCCCTGAGCTAATAATTCTTTATTGGTGGGAGTTACATTTTTATGCGGATCAAGTTTATCGGTTGCTTCTACACATAATAATGTTTCTAAACTTGCAACCAAAGCTATCGTAAACGCAACAACCCATACTGCTGGATTTGATATCGCACTAAAGTTTGGCAAACTAAATTGACCAATGAAAGAATCCACACTATCAGGCACAGGAACACTTACCAAATGAGAACTTGCAATTGCTAAAGTATCGTTAGATTTTGTTAAAACATAAAATAATATTGAAACCACAACTGCCACTAAAGGCCCTTGTACTAGTTGAAATATTTTAGCTTTTTTAGACAAAACCTTATCCCATAATATTAAAATTGCCAAACCTATAAATCCTACAAGTAGCGAACCTAATTGTATATGGTTTATTGAGTTTATAATTTCTGAAAACGTGTTTTGGCCATCCACTTGAAAGAAGGCAAAATCTCCACTAGGGTCTGGGTCGTATCCAAAGAAATGTGGAATTTGTTTTAGTATAATTATTATACCAATTCCTGTTAGCATCCCTTTAATTACAGAAGAAGGGAAAAAATAACCAATTACTCCAGCTTTTAATATTCCAAAAACTATCTGTATAATTCCACCTAAAACTACGGCAACAAGAAAATTTTCATATCCTCCTAGCGTTCCAATAGCAGTTAAAACAATAGCTGCTAATCCTGCTGCGGGTCCACTTACTCCAATTTTTGAGCCACTTAAAGCCCCTACAACAATACCACCCACAATACCAGCTATTAATCCTGAAAACAATGGGGCTCCACTGGCTAATGCGATTCCTAAACATAAAGGAAGCGCAACGAAAAACACCACTATACTTGCTGGTATGTCGTTTTTTAAATATTTAAAAGGGTTTGTTTTATTTGTATTCATATTTTTATTTATTTTGAATTTATTTCAATCTTACACATACTCTTTATTTAGAATAAATGGTAACATTAAAAAATGATAATAATTTGGGTCTCTAAAAACATTTTGTCTTTAGATAATCAGAAAACACCCTTAACTATAAAACCTAAGAGTTGATTTAAAACGGGAAAAATGTTCGGGTGGAGGTAAATGAATGTCTTTATGGTAATTCAAATAAGAGGAATGAGCCTCGTAAAATAAAGACGATTTTAAATAATTAGTTTGTACTGATAGTCCATCAAGAATCTGAAGAATTAGTTTGTCCTTTTCTATTTCTGAAATATTTTCTTGTTTAGATGATTCTTCTTTTTCTGAAATATCTACTATTTCTAATTTTATGTTTTTGAAGGCACTCGAAACTTGAAGAGCTGGACTTGCAACTAAAAAAACAAGAAAAAGACTAGCTATAACAGTCTTTTTTATATGTTGAATGTTTGTGATTATATATGTTGATATTACTTCCATTACACCATAATTGTATTTACCATATTGGTGTAAAACTTAGCAATGCTATCTTTGCCTTTTGTAACATCAGTAAGTGCCGGTAAATGTTCTGCAAAATATTTTTGTTGATGAACCCCTTCAATTACTGTCGAGACAAGCATATTTGGAAACTTATAACCCGAATTAACTTCCAACACCAAATCACTTACTCGTTGCACTACCTTTTTATAGGTTTTAAAATAGCCTTTTTTGTTTTCATCGTCCACGTTCTTTGTATGATATGCTTTTACAGATTCAGTAATAATAATTTGACTTAACAATTCTTCATTCATATAAGTTGTTGGGTATTTCTCCAAAGTAGGCCCTGTTAATACCTTAATAGAACGGTTTAATTTTTCGGAAGGAGAATCAATATTTACTGTTGAAAAAACCAATAAATATTCTACCCAGCTCCAATACCAAGAAACTAAATAAATTAACAACGCATGTTTATTTTCAAAATAACGATAAATGGAACTCTCGGGAGACTCTATTTGAATACCTAGTTTTTTAAAAGTAAAATTATCAAAACCTATATCATTGATCAATTTAACACTATTACTTATAATTTTTTTGCCCAAGTCTGTAGAATCAGGGTTTTTCAGATATAAGTCTGGGTTTACTTCTATATGTAATTGAATGTTTTTCATTTTGGTTGCAAATATAATAGTATTACTATCTGTTTTGCAAGTTATTTTTTAATAAACTAAAAATATTTTAATTTTAGTATTCATTAACCTAGTATAATAGTCTTAAATTAATCATTTGGTAACATTAAGATAACATTGGAGTTGGTTATTTGCAGCGACAAAAACTAATAACGATTTACATCTAATGAAATTAAAATTACTACTCTTAAGTGTATTTATACTATTTTCTTATTTAGGAAAATCACAAGAAATCAGTGACACAAAATTTGGCAAAGGACTTATAAATTTTGTTGCAAAAGACAGTTCCTTCAGTATAAAATTTGCTCCAAGAATTCAGTTTTTAACAACTTCTAATTGGAAATATGAAGATAATTCTTTCGGAAGTGGTAACACCAGTTTTTTAGTTAGAAGAGCTAGACTAAAATTTAGTGGTTTTGCATATTCTCCTAAATTAAAGTACAAAATTGAGTTGGGATTATCAAACAGAGATATCTCTGGGATATCACGTTACACAAAAGATGCTCCAAGAATTATTATGGATGCTGTCCTTAAATGGAACTTTTACGGAAATTTAGTGTTATGGGCTGGTCAAACCAAATTACCAGGAAATGTGGAGCGTGTAATATCCTCAGCAAATTTACAGTTGGTTGATCGGTCAATTCTAAATGCTACTTTTAATATTGATCGAGATCTTGGGTTTCAATTAAGGCATCATTTTAAAATTGGAAATAATTTTATAATTCGTGAAAAATTTGCCTTATCACAAGGAGAAGGGAGAAATGTTGTTACAGGAAATCTAGGCGGACATCAATATACAGGAAGGGTTGAATTTTTACCTTTTGGAACTTTCACAAAAAAAGGGGACTATAAAGGAAGTGATTTGTCGCGTGAAACCATACCAAAATTAGCTGTTGGGATTGTTTACGACATCAACAAAAACGCAGTTAGAAGTTTAAGTAACCGAGGAGTTTATATGGAAATAGATTCGGGTTTATTTGAAACAGATATTTCAACACTATTTGTGGATACTATGTTTAAATACAAAGGCTTTTCGTTTATGGGTGAATATGCCTACCGAACCGCAGACGATCCAATTGTAAAAAACTCTGACGGAACAGAAACAGGAGTTGTTGTTAAAGAAGGAAGCGGATTGAACTTACAAGCCGGTTATTTATTAAAAAGCAACTTTGAGTTTACAGGAAGATATTCTAGCATAGACCTAGTAAATAAGGATGTTAGCAATCAATATACTTTTGGAATTTCAAAATATATTTTAGGTCATAAATTAAAGGTACAAAGTGACTTTACCTATATAACATTAGACAAAATAAGCGATAATCTATTATTCAGATTACAAGTGGACTTTCATTTTTAAATAAAAGAATATGAAAATCAAATACGTACTATTATTAACAACCTTTTTTGTGTCATTCTTTGGCTTTTCTCAAGAAAGCACTGAAACAAAAAAAGAAAATCCTTTTTCTATTAAATGGGATAATGGCTTTAAAGTAGAAAGTCTAGACAAAAACTTTAAATTAAAATTTGGGGGTCGGGTTATGATTGATCACGCTTACTTTTTTCAAAATACCGATATGGATGAAAATTTTGGAGAACTAGAAGTACCAGCGGAACCGAAATTAGACGTGCTCGTTTTTATATGGGAGGAACCATTTATAAAAATGTAGAATTTAAACTTCAAGTAGATTATGCTGGAGGAATTACCTTAATTAAAGATGCTTATGTAGGTATTAAAGGAATTCCTGGTATTGGAACTATTAGAATTGGTAATGTAAAAGAACCGTTTCGTTTAGACGCACTTACCAGTAGCAAATACATCACGTTTATGGAACGTGTATTGGCAACCGATTTTGCTCAAGAACGAAACTCTGGTATCATCCTTTTCAATGATTTTTCTAATAAACGTTTTTCTGCTCAAGCGGGAGCTTTTAGAAATTCTGGTGCTAACGGAAACGATCGAGATGCAAATGATGGTTACGTATTAACAGGAAGAATTACAGGTTTACTAATAAATAATTCGGAAAAGAAACAATTGCTTCATATTGGTGTTGGACATTCCTTCAGAAATACTGATGACAACACATTTAAAATTTCTTCAAGACCTGAAGCACATCTCGGACCAAAATATATAAATACGGGAGTTATAGAAGATATTCAACACGCCAACCTTACCAATTTCGAAGCTGCTTTTGTTTATAAATCTTTTTCGTTCCAAGCAGAATATATAACTGGAACTTATAAAAAAATAGATACTGACCCAATTGACAACTATATTTTTGATAGCTATTACGGACAAGTAAGCTACTATATAACTGGAGAAAGCAAAAAATATAAAAGCTCCTATTCTGGTTTTGGAAGAGTAAAACCAAATAAGAATTTCGGAAAAGATGGTGCTGGAGCTTTTGAAGTTGCGGTACGTTTATCCAATTCAAACCTAAATAGTGAAGATGTATTTGGTGGCGAGCAAAGGGATATTACCATTGGATTAAACTGGTATTTAAACCCTGTTGCAAGAATTATGGTGAATTACGATTTTGTAAAAGTAACCGATACTGGGAATGCATCCAACATTCAAATGAGAATGCAAATAGATTTTTAATAACAATTTAGTAACAATCATTCCGACAGCTTTCGGGATAAAAACAAGATATTTACAACCTTAAATTTTAATACAATATGGACAATATTTACTTATTAATGATAGTTGCTCTGGCGGTTTTAGCCATTGCAGATTTAGTAGTAGGAGTTAGTAACGATGCGGTTAACTTTTTAAATTCAGCTATTGGATCTAAAGCCGTTTCATTTAAAACCATTATGGTAGTTGCCAGCTTAGGTATTGCTTTTGGAGCGTTATCTTCTAGCGGAATGATGGAAGTAGCACGTAAAGGTATTTTTATGCCAAGCGAATTTTACTTCAACGAAATTATGGTCATTTTTATGGCGGTTATGATTACCGATATTCTACTATTAGATTTCTTTAATACTTTGGGAATGCCTACATCAACAACAGTTTCAATCGTTTTTGAATTATTAGGAGCTGCCGTTGTAATGTCTTTAATTAAAATTAGTCATTCAGGTTCTCAAACTATTTCAGATTTAGGACAGTATATAAATACTGCCAAAGCAGGTGAAATTATCTTCGGAATATTACTCTCTGTAGTCGTCGCTTTTTCTGTTGGTGCTTTTGTTCAGTTTATTTCGAGGCTATTATTAACCTTTAAATTTGAACAAAAAGCAAAATGGGTTTCGGCTTTATTTGGCGGGATTGCAGCGACAGCCATCACCTATTTCATTTTAATTAAAGGGTTAAAAGGCGCTAGTTTTACTTCAGCAGAATTTAAAGCTTATGTTTCAGATAATACGGTTTTAATTGTAGCTATTAGCTTTATAATTTGGACAGGTATTTCTACTCTATTCACAAATGTTCTTAAAGTAAATGTGTATAAATTTATTATTGTTATAGGGACTTTTGCGATTGCAATGGCATTTGCAGGAAACGATTTAGTGAACTTTATTGGTGTACCAATCGCAGCTTGGCAATCGTATGAAGCTTGGGCTGCTTCGGGTGTAGCCGCTACAGAATTTAGTATGGAAGTAATGTCTAAAAAAGTACCTACTCCAACCTTGCTTTTATTTGCAGCTGGGATTGTAATGGTATTGACATTATGGTTTTCAAAAAAAGCAAAAGCAGTATTAAAAACATCTATTGATCTTTCAAGTCAAGATTCTGTAAAAGAACGTTTTGAGCCTAATTTTATAGCAAGAGGCTTGGTGAGATTGACCACCTTGTTTTCAAAATATAATAACTCTTTAATGCCAGAATCTGTTCAAAAAAGAATAAACAAAAGTTTTGAAAAACCTACTTTAACGAAAATATTAGATAAAAAAGAGGACGCTCCTGCATTCGATATGGTTCGTGCAGCAGTAAACTTAATGGTGGCAGGTATTTTAATCTCAATTGCTACTTCTATGAAACTTCCGTTATCAACTACTTATGTAACTTTTATGGTGGCAATGGGTACTTCGTTGGCAGATAGAGCTTGGGGAAGAGAAAGTGCTGTGTACAGAGTTGCCGGAGTTTTAAATGTAATTGGAGGTTGGTTCTTTACTGCCTTTAGTGC
>JAJRQR010000014.1 GCA_024280145.1 Bacteroidota bacterium
ATTTTGGTTGTAGCCGGAGCAGGTAATGGCCCAAGCAGTAACGCTAGTTGTGGAAATGGTCATGGTTATGCATACCCTGCTTCTCTTGAAAGTGTCATCTCTGTTACAACAGTTGGAAATAGATACCCAATTGGACATATACATCCTGATTTGCCAGCATATCGTTCATGGAAAGATGTACATAATTTCTTTCCAGATGACCCAAATAATACTGTTTCACATACACATAATGACAAAATTAATGTCTGTGCACCATCTCAATACATTTTTTATGCTACTGAGGATTATGGGAACTATCCATCTGGTTATAAACTTAGTGGAGCAACCTCTTCAGCAGCTCCAATTGTTTCTGGATTAGGAGCATTAATATACTCTATAAACCCTGACTTTTCTGCTGTAGAAGTAAAAAATATTATAGAAAGTACTACCGATGATATTTACAATATTCCATACAACGAAACACTCATTGGACAATTAGGAACAGGAAGAGTCAATGCTTACCGAGCGGTTTTAAAAGCCCAATGTATGTTAAACCCAACTGTAGGAATAGACCTTGCTATGCAAAATTCTAACTTAGATGTTTTTGAAGAACCAGATACAGAAACGGAGCACCCTTGGCGAAGCTCGGATATTTGGGTACGTAATCAAAATGATGGATTGCTAACAAAAGTACATGAAAATCCAGAATACGACCCTAATAACCCAAACTATGTTTATGTACGAGTAACCAACAATAGTTGTGAAGTTTCTACTGGTACAGATAATTTAAAACTTTACTGGGCAAAAGCAAATACAGCACTTTCTTGGCCAGAACATTGGGACGGGACCTTGTATGTACACGACGATGACACTAATCAAGATGTTTTAATGGGAGATGAAATTGCAACACTAACTATCCCTCCTTTAGAGATTGGTCAAGAAGCAATCATTGAGTATGAATGGAATGATATGCCAAATCCCGAAGATTATATTAATATAAATGAAAATCCTTGGCATTTTTGTTTATTGGCTAGAATAGACACTCCTAATGACCCAATGACATTTCCTGAGGGTGAAGCTATTACTCAAAATGTATTGAACAATAATAATATCGCTTGGAAAAATACAACCGTCGTAGATATAATACCCGATGATACTCCCTCTCCAATCGGTGGCGTTGTTGCTGTCGGTAATTATTTCAGTCAACAAAAAGCATTTACATTAGAGCTAGTTAAAGAAACAAATGAACTAGGAAAATCTATTTACGAAGAAGCAGAAGTTACTATCGAGATGGATGATATTTTATATAATGCTTGGGTAGAAGGTGGAAGAATAGAACAAAACACAGATTCGACAAAATTTGCTAGTAAAAGAATAATATCGGATAATAACGCTCTCTTTGAAAATATTATTTTAGACCCAAATGAAATAGGAACGCTTTATCTTACTTTTAATTTTTTAACCAAAGAACTAACCAATAAAAGAGAATTTATATATCATCTCATTCAAAGAGATGCTATTACCAACGAAATTATAGGCGGAGAAACTTTTGAAGTAAGAAAAAAACCAAGAGATAGTTTTACAGCAGATGCAGGTAATGATGAAGAAATAGACAAAAACGAAACTATAACCATTAGTGCAGGTCAAATAAATGAAGATGCTGTTTATAATTGGTACGACCCCGAAGGAAATCTTATTTATACAGGAACAGATTTAACTATATCGCCAGATATAACCATAAAATACAGGTTAGAAATAATATCTAATATTGACGGTTTTAAAGATTATGATGAAGTAGAAATAACAGTAAATCCATATAAGTTAGAAAGTTTAATACCCAACCCATCTTCAAACCAAGTTACTGTTAATTATTTAGCTGACGGAGCAAGTTCAGCCTATGTTATGGTAGTAAATATGAATACAGGAAGCAGTGATAATTACATTCTCAATATAGAACCATCTAGCACTAACATAGATGTTTCTACTTATACAACTGGTTTATATAACATCATTTTAGTGTGTGATGGTGAAGTGCAAAATTCAAAAACTCTTATAAAACAATAGGTTATGAAAAAAATAAAAATATTATTATTAATTGTATTTGCATCACTTTCAAGTTATGCACAAGACCCTCAACTTTTTGAAAATACTTGGTATTTACAAAAAGTTGTAATAGATGGTAACGATATTTTTCCGCCAAATGTAGTTACAGAACAAATTACTGGTACAATTCAATTTTTTGAATTAATTGATATTGTTAGCATCAATTATTGTGATTTTACAGATTCCTTAATAGAATATGATTTGGTTTCGAATATTTTCACTTTACAAGATAACCCTTCAATTTTAATTGGAGATTGTTTAGATTCAACAAATATCACTTTTGGTATAAACTATTTTTCAGTTTTTTTTAATTCGCAACATTTTGCAAAAAATCCATTTTCATATTCTTTTACTACAGAAAATGGGATACTAACTTTAACAGTTGTTAATTCATTAGGAGATATTGCCATCTATGGTAATGAAATTTTATCGATTCAATATTTTGACAATTTATCTTTTGAGGTCTACCCAAACCCAGTAAAGGATGAATTATTCATCGCTTCAAAAACCAGCATAAATGATTTCAATATTTTCATTTACAGCATTAATGGTAAACTTATTTTATCAATAAATGATTCGGAATTAAGTAATAATTCAATTGATGTGCAAAAATTTAATAGAGGCATTTATTTTATGAGATTTGAAGACAATCTTGGGCGTAATGCAATAAGAAGGTTTATAAAGAACTGAAATACAAAATTCGTTGCATAACACGGTATATAAAAAATAGCAGAAAAGTACTAGCCAACAGGTTTGTACTTTTCTGCTATCTTTGTTTTTAATTTGAAAAACTAGTTCATATTTAACTGCTACTTTTCATATACCAACCGTTGCCAGTAATTTAAGAACGAATGAAAAAAATAACATTATTAATAATAATTACATCATTTTTAATGAGTTGTAAACAAGAGCAGAAAATTGATTTCAATACTGTTTCTTCTAATTTTAAAGAATATTCTAATAAAATTAAAAAAGTAGAATATAACATACAAAGAATTGACACTTTCAGTCGAGGAAGTATGGTATGGAATAACAAAGGTTATGCTCTAATCGAAAAAAAGAATGAGGATGAAATTTATGGATTTTCTTTTTATGGCAAACGAAACGACATTGACGAAGAATATCTTTATGACAATGATAATGGATTTGAAATTTTAAGAAATGAGAAAAAATATGCAATAGAACATCCAAGAGGAATAATCGGAAGTCCCGGAGGTCAAATGATCTTGCAACATATATTTTATCTTGATAGTGTTTATAAAAACGTAGAATTGATTGAAAATGATGACAAATACATTTTACGTTATCAATTTGAAAACGATACTGTTTTTAATGTCACAGATATATTAAAAACTATTGAATTAACAAAAGATAATTACTTTCCCACAAAAGTCACCATTTCTTCTAAAACTCTTGGCAACAAAGGTTTTACACAATATATACTTTCAGATATTAAAATAAATTCTGATGTAAAAAAATCAATAAAATCAATAAAAGAAAGTATTATAGATTTTGAGGTTATTCAACCTGAAATAGATGAACCAAATGCAATATTAAATAAAAAATTCCCAGAAATTAACTTGCCGAATTTACTCGATGAAAACCAAATAGTCAATTTGGAAATAAACAAACTAACTTTAATTGACTTCTGGGAAGTTTGGTGTGGTTGGTGTATTAAATCATTTCCAGAAGTAGAAAAATTGAAAAATAAATACCCTGAAAAACTTCAAGTAATTGGAATTTTAACTCAAGATAAAGAAAGTGCAATCAAATTAATTGAAAAGAAAAAAACAACTTTCACAAATCTAATCGGGAATAAAAAATTATTAGAAAATTATAGTGTTAATAGTTATCCAAGATATTTTTTAATTGACAAAAAAGGAATTGTTCGAAAGGAATATTTTGGGTTTTCAGAAAACATAGAAAAAGATATAAAACTGTTGCTTTCGGAATAAAAGTCGAGTAGGTAAAGGGGAATTTCACCCCTAAACCTCTCACAGAACCGTACGTGAACCTCTCGATTCATACGGCTCTTCTTAACCAAGTCGCTACGGACAAAAACCCTCGTATTGCCAATGTTCAAATAGATTA
>JAJRQR010000015.1 GCA_024280145.1 Bacteroidota bacterium
AGAAGTTTTTAATATAGAAATTTTTAATCATTCACTTTATTTCTACGGAAATAAAAAATCACCTGATTCAAAACAGGACAAAGCATAACTTATGGCTGTAGATTTATTACTTGGCTTACAATGGGGAGACGAAGGAAAAGGAAAAATCGTTGATGTACTCACCAAAGATTATAATATAATCGCACGTTTTCAAGGAGGGCCAAACGCAGGTCATACTTTGGAATTTGATGGAATAAAACACGTGCTTCATACCATCCCTAGTGGGATTTTTCATAAAGATGCTTTAAATATTGTAGGAAATGGTGTGGTGATTGACCCTGTGATTTTTAAAAAGGAATTGGATCAATTAGAAAAGTTCAATTTAGATATTAAAAACATCTTATACATTTCAAGAAAAGCACACTTAATACTTCCAACACATCGCTTGCTAGACGCTGCTTCGGAAGCTTCCAAAGGAAAAGCAAAAATCGGTTCTACTTTAAAAGGAATTGGCCCAACATATATGGACAAAACCGGAAGAAACGGTATTCGTGTGGGTGATTTAGAAATGAAGAATTGGAAAGATAAATACCGAGCATTGGCAAACAAACACGTCGCAATGATCGATTTTTACGCTGCCGAAATTGAATATGATTTAGAAGAATTAGAAACCGAATTTTTCGCCGCATTAAAAGTTTTAAAATCACTACCGTTTATTGATAGTGAAGAGTTTATCTATCAAGCTCAAAAAGATGGAAAAACAATATTAGCGGAAGGAGCTCAAGGTTCACTTTTAGATATTGACTTCGGAACTTATCCTTTTGTAACTTCTTCAAATACAACAGCAGCAGGTGCTTGTACAGGTTTGGGAGTTGCACCCAACCAAATTGGTGAAGTCTATGGAATTTTTAAAGCCTATACAACTCGTGTTGGTAGTGGACCTTTTCCAACAGAATTATTTGATGAAGATGGTGAAACAATGGGAAGAGTCGGTAATGAATTTGGTGCTACAACTGGACGCTCAAGACGTTGTGGATGGTTGGATTTAGTCGCATTAAAATATGCAGTTCAAGTAAACGGTGTTACCCAATTAATGATGATGAAAGGCGACGTTTTAAGTGGATTTAAAAAATTAAAAATTTGTACCGCTTACAACTACCAAGGAAATACCATTACGCATTTACCTTATAATATAGAAGAACATAATGTAAGTCCAATTTACACCGAAGTGAATGGCTGGCAAGAAGATTTAACCAAAATGACTGATGCTTCACAATTACCAAAAGGACTAAATGATTATATCGATTTCTTAGAAAAAGAATTGGAAGTACCTATTAAAATTGTTTCAGTAGGTCCCGATAGAACACAAACTATTCACAGGTAATACCTTTTGTTTAGTATATTCGTTTATTCAATAAACAAAACATTTTATTTTTTGAAATTCGAAAAATACATATTGGTTCTTTTTCTTTTGTTCTTCGGAAGTATTTCTTCTGCTCAGGAAAAGGACAGTATTTCTTCAAATGAAAAAACGCAAGTTTCTATAAAATCTGGTTATTGGGAGAAAAAACCCGAATTTCCAGATGCTGTTATTTACACACGAGATAATTCCGGACAGGTTTATATTGTTCACGAAGGTGTTGAAATGTGGTGCGACCAAGCTTATGTTTATACTAAAGATAACTTTGTAAAAGCCTATGGCTCTGTTAAAATCGCACAAGGAGATAGCATCCAAATGCGAAGTAAATACGGGGAATACAACGGAAACACCCAATTTGCATTTGCAAGTGGCGATGTGTTTTTTAATGATTCAAAAACAACGCTACGCACAGATACTTTATATTTTGACCGAATAAAACAACAAGCATTTTACCGAAGCGGAGGAACTGTAAAAGATACCGCAAGTACTTTAACAAGTAGAGTTGGACGTTATTTTGCAGAATCTAAAAAATACCAGTTTCTATCAGATGTAGTAATCAATAACCCAAAATATACAATTCATTCTGAGCAATTGGATTTCTATTCAGAATCGGGTGTTGCTTACCTCTACGGAAAATCGACTATTGTTAGCGAAACCAGTACCGTTTATTGTGAAAGAGGTTATTATAATACCCGAACTGATATAGGTTATTTCGTAAAAAACTCCAGAGTAGATTACGAAAACCGAACTATGTACGGTGATAGTATTTACTTTGACCGAAACCGTAGTTTTGCTTCTGCAACCAATAATATTCGGATGATAGATACCTTAAACACCAGCTTTGTACGTGGTCACTATGCTGAAGTTTATAGGGAAAAAGATTCCGTTTTTATTACCAAAAGAGCGGTTGCAATAACTGTTAGAGATAACGATTCCATTTATATTCATGCAGATGCCCTTCGAATTACAGGGAAGCCTGATAACCGAATTTTAAGAGGATATTACAAAGCTCGTTTTTTTAAACAAGGATTGAAAGGCGAAGAACCAACTAGTGGTAAATGCGATTCCATTTATGTAAATGAAAATACAGGTATTACAAAATTGATTCGTAATCCAGTTTTATGGAGTGGTGAGAATCAGATTACGGGCGATACTATTCATCTTTTACGAAATATAAAAACCAGTGAATTAGATACTTTACAAGTTTTTAAAAACGCATTTTTAATTCAGAAAGACAGCGCCGGTTATAATCAAGTTAAGGGAGAACGACTCATTGGACTTTTTACAAACAATGAATTAGACACCATTAACATTGAAAAAAACACACAAGTAATTTATTATTCCCGAAACGAAAAAGAGGAATTAGTAGGAATAAACACAACAAAAAGTAGTACCATTCAAATGTATTTGGAAGCACAACAAATTGTTGGCATTCGTTTTAATACAAAAGTAAAAGGTGAATTAACTCCACCTTCCCAATTTCCTGAAAATGCAAGAATATTACCAGGTTTTGAATGGCGAGGAGAAGAAAGGCTTGTAAAAATATCCGATT
Source organism: Bacteroidota bacterium (assembly GCA_024280145.1). Classification (GTDB taxonomy): domain Bacteria; phylum Bacteroidota; class Bacteroidia; order Flavobacteriales; family Flavobacteriaceae; genus Marifrigoribacter. The sequence continues at coordinate 2,952 of JAJRQR010000015.1, forward strand.
TATTTAACGGAAAACCGCCTCCCATACTTCCTAAAATTCAAGGGATTCCTTTACCTAAAGATGAAGGCGAATTTTTTAATGAAGATCCAGAAAACAAACTCATTATTCCGGAAGCATCAAAACTTTCTCCTGAGCATTTTAAAAATAAAGAAGGAGATGCTCCTTTGAAGAAAGAAAAAACTGAAATAGAAGAAAATAATTAATGCTTATTCATTTTAAAAAATACCAAGCACAAACTACTCCTCACCCACTCGCGTTAGAAATTTCGCACGCAAAGGGGTCTTATATTTACGATACAAAAGGTAAAAAATACTTAGATTTTACTGCAGGAGTTTCGGCTTGTAGCTTGGGCCACTCAAATCCTAAAGTGGTTTCAGCAATTAAAAATCAGGCAGAAAAATATTTGCACGTAATGGTTTATGGTGAGTTTATTTTGGAACCTGCTGTAGAACTTTGCAAATTACTTTCAGATAATTTACCTGAGAATTTAACAACAACCTACCTTACTAATAGTGGTACCGAAGCCATTGAAGGTTCCATAAAATTAGCAAGAAGAGCAACAGGTAGACAAGAAATCATCTACGCAAACAAGGCCTATCACGGAAATACAATGGGCGCTTTAAGCATTATGGGATTAGAAGAACGTAAAGAAGCTTTTTATCCTTTGATACCAGATTGCAAGTCTATCGAATTTAATTCAGAAAGCGATTTAAAAAAAATCACCAATAAAACTGCAGCCGTTGTTTTAGAAACCATACAAGGTGGTGCAGGTTTTATTCTTCCAAAAAATGAGTATTTAAAAAAAGTTAGAAACCGTTGTGATAACGTTGATGCTTTACTAATTCTGGATGAGATTCAACCAGGGTTTGGTAGAACAGGAAAGCTTTTTGGTTTTGAACATTTCGGAATTTCTCCAGATATTTTAACTATCGGAAAAGGAATGGGAGGCGGAATGCCTATTGGGGCTTTTGTTGCTTCAAATGAGTTGATGTCTTTATTAACATACAATCCCAAACTTGGACATATCACTACTTTTGGAGGAAATCCCGTAATTGCAGCTGCAGCTTTGGCGACTTTAAAAGAGATTACTGAAACCGATTTAATTCCGGAAACCCTTCAGAAAGAAAAATTAATCCGAAAATTATTGGTGCATCCACTAATTAAAGAAATCCGTGGAAAAGGATTAATGTTAGCAATACTTATGGATTCTCCCGAAATTGCTTCCGAAGTAATTCTAACTTGTAAAGAAAAAGGATTGTTACTTTTTTGGCTGCTTTTTGAAACTAAAGCAATTCGAATTACACCTCCATTGACCATTTCAGAAGAAAAAATAAGGAAAGGTTGCCAGATAATACTAAATGTTTTAGACCAAATTCAAGCTAACAATCAGTAGCTTATTTTCTATAATTCAGTATTTTAACGACTACAAAACAGTGTTAATAAGTCCGTTAACAACAAAAGCGGCATAACTATTGAACTTTCAACAACATTAGTATCTTTAAAATAACAGAAACAGTAAAATAAGTCAATGCAATTAAGCCCTAACGAGCATAACAATTTATCACTTTCCCGTTTCGAATCCATGCTAAAAACAAACAGTGTGCTTTTCTTCGACTCCGATGAGTTTGAAGAAATTATACATTATTATTTGGACAACGGAAAAATGGCTCTTGCAAAAAAGGCAACAAAACTAGGGCTTGAGCAACATCCTTCTTCTACTTCATTAAAACTATATCAAGTAGAAATGTTTATTTTTGAAAATGAATTGGATACTGCTGAAGCACTTCTTGAAAACCTTTTCTTAATTGAAAAATCCAATGAAGAGGTTTATATTCAAAAAGCAAATATCCTTTCAAGAAGAGATTTTCATTTGGAAGCAATAAAAATGCTCGAAACTGCTTTTAAACTTACAACGGATGAGTCAGACGTTTTGTCATTAATAGGAATGGAGTATTTATTTTTAGAAGATTTTGAAAATGCGAAGTATTATTTTATTCAGTGTTTAGAACAAGATCAGGAAGATTTTTCGGCATTGTATAATATTATATATTGTTTCGAATATCTTGAACAAACGGAAGGCGCTATTGAATATTTAAATAGTTTTTTAAATAAAAATCCTTATTGCGAAGTGGCTTGGCATCAAGTTGGAAAACAATATTACAACCTAAAAGAATATAAAAAATCTTTAGCTGCATTCGATTTTGCTATTATAAGTGACGATACTTTTATTGGTGCTTATCTTGAAAAAGGAAAAGTTCTTGAAAAACTAAAACGTTATAGTGAAGCTATTGAAAGTTATACGGTAACTTTAGGTCTAGATGATCCAACGTCATTTGCTTTATTAAGAATTGGCAGCTGCTATGAAAAACTCGGAAATCCTGAGTTAGCAATTCAGTTTTATAATAAATGTGTTGAAGAAGATGCCTTGTTAGACAAGGGTTGGATTGCAATTACCGATTATTATTTAAAGAATAAAAACTACCAAAAAGCACTTTATTATATTGATAAAGCAATTAATATTGACAATGAAAATGTATTGTATTGGAAACGGTATGCTAAAATTAACTTTAGACTTAATCTTTTTGAAGAAGCAGAAGTCGGATATCGAAAAACCATAGAATTAGGCAACTACGAACTAAATACTTGGCTTACTAGAAATGATATTTTACTTCATTTAGGTGAATATGAAGCTGCCATAAATAATTTATACCAAGCAGCAGAATTTTATCCAGATTGTGCAGAAATAGAATTTAGATTGGCTGGTGTTTTTTATTATATTCAGGATAAACGAAAAGGAGAATTTCATTTAAAAAATGCTTTAAAGTTAGATGCTGAATATCTTATTATTATTGAAGAATTATACCCTACGGTTTACGAACAAAAAAGGTTCAAGAAATAATAAAATCACATAAAAATCCTTCACTTTAATTTCTGTATTTTTGGGCTGTATAATTGATTGTTATTTCTATTATTCAAAAAGCAGAAAACTATTTTCATGAGATTGCTTCGCCAAAACTGGCTCGCAAAGACATGATTAAAAAAACAACCACAAACCAAGAATTCTCATGCCAAAAAGAAATTTAAAACACTATTTAACCATTACAGCAAAAGGTCTTGCAATGGGAGCAGCTGATGCAGTTCCAGGAGTTTCAGGAGGAACGATTGCATTTATTTCTGGTATTTATGAGGAATTGGTAACAACCATAAGTAATGTTAATTTATCGCTTTTTAAAACGCTAAAAAACGATGGGTTTTCAGAATTTTGGAAACAATTAAATGGAAACTTTATCGTCGCTTTACTCGCAGGAATTGCCGTTAGTTTTGTAAGTTTTATGCGAATAGCGAAATACCTTATTGAAAATCATCCTGTATTTATTTGGTCTTTCTTTTTTGGATTAATCATCGCTAGTATTCTATACATCGGAAAACAAATAAAAACTTGGAATTTAAAAGTTGTTATTTCAATAATCCTTGGAGCTTTACTTGCTTATTATATAACAACCATTCCTGCTTTGGGCACCAATGAAAACCCCTATTTTCTTTTTATTGCGGGAGCAATAGCAATCTGCGCAATGATATTACCGGGGATTTCAGGGTCATTTATTTTGGTAATCCTTGGAGCCTATAAAACGTTAAGTGATGCGATGCATGATTTTGACTTTCAAAAATTAGTCATATTTTTTAGCGGTGCTATTGTAGGTTTATTAAGTTTTAGCCGACTCTTAAAGTGGTTATTCAAAAACTATGAAAATACAACATTGGCTGTTTTAACAGGTTTTATTGTGGGATCCTTAAATAAAATTTGGCCTTGGAAAGAAACATTGTCTGTGTTTTCAAAAGAAACAGGAAAAGAATTAATATTTAATGAAGTCTCCGATTTTGGGACATTATCTGTTATGAGTAAAAATGTCAACGATTTTGAAAGTTATAAAACAGTACTCGAAAAAAGTGTGAGTCCGTTTCGGTTTTCAGAAATTAATAATGGTATTGACTCTCAACTTTTGTTTGCTGTAATTTTTATGATTCTTGGTTTTTTAACTATTTTTATCTTGGAAAAAACAGCTTCAACAAAAAGTGACTAATGGCAAACGAGCGATCTTTATCAGGTAAAATATGGCTGGTCTTAAAAGGACTTGCGATGGGAACTGCCAATAAAGTCCCTGGAGTTTCTGGTGGAGTTGTTGCTTTTGTTGCTGGATTTTACGAAGAGTTTATCTATTCACTTCAAAAAATAAATCGGAAAGCATTTTTACTGTTATCTAAAAGAGGATTCAAACAATTTTTTGAATACACCAATGCACGATTTTTAGGGCTTCTATTCCTTGGAATGATTATTAGTTATTTTAGTATTTCAAAATTATTAGATTATTTTTTACTTCATTACGAATTGTATGTTTGGAGTACATTCTTCGGAATGATTATAGGCTCTGTCTATTACATCGCAAAAGATTTTGGCAAATGGAATCGGAAATTTATCGCCTACCTCCTACTCGGAATTATCATCGGAGTTAGTATTAGTTTTTTAGAACCAGCCAAAGAAAACGATAATTTATACTTCGTGTTTTTATGCGGAATTATTGGTGTTTCGGGAATGACTCTTCCCGGACTTTCCGGCTCTTTCATATTAATTTTATTAGGCAATTATGTATTGCTTTTAGTTGATTCGGTAAATGCCTTGTACGATACTTTTTCGGAAGTGTTTATAGGAGACTTTAGCTTTTATGAAAATGAAAGCCGTGTACATTTATTAAAAGTATTAGTCGTATTTTCATTGGGCTCTATTGTTGGTTTGGTTACCTTATCTAATGTTTTAGCTTACTTATTAAAGCATTTCAGAAAGATTACAAATGCCGTAATAATAGGCTTTATTGCTGGCTCATTGGGAGTTGTATGGCCGTGGAAAACCAAAATATTCGAAAAGAATAACCTAGGGAATTTGGTGTATGATTCAAATGGAAGAGAAATAATTAAAAGCTATGAGCGATATTTTCCATCGGAATTTTCTTACGAATTAATTTATGCAATTTTGTTTATTATTGTAGGTATCTTAATTCTACTAGTTTTAGACTGGTATCATAAAATTAAAATGTCGAAAAATGGCTAAATACGGTTTGATAGGAAAAAATATTGGATACTCCTTTTCTAAAACATTTTTTACAATAAAATTTGAGCAAGAAAAAAGAAAAGACACCTATCATAATTTTGATATTCCAGACGTCAACCAACTTTCAGAAATAATAAAAAACAATCAGGCTTTAAAAGGACTGAATGTTACCATTCCATTTAAAGAATCTGTAATCCCTTTATTAGACAGAATTGACAAAGAAGCAAGTAAAATTGGAGCTGTAAATACCATTAAAATTAATAAAGAAGGAAAACTTATTGGATATAACACCGATCATTATGGTTTTGCAAATGCCCTGATGGATTTCCTTC
>JAJRQR010000193.1 GCA_024280145.1 Bacteroidota bacterium
ACCACAAACCACAAACCACAAACCACAAACCACAAACCACAAACCACTATGTCCGACGATAAAAAAGTAATTTTCTCAATGTCAGGAGTAACTAAAGCGTATCAAAATTCGCAAACTCCTGTACTAAAAAATATATATTTAAGTTTTTTCTACGGAGCCAAAATTGGGATTTTAGGCCTTAACGGATCTGGAAAATCAACACTTCTTAAAATTATTGGAGGAGTAGATACCAATTATCGTGGTGATGTAGTTTTTGCTGATGGATATACGGTTGGTTATTTAGAACAAGAACCAAAATTAGACGAAACCAAAACCGTTATCGAAATAGTAAAAGAAGGAGTTCAAGAAGTAGTTGACATTCTAGACGAATACAATAAGATAAACGATATGTTCGGCTTACCTGAAGTTTATGAGAATCCAGATAAAATGGAAGAGCTTATGAACAGACAGGCGAAGCTTCAAGATGAAATCGATGCTAAAAATGCTTGGGAATTAGACACCAAACTAGAAATTGCAATGGATGCACTTCGTACGCCTCCTGGTGATTCTCCAATTAATGTGTTATCTGGTGGTGAACGTAGAAGAGTGGCGTTGTGTAGATTATTATTACAATAACCCGATGTACTTTTACTAGACGAACCTACCAATCACCTGGATGCAGAGAGCGTACATTGGTTAGAGCATCACCTTGCTCAATATAAAGGGACGGTAATCGCTGTAACGCACGATAGATATTTCTTAGATAATGTGGCAGGTTGGATTTTAGAATTGGATAGAGGAGAAGGAATTCCGTGGAAAGGAAACTACTCGTCTTGGTTAGATCAAAAATCTAAGAGAATGGCACAAGAAAGCAAAACCGCTTCCAAGCGTCAGAAAACCTTAGAAAGGGAATTAGAATGGGTTCGTCAAGGTGCAAAAGGAAGGCAAACCAAACAAAAAGCAAGGCTGAAAAATTATGATAAGTTGATGAGCCAAGATCAAAAACAATTGGACGAAAAACTGGAAATCTACATTCCTAATGGTCCAAGATTAGGTACTAATGTGATTGAAGCCAAAGGGGTTTCAAAAGCATTTGGAGATAAATTATTATATGAAGATTTAAACTTCAGTTTACCACAAGCGGGAATTGTTGGAATTATCGGTCCGAATGGTGCTGGTAAAACCACTATTTTCAAAATGATAATGGACGAAGAAAAACCCGATAAAGGAGAATTCATTGTTGGAGAAACTGCAAAAATCGCTTATGTAGATCAAGCACATTCTAATATCGATCCAGATAAATCTATTTGGCAAAATTTCTGTGACGGACAAGAAATGATTATGATGGGAGGGAAACAAGTAAATTCTCGTGCTTATTTAAGTCGTTTTAATTTCGGAGGAAGTGAACAAAACAAGAAAGTATCGATGCTTTCAGGTGGAGAACGCAACCGACTTCATTTAGCAATGACTTTGCGTGAAGAAGGAAATGTATTGTTACTGGATGAGCCTACCAATGATTTGGATGTAAATACCTTACGTGCTTTGGAAGAAGGACTTGAAAACTTCGCAGGTTGTGCCGTAGTAATTAGTCACGACCGTTGGTTTTTAGATCGTGTTTGTACGCACATTTTAGCTTTTGAAGGCGATAGTCAAGTGTATTTCTTTGAAGGAGGATTTAGTGAATACGAAGAAAACAAAAAGAAGCGTTTGGGTGGCGATTTAATGCCGAAACGCATTAAGTATAAGAAGTTGATTCGGTAATTTAAAGACTTGCTATGTTTTCCTCCTTCGCTTAATAGTTTCGGAGGACAAGGAAAATCTGGCAGGTCTAAAAGTTTTTAGTATGAATCTAGAAAATATAAAAGTAATTGCCTTCGATGCCGACGACACCCTCTGGGTAAACGAACCGTATTTCAGGAAAGCGGAGCAAGATTTTTGTGAATTGCTAAAAGATTTTATGCCAGAAGATACTTGCAATAAATTTTTGTTTGAAATCGAAATGCAAAACCTTCCAACTTATGGCTACGGAATCAAACCTTTTGCGTTATCCTTAATTGAAGCAGCGATTAAAATTTCTGAAAATAAAATTCCAATTTCCACGGTATCAAAAATTATTGATTTAGGAAAGTCAATGCTAAACAAACCTATCGAACTCTTAGACGATATAGAAGGAACCTTAAAAGTGCTTTCAAAAAAGTATAAATTGGTAATGGCAACTAAGGGAGATTTATTAGACCAAGAACGAAAATTAATCAAATCTGGATTGGAAAAATACTTTCATCATATAGAAGTGATGAGCGATAAAAAACCTAAGCATTATCAGAAACTCATCAAGCATTTAGATTGCAAGCCCGAAGAGTTTTTAATGATTGGAAATTCTTTAAAATCAGATATTCTACCCGTTTTAGAAATAGGAGCTTCTGCTATTTACATTCCGTTTCATACCACTTGGGAACACGAAAAAGTAGCGGATGAGGTGGTTCATTCTAAATTTAAAGAATTAAAAGAAGCTTCCGAATTACTAAATTTTTTATAAGTCTCTGTTATTCTAGGATTAGCTTTTTTGTAATTGAATTTGTGTTTGTTTTAATTGTAATAAAGTAAATCCCAGATGATATTCCTTCTCTTGTAAAATTCAGAATTGATTGACTTTCAAAATTTCCTTGGAACAATGTTTTTACGATTCTTCCATTAATGTCATACATTATTATATTTCCTTCACCTTGAAAAGGTTGGTCTATTTTAAATTCATTATTCGCAGGGTTTGGATATATTTTTACTTCATTTTCAGAAAGTAAAATATCTCCATTACTTAAAATTAACGAACTAATATCATAGCTATGTATGGACCTTCCAAAAGTTCCTGCATATAATATATTGGTAGGTTTATGTAATTTTAAATCTCGTATGATGGTAAAAGGAAGTTCATTTCCGAGGATATTCCAAATAGCCCCATCGCTTTCAGAATACCAAACATTTAAATCTGTTGCTAGGAAAATCAAATTTTGTTCAGCATCTAATATCACATCATTTACAGGAATGCTAGGTAAATTTGATGAAATATCTGTCCAAGTTGTGCCACCATTGGTAGTTTTAAAAATATGTGGCGTATAATCTAAAACGCTGTATCCAGAAAAAGTTACATAAGCAGTAAAATCATCATTTGGAGAAATTGCAATTGAAGTTACATACCTATTTGGTAAATTATCACTTACATTTTCCCAGGAAGTTCCGCCATTAAAAGTAACTTGTACATTTCCGTCATCACTTCCTGTATAAATAACATCAAGGTTATTATAAGATGGAGCAATTGCCGTAAGAGTACCATACGATAATGATCCACTTGGGTGTTGTCCATTGGTTAAATCTGGACTTATTGCTGACCATACTGTTGCTCGGTTTGAGGTATATAATTTATTTGCGCCATAATAAATGATTTCTGAATTGAAGGGCGAAATAATTACAGGTGTATTCCAATTGGTACGATCGTAATCTAATCCAGCAGTTGCACCATTAAAAGAATTTCCTCCATTAGAGGATTTTCTAAGGTTTCCCCATTGAGATTCCACATAAATAAAATTATTATCCACAGGGTCTATATTTACGTGAAAACCGTCACCTCCCCAAACTGAATTCCAATCATTGGTGCCAGCAGTTAGCGTTCTAATGGTATTATTGTCCTGAGTACCTCCATAAATGTTGTTTGGTTGAAGAAAATCAATCTCGATATTATAAAACTGTGTAATAGGAATGTTATTAAAATGTGACCAGGTATTTCCACCATTTTCAGAAATATAAGCTCCTCCATCATTTCCAGCTAAAATAAAAT
>JAJRQR010000016.1 GCA_024280145.1 Bacteroidota bacterium
CCTCATCGGTTAATTTACCAGCTTTTAAGGTATTCAACGTATCCTTATGTTTAGCGTTTAAGAATTCGATAAAATCTGCTTCAAATTCTTTTACTTTTTTTACTGGTACCTCACGCAATAAGTTTTTAGATCCTGCATAAATAATTGCAATTTGATCTTCTACTGTAAACGGATCGTTTTGTGCTTGTTTAAGGATTTCAACATTACGTTTCCCTTTTTCAATTACATTTAAAGTCGCTGCATCTAAGTCAGAACCAAACTTAGCAAATGCTTCCAATTCACGGAATTGTGCTTGATCTAACTTAAGTGTACCTGATACTTTTTTCATTGATTTTACCTGAGCATTACCTCCAACACGAGATACCGAAATACCTACGTTAATCGCTGGACGTACCCCCGAGTTGAATAAATCTCCATCTAAGAAAATCTGTCCATCAGTAATCGAAATTACATTCGTTGGAATATAAGCCGATACATCACCAGCTTGTGTTTCGATAATTGGTAAGGCGGTTAATGAACCTCCTCCTTTTACCTTGTCTTTTAAAGACGCTGGAAGGTCATTCATTCCTTTAGCAATTTCATCGTTGTTAATTACTTTTGCTGAACGCTCTAATAATCTAGAGTGAAGATAGAATACATCTCCAGGATATGCCTCACGTCCCGGTGGACGTCTTAATAATAGTGAAATCTCACGATAAGCAACTGCTTGCTTAGATAAATCATCATATATAATTAATGCAGGACGACCTGTATCTCTAAAATATTCACCAATTGCAGCACCTGCAAAAGGAGCATATACTTGCATTGGAGCAGGATCTGATGCATTTGCCGCAACAATAGTTGTATAAGCTAGTGCACCTCTTTCCTCTAACACTTTTGCAATATTTGCTACAGTTGACGCTTTTTGACCAATCGCAACATAAATACAATATACTGGCTCACCAGCATCGTAAAATTCTTTCTGATTAAGAATAGTGTCAATACAAACAGTGGTTTTTCCTGTTTGACGGTCACCAATTACCAACTCACGTTGCCCTCTACCTACTGGAATCATTGCATCAATCGCTTTAATTCCTGTTTGTAATGGTTCTGTAACTGGCTCACGGTAGATAACACCTGGAGCAATACGCTCTAATGGCATTTCGAATGTTTCACCTGTAATAGCACCTTTTCCATCAATTGGACTTCCAAGTGTATCAACTACGCGACCAACGATGCCTTCACCTACATTAATAGATGCGATACGTTGTGTACGTTTTACGGTTGAACCTTCTACAATATTTTTGGAGTGACCTAACAATACCACACCCACATTATCTTCTTCTAGGTTAAGAACGATTCCTTCTATTCCGCCTTCAAACTCTACTAATTCACCATATTGTACATTAGAAAGTCCGTAAACACGAGCAATCCCATCACCAATGGTTAATACACTTCCTACTTCGTCTAAAGAAGCGTTAGATTCGTAACCCGATAATTGTTTCTTTAATATTGCTGATACTTCAGCTGGTTTAACTTCTGCCATTGTAAACTGTATTATTCAGAATTATTTCTGAAAATTATTTATATACTCTTATTAAATTCTCTTTTTATTTTTGCTAGATTGTTTGAAATACTAGCATTGTATTGTAAATCGCCTACTCGAAGAATAAATCCTCCAATAATTGATTCATCAATAATATTTTCGATAGTAACTTTATCGCTACCTGTTAGCTCTTTTACTTTTGCTAAAACTTTAGCTTCTAATTCTGATGAAAGAGAAACGGCTGTAGTAACGTGAGCTACTTTAATACCTTGTGATTCTTTATATATGTCAATAAAACTAGCTGCAACACCTTCTAAAATTGAAGTCCGTTTGTTTTCAACTAATATTTTGATAAGCCCTTTTGTTATTTCAGATTGATTTGAAAATATTTCAAGAAGTGCCTCTTTTTTATTTTCCTCAGAATATACTGGACTCTGAAGCATTTCACTCAACTCATTACTATCGGTAATGGTATTGTAAACCACTTGCATGTCTTCATAAACTTCTGAAGCATTGTTGGCTTCATTAGTTTTTAATAAAACTGCTTTTGCGTAACGTTTGGCTGCTCTACTTCCCGTCATAATATTAATTTAAAGTAGCATCGTTTAACATGCTTTCAACTAATTTTAATTGCTTGTCTTTGTCTGCTAATTCGCTTTTTACTACTTTTTCAGCAATATCAATAGAAAGACTAGCTACTTGATTTTTTATTTCAGCAATTGCAGATTTCTTTTCACTTTCAATAGCAGCTTGTGCATTGGTGATCATTTTATCTGCTTCGGTTTTTGCTTCTTCTTTTGCATCTGAAATCATTTTTTCTTTGATTTCACGAGCTTCCTTAATCATTGCTTCTCTTTCTGTACGAGCTTCTTGTAATAACTTTTGGTTATCAGCTTGAAGGTTTTGCATTTCTAATTTAGCTTTTTCAGCTGAATCTAATGCGTTTTTAATACCTTCTTCTCTATCGTTTAGTGCGCTTAATATTGGACCCCAAGCAAATTTCTTAAGTAATAAAAGCAACAATACAAAAAGTATCATTTGCCAGAAAAAAAGTCCAAAAGAGAAATCGTTAATTAACTTTTCCATGATTATATTTTAAATAATATTTTAATTTTAAAATTAAACTACAATTGCAACCAACCGTTGCAATTGTAGTTCTTGGTTTTGTTAATTTACCGCAAATAAAGCAGCAAATCCAATACCTTCAATAAGCGCCGCTGCAATTAGCATTGCTGTTTGAATTTTTCCGTAAGCTTCTGGCTGACGAGCAATAGCGTCCATTGCTGAACCACCAATTCTACCGATACCGATACCGGCACCAATTACTACTAAACCTGCACCTACAATAGCTGGGATCTCCATAATATATATAATTAAAAATTAATAAATAAATACCTAATGTGCTTCGTCATGCTCTTCAACTGCAAAGCCAAAATAAAGGGCCGATAGCATCGTGAAGATATATGCTTGTAATAAAGCAACTAATAATTCAATTAATGAAATGGCAAAAGATAACACGAATGTTAAACTACTACCGATCCAATTTTGAAAAACAAATATTAAACCTATCAAACTCATTAATACAATGTGTCCTGCCATAATGTTTGCGTACAAACGAATCATTAATGCAAAAGGTTTAATAATTACTCCTAACAATTCTATAGGAGCTAATATTATTTTCATAGGTACTGGTACGCCTGGCATCCAAAAGATGTGTTTCCAATAATTAGCGTTTCCAGAAACCTGTGTGATGATAAATGTGATGATTGCCAATGCAAATGTGATGGCAATATTTCCAGTTACGTTTACTCCTAGTGGAGTTAAACCAAATAAATTTAAAAACCATACAAAGAAAAATACCGTTAATAAATAAGGCATGTACTTTCTGTATTTTTTCTCTCCGATATTCGGAATTGCAATCTCATCTCTAATATAAAGTATGATTGGCTCTAAAAATCTTCCAGCTCCAGTTACAATTGGACCTTTTTTGAAAGATTTTGCCATACCTACAAATGCAAGTAACATTAAAATTCCTGTGATAAGAATCATCAATACACTTTTTGTGATTGAAAAATCTAATGGTTTTGCTTGTGTTGGATGGTGATGCTCGTCTAAAGTAATGGTTCCTTCGGCATCTGTTTTATATACTTTATTGTGATAAAGTGTGTAATAGTTTCCGTTGTTTTCTGCAACTTCTTCACCGTGGTGAAATTTTGAAGAAGAAAATAATTGCAAACCAGCTTCATTATCCCATAATATTACTGGAAGTGAAAAACCGTAATGTTTACCCGTTTCGCTATCGCTAAAAAAAGTAAAATCATGTGAATCTAATAAGTGATGATTAATACTTTCTTTGATTTTTGTTTTTAAACTTACTTCCTCTGGAGTTCCTTCATGTTCTTCTTTCGGTTCATGTTGCGCTTGCGCGCTTATTCCAAAAACTAGAAGTAGGATTGTAAGGAATTTTACTAAATAATTGCTTTGCATAGTAAACAAATTATATTGGCTTTAAAAATCCGTGCAAAAATAGGGTTATTTCTTAAAAGAGAAAACTATTTATACTCTTTTTTAACTTGCTTGAAATTTATGAAGATTACTGATTATTAAGCTGTTTAGAAAGATAGATGACTTCGGTAATTAAACAGACCGAATAAGGAATAAAAAATGCTGCAAATTCGATAGTTTGCATCTTGTCATCAGCTTTATATATTGGATAAAACACCAAAAAGAAAACTAAAAACTTCAAAGCACTTCCTGCCATAAATACAAAACCTGCTTGGGCTGAATTTTTATTCAATGTTTTTTCTACTATAATTAAAACAACTGCTGCCAATAAATAATTTACCACATAAGAAAGTACAATTTGGTTTCCGAAGAGTGAATGGTCTGTAAAACTAAGTGCAAAAAGATGAATCCCGAAAGTTACAAGTATCAAAATTGCTAAGAATCCTAAAAATTTAAAGCTTGTATTTTGCATATACCTATTTATTTAAGCGGTTGGTTTGTTGAAGAACTAAAAATAATGAAATCCCCACGCCTAAAAGGGTTGCTATTATCGTGTATGCTTTTCCTTCAGGATTATAAGCTACGTCTAGCCAAGTCCCTCCTTTTACAAACAAATAGATGATGACACCCATTTGTATTCCAATTCCTGAAAGAATTGCCCAGCGTTTAATTCCGTTGTTGTCTTTAGAAGACATTATATTACGATTCTGCTTGTTGTGAAGGGGTAGATTGTGATCTTTGTTGACGAGTATACGGATTTGGTTTGCTAGCTTCTTGTTCTGTTTTTAAAGTAGGAGTTTCTTTTTTTGAACCTTTCATTAAACAAGTTGCGTTAAAAGTAGCTCCTGGTTCTACAGATAATTTACCTATAACTACTTCGCCTTCAATATATGCTGTAGATTTTAAGCTTAAAGTCTCAGAAACATCTAAAAGTCCTGTAACTTTCCCTTCAATATCGGCATTTTTACAAGTGAGTGTTCCATTAATTACTCCAGATTTTCCTACCACTACTTTGGAAGGTGTTTTAACGTTTCCTTCAATAATACCATCGATTCTAAAATACCCGTTTGAGGTGACATCACCTTTTAAAACCGTGCCTTCGTTAATACGGTTTTGATTGGTTCCTTGAGGTTCTGTTTCTTTGGGTTTTTTATCTGAAAACATATTAAAATTATTAATTATCCTTTCTTACCTGAAGGTTTTCCAGGTGCTAATTTTTTATTTCTACTTCTTGCTTTTTCTTCAATTACTTCTTTACTAGCTTTTGTTTTTATAGCTCTTTTCTTTTTTTCATCAACCTTTCTGTTTACTTTTTTGGTAAGGTCTGCTTTAAAATAATCTTCAAGGTTTTTATGAATTTGTATTATTTTATAATTTGGTGATGATATTTCGAAATGAGCATCTTTAATTTTATACTTTTTATTTTCATTTAATACCACAGCAAATCCTTTTCCTCCTTCTTTTGAGTTTAAATCATGAATAATAACAAAAATGGTATCTGGATTATAATAATCAATTGATGTTGACATTTTTTCGTAACGATACCAAGTAATCGCTTCATCAAGTTTTGTTTTTAATTTTTCAGCCTCTTCACGATCAGAGCTTTTAAAGGAATAAACTATTTTCCATCTATCACTTTCTGAATCAGCAAAGAATATTTTATTAGCTATTCTTGGGATAAGGTTTTTATATAAGTATAACGCTTCTTTGCCTTCTTCGGTATTTGGATAATTTAACGACACAAAATTTAATGCTTTTTTATAAGGTTCAAAACCTTGTTGTCGCCCAATTGCATCTGCTTTTAGAATTTCGAGTTTTGGCACAATTGGATTTCCAAAATAAATAGAAATATACTCATCACAGGTTTCAATTACCTTTTGATATTTTGAATTTTCAAATTCTGAATAAAGTTGTTTGTATTTATATTCTGGACTAGATTCGTCTGTTGCCAGGATTACATTAGGGTTTCTTAATATCTCTGCATATCTAGAATCTGGATATCTTGTAAGTATTTCGTTTTTGTATTGAGCTGCAAGTTCTTCATTTTCTAGAATTAAATTTATTTTATGAAGATTATATAAAGTGGGAAGCACAAGTCTTTTTTCAGGGTTAAAAGAAAGCAATGTCTCTAAACGATTTGTTGCTAGTCCATACTCTTTAAATTTTTCTTTGTAAATTAGTCCTAATTGGTAATACGCAAAATTTCTTTCCTTTGAAATACTGTCAATAATAGCTTGGTCAGTAGGAATTAAAGCGAGGTAACTTTCTGGTTTGTATTTATCATTTTCTGAAATTGAAGCAACTGCTATTTCTTCATCTATGGATTCTAGTTTTGACATTTTATTGGAAAGTCTCCAGTTATCTTCTAATTTTCTTTTCCCCCATCTTTTCTTAAACTCTTGTTTTCCGTAGGCAATAGTTGTTGAGTTATAAAAATAAAAACTTCCGCCTCCAGATTTTGGGCCTTTCTCTTTCTCTCCGATGTTGTTACTTCCTTGATAAAACTCGTTGTTTGCAATTTCGTTTTCTTCTGTAACTTTCGCAATGGAATCTGCAACTGCTTGTGCTTTTAAATTTGTGGTGTATTCTGTAAAATATGCTAAACGTTCGGATTCGTTCATGTTTACGACACTAATTATACTATCATTTATATAAGCAATATCTTCATATGTAATAACGTCGTCTAAATTTTCTCTTTTCTTTTTTATACGTCTGTAAATTCTTGTTCCTTCTTCTAAGTTAGTAAGTGTACTATCATAGTAAGCTCCAGCGATTTTATACTCCGTATAATCAAAATAAATTTCGGCAAGAGTTTGGTAGTTTACTGACTGCATTTTTCTATCATCCCGATAAGCATCTAATGATTTATTGTAGAACTCTATTGCTAAATCAATACTATCATTCTTTTTATAATACTCTCCTATTTGATTGTATATTTTATCAAGAAATGGTCTGTTTTCTCTGTTTTTTTCTAAATCATAAAGTAATTCTAAAAAAGCTACTCTATCTTCTTTTGTAAAGTCGACATTTTTAGCTTTTTCGATGTAGGCATTAATCATGTAAATTCTTGGAGAGTTTCTGTTTAATGCAATTACCTTATCGAAAGCTAAATTTGCACTATCAATAATTTCAAGCTTATCGTATAATTGACCTGTTATATAAGTATAACGTCCTTTTAACTCATTGTTTTTTGTGTTTTCCGAAGCTCTTTTTATATATGGTAATGCGGCTTCAATTGAATCAAGATTAATATATGCTTGTGCAATAATAGCTGAAGCATCTGCAAAATCATCTTTGCTGATTGCTTGATATTTAAACATTTTTTCAAGGTTTTCGATAGCTAATTCTTCGTTATCTAAGCGAATATTAGTTTTGGCTTTCCAAACCTTAGCCTGATTAATGTTATTACAAGTAGGGTATGTTTTTAATATAAAATTAAAAGCATCAAGAGCTTGAACAAACCTTGCGTCATAATACCTAGCTTTACCCAAAAGAATATAAGCTTCATCTATTTGTGGATTGTACTCTTTTCCGTCTAAATAAATAGAATGTTGTTGTATTGCTTTTGCTGCTTTTTCTTCAGCTCTATTAAAATTTGAGTTTTCTTCAGCTCCTATCTCTACTTTATCTTCATCCAAGAGTAATCTTTCTACAGGTAAAATTTCCCAAAAATCGTCTCTATATGAATTTGCTAATTCTTCCTTTCCTGTTTCAAAAGCCAAGTTTCCATTGTATAATGCATTAAATTCTGCCGTTATTGAATGTTTACTTCTGCTAAGAAATGTGTTTTTTTTACGTGAACAGGCAGCAAATAGTAGGACTGCCAATAAAAATAATGTAATTTTAAATATCCCCTTCAAAATATGATTTGTTTGTTATATACTTAGAAACTTAAAAGCTTCTACTTTAGTGTGTATTGTTCAAAATTAACCGTAAAAATACGTTTCTTTTTAAAATTTGAAAGAGTTATTGGTGTAAAAATTGAAAACATTAGGATTTTTTGAATTTATAATTTTTAGTTAATTAAAGCTTATAGAAGATTATTCAATAAAAAAACCTTTGTATTTTTGCCAAAATTTTTAGCAATGAGCAATACCAAAACAACTTTAACAATCCTTGTAGATGAGGAAACTCATGTTATTGAAATGAAAGCAAAACAGTCGGTTTTAGAAGCTGCATTAAAAAACGATATTGATGCTCCTTATTCTTGTCAGGGAGGTGTTTGTTCTACTTGTATTGCAAAAATTACTGAAGGCGAAGTTACCATGGCAAACAACCAAATACTTACCGATGGTGAGATTGCTGAAGGTTTTATATTGACCTGCCAAGCGCATCCTACTACCGCTACAATTAGTATTGATTATGATGATGTTTAAAATTAAGACGTGCGATTTACGACTTGTTTTTTAGTGTAAAAACAAGTTTGTCTATGATATCTTGAGGAGAAATCGTTTTCATAGAGTCCTCATAACCTTCAGGAAATTTGTTCCCATAAATTGAAGTTGGAATAAGTGGATATTTGTTTCTATCTGAAACCAAACTGTTTTTAATAGAATTCCCGAAAGACGCAAATCCCGCAAATGGATGCGTAACTCCCCAAAGTGTAATTACCGGAATTCCATACATTGCAGCCAAGTGACCATTTCCCGAATCCATAGAAAGCATTCCGTCTAAATTAGAAATTAATGCCAATTCCTCTTTAAAATTTAATTTTCCTGCTGCATTTTTAACGGAAGAAAAATCGTTTTCAAGAATATTTAATTGTTTAATTTCTTCTTTTCCTCCACCAAATAAAATGATATGATATTCTTGGCTTTTATCTATTTCTGAAATCACTTCTCGCATTAAATTCAAGGGATACATTTTACTTTTATAAGCAGCAAAAGGAGCAATGCCGATAATTTTTTTATGAGTTGAACCAACAAGGTCTTGTAATTTCGGATTGAAATCTTTTCTTGGTAGTGGTTTAAAACTTGATAAATCTATTGGATAACCTAACTTTTCAAAAACATCTGCATAGCGTTGATGCGTGGTTTTTAATTGTTTAAAACTGTTCTGATTTCCGCTTGTTAGTGCTTTTTTTTCTACTCTTCCTTTGTTGAGTGTTGCTACTTTCTTTCCTGAAAACCACAAACATTTGCTAATAATTTTTGAACGGATTACATTATGTAAATCTGCAACTGCATCAACGTCTAAAGTTTTTGCTTCTTTAGCGAGTTTTAAAAGTCCGAAAAAACCTTTGTGTTTACCATCAACCTCAGCTTCTAAGAAATTTATATTCGGCAAATCTTCAAAAAAAGGTTTAAAAAAAACTCTGGAAAGTACGGTTAGCTTAACTTCTGGATAGGTTTGTGAAAACACCCGAAGTACAGGTACAATCATAGCTACGTCTCCCATTGCTGAAAGACGGATGACGAGTATGTGTTTGGGTTTTTTCAATTATATAAAACCTGCTAGGTTTTAAAAACCTAGCAGGTTTGGATTTATACTATTTTTCGCCACGAAGAACAGGATTCAACTCATCGTCGTTGTACATTTTCATTTGCTTGTACACTTTCATGTATTTGGTTCCTTCAGAAATATCGTTTAATAATTGGTCGATTGCAGTACTTAAATCTACTCGTTGTTCTAGCAATATATTCAATTTAATAGTACAAGCATCTCTATGGTCTTCGGAAGCATTTTCGCGAGTTGCTTCTTCGTTCATATGATATACTTTTAAAGCTAAAATTGAAAGGCGATCTACTCCCCAAGCTGGACTTTCGGTATTGATAGTCGCACTATCATTTACAGAAACCTCTTTATATTTTTCTAGGAAATAACTATCAATATATTCCACCATATCGGTACGATCTTGGTTGGAAGCATCAATTTGTCTTTTTAAAGTAAGTGCGCTTACGGGATCAATATTTGGATCACGAATAATATCTTCGTAATGCCACTGTACCGTATCTATCCAACATTTACGATATAATAAATGTTCTAAATTTTGAGATTTAACATCATAAGGATTGCTAAAAGATTGGTCCACCG
>JAJRQR010000017.1 GCA_024280145.1 Bacteroidota bacterium
AGAGGAGTTGGTGTAAATCCGTTACGTGGACAAAATAATGTTCAGGGCTCTGCAGATATGGGCGTTCAGCCACATCAAGGAGCTGGATATTTAGATGTAACAAGTGATGAAGTAAACAAAAAATATAACGAATTTTACGGAGTTGATGTACCTCAAGAAATAGGCTATAAAATCCCTGAAATGTTTGATGCTGCTCTAGATGGAAAATTAAGAGCATTGTGGGTAATTGGGGAGGATATTGTACAAACTGATCCGAATACTCAAAAAGTAATCAAAGCTTTAGAAGCAACTGATCTATTGGTAGTACAAGAATTGTTTATGACAGAAACTGCAAAATATGCAGATGTGATTTTACCGGGAGCTTCCTTCCTTGAAAAAAGTGGAACTTTTACAAATGGTGAGCGAAGAGTACAAGCGGTTCGACAAGTTGTTGAGCCCAGACCTGGGGCCAAAGCAGATGGGCAAATTATTGTCGATATTATGAACAAAATGGGCTACGCTCAACCTGATTATACTCCCGATGGAATGTTAGAGGAAATCAATCAGATTGTACCTTTCTTCGCAGGAATTTCTTGGGATAAACTCGGGAAAAACGGAATGCAATGGCCAGTAGCTAAAGATGGAACCGAAACACAAATTCTTCATAAAAAAGATTTTTCAAGAGGGAAAGGATATTTTGAATTCCACGCTTGGGAAGAAACTCAAGAGTTACAATCTCATGCAAAAGACTATCCATTTATATTGACTACCAATCGGGAGTTAGAGCATTATAATTGTGGTGCAATGACTCGTAGAACGGCAAATGAGCAGATTTTACAGGATGATTATTTAATGATCAATCCACAAGATGCAGAAGATAATTTAGTCAACGAAGGTGATTTTATTTGTATAGAATCTCCAAGAGGGAAAGTAGATGTAAAAGCAAGAATTACCGATGAGGTTAATCAAGGAGTTTTAAGTACGACTTTCCATTTCCCAGATATTATGATTAATAATATTACGGGCGATGTTCACGATAGTGAAGCTAAATGCCCTGAATATAAAGTAGTCGCAGTAAGAATTAGAAAAAGTAAAGGAAAGTATAAAAAAGAATTGGTAAAATAATTAATGAAAATTCTTGATAAATCTACTTGGAAACGAAGAGAACATTTCGAGTTCTTTTCTCAATGTGACGAACCTTTTTTTGGATTAGTTACTGAAATTGATTGTACAAAAGCGTATCAAATTTCAAAAGAAAATAAACAATCTTTTTTTGCATATTACCTTCATAAATCTATTTTGGCAGTAAATCTTGTAGAAGAATTACGATATAGAATTGATGGTGATAATATAAATATTTATGAAGAGATCCACGCTTCAACAACAATAGGAAGAGAAGATGAAACCTTTGGGTTTACCTTTGTGCCTTTTGATAAAGATTTTGAAATTTTCAATAATTCATTAAAAGAAGAAATTGAAGGTGTAAGGGATTCGGAAGGTTTGCGAATGAATGACAATGCTGCAAAAGTAAATGTGGTGCATTATTCTTCCATTCCGTGGACAACTTTTACGGGATTAACACACGCTCGAAATTATAAAATAGAAGACAGTGCACCCAAGATTACTTTTGGTAAAATGTTTCAAAAAGAAGATAAAAGAATAATGAATATTGCTATATATGTGCATCATGCTTTGGCAGATGGATTTCACGTAGCAAAATACTTAGATTATTTTCACAAATTAATGAACGGAGAACAAATAGACTTATGAAAAAATTATTAAAATACACTTTTGTAATTGCGCTTCTAATAGGAGCTTATTTTACCTACACAACCTATCCTAAATTGGATATTGTCAGCGGATTTGCAGCAAAAAGTGTCGCTTCCCATTATTTTATTGCAGGAAGAGAAAAATTATATACCGAAGCAGAAGACAACAAAGAGCCTACTATGGGAATGGCAAACACTATGCTTTTGGAAGGAGAAAACGCAGCAAAATCAGATGCTTTTGGCTTAAAAAAGCGCTGGGCGGTCAATCGCGAAGGTGTAGGAGTGGTTTTGGTTCCGAGTGATAAAAAACGGGAAGATGTATCGTATGCAAAACCAAATCGTGATAAAACTCCAACCAATTTGTCATATCCTTATGGCGAATTACCTCAAAAAGATACTGTATTTCAGAATGTAAATTATTCAGAATTAAAAAATGTTGTCAATAATGCATTTGTAGATGATGGCGAAAACCAAAAGAAAACACGTACCGCAATAGTAATTTACAAAGATCAGATAATAGGTGAACAATATATAAATGGTTTCGATAAAAATACTATGATATTGGGTTGGTCAATGGGGAAAAGCATCACAAGCGCTGTGTTGGGAGTTCTTGAAAAAGAAGGAAAAATAAGTTTAGATCAATCAAATTTATTTAAAGAATGGGAAAATGACGAACGTAAAAATATCACCCTCGCCAATTTATTGAATATGAATTCTGGCTTGGAATGGGAAGAGAACTACACCAAGATTTGTGATGTTACTAAAATGTTATTTCTCGAAGAGGATATGACCAAATCCCAATTGATAAAACCATTAACTGGAATACCCAATGAAAGTTGGAACTATTCAAGTGGAACTAGTAATTTGTTAAGTGGTTTTATTCGAGATCAATTTAAAACGGAGCAGGAATATTTAGATTTTTGGTATTCAGCATTAATAGATAAAATAGGAATGTACTCTATGATTATCGAAACCGATTTTAAAAATAATTACATAGGAAGCTCTTATGCTTGGGCAACTACCAGGGATTGGGCAAAGTTTGGTTTGTTGTATTTACACAATGGAAATTGGAATGGAGAACAAATTTTAAATCCTTCTTGGATAGATTTTACCAGAAAACCGACTAATGGTTCAAACGGAGTTTATGGAGGACATTTTTGGATGAATGCAGGAGGAAAATATCCAGATGTCCCGAGAGATATGTATTCGTTAAATGGATTTCAAGGACAACGAGTGTATATAATTCCGTCAAAAGATTTGGTGGTTGTGAGAACAGGAGTGAAGGGAGAATCTAATTTTAATGTCAATGAATTTTTAAGCGAAATTATTTCAACTATCGATTATTAATAAAAAAACTATCTTGCTTATCACTAAAAAGAACTATTATGAAAAAAATATACTTACTGATTATTGCATTAATTTCAATTCAAACTTATTCTCAAACTCCAATAACTGCATCAATAGGTTATCAAGGTTATGAAGAAAATCAAGCCTATTTTGGTGAAGGAGAATATCAGATATTTTTAGACAATGTTGATGGTGTTTTAGACAAACCAGTTATTTTAATAGATGGTTTTGATGCTGGAGATTCAAGAGATATTTCAGCTTTGTATGGTTTATTGGATTTTGATGGCGGAAATCTTGCAGATATTTTAAGGGATGAAGGATTTGATTTAGTAGCTTTAAATGCTCCGCAATACAGCACAGATGGTAAAGATATTGATGGCGGATCTGATTATATTCAGCGTAATACAATGGTTTTGGTTGAGTTAATTGAATTAATTAATAGCCAAAAAGTAGGAGATGAGGGATTGGTAATTATAGGGCCAAGTATGGGAGGGTTAATTGCTCGATATGGTCTGACTTATATGGAACAAAACGGAATGGATCACGAAACACGCTTGTTTATTTCATTCGATTCTCCACATTTGGGATCAAACGTTCCTATAAGTCTTCAATACTTGTTGAATTACTTTGCTTATGGTCAAAATAACGCAGATGCGCAACTATTAGTAGAAAGTCTTTTTAATAGTCCAGCAGCAAAAGAAATGATGATTGATCATTATTCTGCACATTTAACTGTGGGTTCCGAGTTTGAACAAGACCCAACTATATTATTGCCAATTGGAGCTATTGGTTTTAGAAATGAATTTCAAACTGAATTAGACAATTTAGGTTTTCCACAAAATGTAAGAAATGTAAATATAGTTAACGGAAGTAGTAATGGAGCAACAACTGGAACCCCCGGAATGTTGGTGGTTGATTCTACACTTGATTTAGGAAATAATATTACCGTAGATGTTATTATGCATTTTGCACCAGCTGCAGATGACATTAATACAGTTACTGATTTTACTTCCTATCTTTTCGGTAATCCGATTGATGGTTATAGTGCAGATGCACAATCATTTAGTTATACAGATGGTTTAGATAGCACCCCTGGAGGAATGGGGAGTTTTAGCTCTGGTCTAGAAGGAATTAATGATCCTATTATTATTGCATTCTTAGAAGATTTAGCACAAGAAGATTATTCTTTTATTCCAACATATAGTGCCTTGGCAATAGATACTGAAAACTATTGGTATGTTGCTCCAAACCTGAATGATTCGCCTTTTGCAAACACTTATATTCCTACTCAAAATGAATATCACGTCACCTTAACTCCTCAAAATGTAGCATTTGCATTATCAGAGATTATAGAAGAACCTTTAGGGATTTCAGACAACAATTTTTCAACTAAATATACTTTAATGAAAAATCCAATTGGAGAACAAATTCGCTTAAAATTAAATTCCACACATTCGTATAATAATGTGCAATATTCGGTTTTTAATACTTCAGGTCAGCAAATAATTTCAGAAAGACTTCAGAATCCATCTGAAGAAATTTCAATAAACCACAATTTAAATACGGGTATTTACTTTCTGAATATTACTGATTCTGAAACAACTTATAATGTAAAAATTATAGTGAATTAAAAAGTGATTTCGTAATTTTGTAATTCATTAAAAAGCTAAAGTTATGATGTCAGGAAGTATTGAAAATGCTTTAAACAAGCAAATTAGAATTGAAGCAGAATCTTCTCAAATATATTTATCAATGGCTTGTTGGGCTGAATCTAAAGGTTTTGAAGGAGTTGCCGAATTTATGTTTGCACAAGCAGATGAAGAACGCGAACATATGCTTCGTTTATTACGCTATTTAATAGAACGTGGAGGAACAGCTGTTGTTTCAGATTTAAGCAAACCACCTTCAGATTTTAATTCTCCAAAAGCAATGTTTGAGGAAGTGTTAAAACACGAAATATTCGTTTCAGAATCTATCAACGATTTGGTGTCTATTACTTTTGATGAAAAAGATTTTGCCACTCATAACTTCTTACAGTGGTATGTAGCAGAACAAATTGAAGAAGAAGCAACCGCTCGAA
>JAJRQR010000194.1 GCA_024280145.1 Bacteroidota bacterium
CTATTTTTTCTTGCCATAAGGGCAAAAATAAGAATAGCTATAAAATTCTGTATGAGATATTTCAATTATCTTTAATTATTTCAAATAAAATGAACCTTTTTAATTTTTCTACGTCTTTAGTATAGAAAGCAAATGCAGAAACCAAACAACATAGAAGATTCTTGGTTGATAGTTCAATATCAAAATGGTCACAAAAAAGCATTGACTTTATTGGTGAAACGATGGCACGCTAAGTTTTGTAAACGGGCTTTTTATTATGTAAAAGATGCAGCAATTGCAAAAGATATCGCTCAAGATAGTTGGCAGGTAATAATTGATAAGATTTCTGAAATAGAAGATGGAAATAAATTTGGAAGCTGGGGGTTAGCTATAGTTAGTAGGAAGTCGATTGATTGGCTTCGGAAAGAAAAAAAGGATTTTGAAAACCTGAAAGTATATTTTGAAGAAGAAAACCAAATATCTGAACCAATTTTGAAGAATACTGAAATTATTCAAAAACTTAGAAAGACAATTGAAACACTTTCCCTTCAGCAGCAAATTATAATACGATTGTTTTACACGGAAGGTTACAACTTACAAGAGATAGCCGAACAGTTAAACCTTTCAAAAGGAACCGTAAAATCAAGATTGTTTTACGCTAGAGAAAAATTGAAATTAAAACTTAAATATAGAAATTATGAACCGAGCAAGTCAAAAAGCTGATTGTTAAATAATGAGATAATAGCGAACAGCATTTGACGAACTTATTAAATATTAAAGACAAATGAAAAATGAATTTGAAGAAATTGATGCACTTATCAAAGAAGCATTAACAGAAGAAGAAGCAAAATTTTACGATAATCTCGATGAACAAAATCTTTTTGAAATGTTGGGTGGATTGCTTCAAGGGAAAAATAAATGGTTTATTTTATTACTGAATGTAGTAATGGTAACTGTTTTTGGAGTATTAGTCTATAGTGTTGTCCAATTTTTTGACACAGAACTCACCAATGAATTAATTAAATGGTCATTAGCAATTGTACTATGTTCTCTAGTGGTTTCGATTTTGAAAATATTTATCTGGATGCAAATGGATAAAAACAGTATTAAGAGAGAGATTAAACGAATTGAACTGCAAATTTCCACCTTATCTTCAAAATTAACAAAATGATATTTTAAATCTGATTGAATATTTAGTAAATTGCAGCCTTAAGGATGATTTCTCTCCTCCGCTGAATTTTCGAGCTTTCGAAAGAATAAAGGTATAGTAGGAATTGTAAATTTTCAATTTAAAATATAAAATTATGTCAGTTGTAGAAAAGACATTGTCACAAAAAGCAATCGATTTAGAAAATGAGTATGGTGCTCATAATTATCATCCATTACCAGTTGTATTAGAACGGGGAGAAGGGGTTTTTGTTTGGGATGTTGAAGGAAAGAAATATTACGATTTCCTTTCGGCGTATTCCGCAGTAAATCAAGGTCATTGTCATCCTAAAATTATCAACGCTTTAACCGAGCAAGCACAAAAACTAACCTTAACTTCAAGAGCATTTCATAATGATATTCTTGGAAAATATGAAGAATATGTAAGTAAGTTTTTTGGTTTTGACAAAGTACTTCCTATGAACAGTGGGGCAGAAGTAGTAGAAACTGCTATTAAACTTTGTAGAAAATATGCCTACGAGAAAAAAGGGATTGCAGAAAATAAAGCAGAAATTATTGTTTGTGAAAATAATTTCCACGGAAGAACAACAACCATCATTTCATTTTCAAACGATGAAGATGCTCGTAAAAACTTCGGTCCTTTTACCGATGGATTTATTAAAATAGAGTACGATAATTTAGAAGCTTTAGAAGAAGTTTTAAAGTCTAATAATAATGTAGCGGGGTTCTTGGTAGAACCAATTCAAGGGGAAGCTGGAGTTTATGTTCCTTCTGAAGGGTATTTAACCAAGGCAAAAGACCTTTGTGCTAAATACGATGTTTTGTTTATTGCAGACGAAGTACAAACAGGAATCGCACGTACAGGGAAAATACTTGCCGTAGATCACGAAAATGTAAAGCCAGATATTCTTATCTTAGGAAAAGCATTAAGTGGAGGTGTATATCCAGTGTCGGCTGTATTGGCAAGAAATGAAACGATGTGTGTGTTAAAACCAGGACAACACGGATCTACTTTTGGAGGAAATCCATTAGCTTGTGCCGTAGCAATTGCATCTTTAGATGTAGTTCAAGATGAAAAATTAGCTGAGAATGCGGAACGTTTAGGGAAATTATTCCGAAGTGAAATAGAAAAGTTTATACCAACTACCGACTTAATTAATGGAGTAAGAGGAAAAGGATTGTTAAATGCAATTTTAATTAATGATACCGAAGAAAGTGAAACCGCTTGGAATATCTGTTTAAAACTTCGTGACAACGGATTGCTAGCAAAACCTACTCACGGTAATATTATTCGTTTTGCACCGCCTTTAGTAATGACAGAGGCGCAAATTATGGATTGTGTTTCTATTATTGAGAAAACGATTAGGGAGTTTGAGAAATAAAGTAGAATTATATAAAACTAAAAAAGCGGCTTTAAGCCGCTTTTTTAGTTTTAATGAAAATGGGAGTTAGTTTTTAACTATCATTTTATAATCGATATTTATATTTTCTGCGGTTATTAATTTAATAAGATAGATACCATCTGATAAATTAGAAGTTCCCACCTTAAGTTTGGTTGAATTACCTAGATTATTTTGGTTAACCACTAATTTCCCAGCCATATCAAATATTTTAGCATTAATGATAGTATATCCTTCTGGGTTGGTGATTTCCATTTGTTTATATGGATTGTTTTGGAAGAAAGAAACATTGCTTTTTACTTCTTCTTTTAATATCGTTCCTTCTGAGCTTTGGTTTGCTTCTCTTCGGGTTTTAAATACAATAGCATATCTGTTTTTATATTCACCAGGTTCTAATTCAAGTTCAGCTTTACGCCCATCTGTTATTTGTTGAAATGATCTTTCAAAATGATCCATTAAATATGCAGTCCCATTAAAATTAACTTCTTCAACAACAGCTATAACTACTTTAATATGTTTAGTAATATTAAAGTTTAAAGGAATTCTTTTATCAATATCATAAGGAACAGTTTGTATTACACAAGGTGTTATTATGTTTTCTTCTCTTACAGGAAAATAAGCATCAGATCCAGATATGTCTGATGGGTGTGGAGCATCCAATCCTAAATCAAATTTATCTGTACTAGAATCGTGAAATGCTAATAATAATTGTCTTACATATTCATCGTTCATATTTACATTTATTCGTAAAAGTGGTACTAATTCTGAAGGAGTAGGATTAGGGTCTGGATCTGGGTCTGGATCAGTCCAAGAACCTATTGGACCTCTCAATTCTGACTCTGCTCCAACTTGTTTATAGACACGGTATGAATTTTTAATTGTAATAGTACTGGCGGTACTATAGTTTGTTCTAAACACAAAACC
Source organism: Bacteroidota bacterium (assembly GCA_024280145.1). Lineage (GTDB taxonomy): Bacteria > Bacteroidota > Bacteroidia > Flavobacteriales > Flavobacteriaceae > Marifrigoribacter. Next base: position 3,471 of record JAJRQR010000194.1, read on the forward strand.
TTGACCAATGGGTGCGTATCTTCTCATATAATCTGCTCCAGTCCCCCCAGTTGAGGCTCCATTTGGGTTTGTTGCTGAGTATTTGGTAAAAGGAGGTTGTGCATAAAGCCCCAAATCTGTTGATAATACGCTTGGTCCAGGAATCCAAGTACCATAACCCCCTGATTTATCTGCGTAATAATGAGAATACTCAGTAGTTTTTGGTTCATCCCAAAATAAAATTTCTTTTAATTTATCGGTAGGTGCAGCGTCACCAGGTGCCATGCCATTTACATCCCAAAACAAAAGTTTTAAATCTAATGCAGAAGGATAAGGGTTCCCAGACATTACACCTTTATCATCTGTAGCTGCAGTACTGGCTGACTGTTGAATAGGTATAATAATATCGCCATTATTTGGGCGTCCTCTAAAATCGTAAGTAAATGATATTGTACTTGCACCGGGGCTA
>JAJRQR010000195.1 GCA_024280145.1 Bacteroidota bacterium
AAATAACGCTCTTAATTTCTCTTCTACAGTGATTTCGGTTTTTTTTGCCATATTTTAAAAATAGGTAATAGGATTGGTGTTTGTTTGTGATAAAACGACTGCAAAAGTACTAATTTTTTCGGAAAGGAATGCAACTAATAATTCTTTTGTGTATTGTTCACTTTCATAATGACCAATGTCTGCTAAAAGCAAGTCGTTTTCGGCATTAAAAAAGTTGTGGTATTTGCAATCTGCAGTTATAAAAACATCTGCTCCAGCTTGTTTGGCAGCATTTATTGCAAAGCTTCCACTTCCGCCTAAAACAGCTATTGTTTTAATAGACTTATTTAATATTTTTGAATGACGAATACAATCTGTTTTCATCGTTTTTTTTAGAAAGATTAAAAACTCTTTTTCTGAAATTGAAGCTTCTAATTCAGCAATCATTCCCATTCCTAAATGTTGATTCGTGTTTTCTAAAGGGTTAATTTCATAAGCAACTTCTTCATAAGGATGTGATTTAAACAAGGCTTGAAGTACCGAGGATTCTATGTGTTTATGAAAAGTGACATTAATTTGTGTTTCGTTTTCAAAACGAAGTTCACCAACTTTTCCTACAACAGGATTTGAGCTTTCTTCCCCCTTAAAACTACCTTTTCCTTCGGTGTTAAAACTGCAATTACTGTAATTCCCTATGTTTCCTGCTCCTGCTTCAAATAACGCATTTCTAACCTTTTCTGAACTTTCAGTTGGTACATAGGTTGTTAGTTTTTTAATAGTTTCTTTTTTGGGAATTAAGACCTTTCTATTAATCAATCCTAATTTTTCGCAAATCATCGCATTTACACCGTTCCAAGAATTATCCAATGCCGTGTGCATCGAGAAAATAGCAATGTTATTTTGGATGGCTTTAATCACCACACGCTCCACATAATTTTTACCGGTTAGCTTTTTTAATCCTGAAAAAATGATAGGATGAAAACTGACTATTAAATTGCAATTAGTTGCTATTGCCTCATCTACAACATCTTCTAAAGTGTCTAAAGTGACTAGGATACCAGAAACTTCTGTCTTGTAATTTCCAACGAGCAATCCAGTATTGTCAAAATCTTCAGAATAGGTGAGTGGTGCTAAATCTTCTAAAAGATGAATGACTTCTTTAATTTTCATGAAAAATAATTTAGGGTAAATATAATATTCCTTTTTTAAATATCAATGACTGAAAAATATATTAAACACATGAAATAAAATTTGAGTTTTTCTTTTAATGGGAAGTTGTATTTTCGCCTTATGAAACTTCTTCGGAAATTATTATTGCCTTTTTCTTGGTTATACGGAAGCGTACTTGCTTTGCGTAACTTGTTTTTTGATATGGGTTGGTTTGAAAGTAAATCATATAACAAACCAATTATTTGTGTTGGAAATCTTTCTACAGGAGGAACGGGAAAATCACCTATGATTGAGTTTTTAACCGGGTTTTTAAAAGAAGAATACCAAGTTGCCGTTTTAAGCAGAGGTTATAAAAGAAAGACCAAAGGGTTTAAAGAAGTTTTTGCAAATAGTACTGTTGAAGAAGTAGGAGATGAGCCACTACAGTTTAAAAAAAAGTTTCCAAATGTTACAATTGCAGTTTGCGCAAATAGGCAAGAAGGGATTGAAAATCTGAAAGTAAAAGCAGATGTTGTTTTGTTAGATGATGCTTTTCAACATAGAAAAGTAAAGGCCTCTACAAATATTTTATTGACAACCTTTAACGATTTGTTTTACAAAGATTTTGTGCTACCTACTGGAAATTTAAGAGAATCTAAAGCTGGAGCAAGTCGTGCAGACGTTATTATGGTAACGAAATGTCCTGAAAAAATTTCGTATGCTAGAATGCAAGAAATTCAGTTTGAAATGAAGTTGAAACCACATCATAGAATATATTTTTCAAAGATTGGGTATGCCGAAAATATTATTGGAATTTCAGAATCACTTCCACTAAACTATTTGTTGAATAAAAATTTCACTTTAGTTACGGGAATTGCAAATCCGAAGCCATTGGTTAATTTTTTAAAAGAAAAGAATTATAGCTTCGAACATAAAAAATACCCTGATCATCATCATTTTACTACTTCTGAAATTGAAGAATTAAGAGGAAAAGAAATCATTCTAACTACCGAAAAAGACTTTGTTAGATTACAACCGAAGTTAAAAAAATTTGCAGTTTATTACCTTCCTATTAAAACGATTATTTTAAAAGAACAAGAACCATTTTTTAAAGAGTTTATAATTGAAGAAATTGAAAAATTTAATCACTAACCGGCAGTAGTTTTACTTGCTTCTAGAGTCCGATAAATTTTCTCGAAAAAGTCTTCAGGCTTAAAAGGTTTTGGGATAATCTCATTAAATCCAGCCTTATAAAACTCATCTAAATTTTCGTCAATAGTAACCGCCGTAAGCGCTATAATTGGTAGTTCTTTATTGAATTCTCGGATTCGTTGTGTGGTTTCTATACCGCTGATTCCTGGCATATGAATGTCCATTAAAATCACTTCAAAATCATTTTCATGAACCATTTTTATAGCATCCATTCCGTTATCTGCAACTTTACAAATAAACTTGTGCTTTTCAAGAATTTTCTTGGTAATCATTTGGTTTATTTTGTTGTCTTCAACTACCAAAATAGAAACATTTTCTAGAGCTTTATAATCAATATCGTAGGATTGATTATTTAAATTGGAAACATCGCCCACACTTTCTGAAACATTAAATGAAATGTCAAACCAAAATTTAGAGCCTTGACCTAGAGTGCTTTCTAAATGTATTTTACTATTCATTAATTCAAGAAGGTTCTTTACGATTGAAAGCCCTAGACCAGAACCGCCAAATTTTCTGTTAATCTGGAGTGATCCTTGGTTAAAGGTTTCAAATATACTTTTCTGTTTTTTCTTTGAGATTCCAACTCCTGTGTCTTCAATTTCTATATGTAAATTTACTCTGTCTTTAGTACTACTATTTTTGAAAACACGAATGGTTACATCTCCGTTTTGAGTGAATTTAACAGAGTTTCCAATAAGATTAATCAGCACTTGTGAAAGTTTCAATGGATCACCAATTAGCTTTTCTGGTATGCTTTCGTCGAATTCAAAATTAAGGCTGTTTTTACGATCTTCAGCTGTCTTTTTTAAAGCAATGAGTACATCATCAATTCTCTTTTTAAGACTGAAAGTAGTTTTTTCAATTTCTACTTTATTTGCTTCTAATTTATTTAAATCTAGAATATTATTAATTAGTGATAATAGATATTCCCCCGAAAATTTTAAAGAGTTTAAATGTTCCTTTTGATTTGGTTTAGGGTCTTCTTCAAGTAATAAATGAGTTAAACCTGTAACGGCATAAAGTGGTGTTCTAAGCTCATGAGTAATGGTAGAAAGAAATTGTGCTTTAGCTAATGAGGCTCTTTCAGCTTTTTCTTTTGCTAAAGTTAGTTCAATGTTTTTATCTTTTAAAAGATCGTTAGCTTTTGCTCTAAGATTGTTATTTTTAAATAATGATAATGCTAAAAGTGAAAGTATAATTATCAACGCAATACTTAACCCAGTAGTCATCTTACCGAAATTAATCGATTTCTGTTTCTTGTCAAGATCGTCTTGTTGAGAAGCGATTATTTCATTTAAATCTCCTATGTTAGAATCGTATTCAGAGCTTTTTGAAATAGCTTGAATATAAACTTCAAACAAAGAATCTTTTTTGTAGAATAGCTATTTAGAAGGCTTGCTGATTCTTTTGGCTTATTTTCGCGAATAGCAATTTGTGAAGCAATTTTAAAACTTTCAATTTTTAACTTTATATAAGAATATTGCTGAATTATCTGAATCGATTTTTCAAAAGAAACCTTTGCTAAATGTAGGTTTTTATTTTCTGTATCTGAAATTTTAAGAAATGCCTCTGCTTCGTATAAGTAAGTTTGTGCTTCGTTAAAAGATAAATCACTTGATACTAAAAGAGGAAGTGTTGCCTCAAAATAATTAATAGCAATACTTGGATTGTTTCTTTCCAATTCAAGAATACCAAAATATTGCAATGTTATTGCTTGATTTTTTTCGTCATTTAAAGTTGTGAAAATTGCATCTGCCTTTTTTAAATAAATTTCAGCTTCATTATGCTTATGAACCTTTATTAAGATTAAGCCATAAAGATTGTATGCCTTACCAAGACGTAATTTATCCTCGGTATTTTTTAAATGAGTTATAGTATTTAATATTTCTGACTCTGCTTTTTTAAAGTTGTGAAGGTTATATTGAAGCTCAGCAAAACTAAGGTGAATACTAGCTTTTAATATGTTATCCTTCGAGTTAACTACCAATAAAGTGGCATTATTAAGATTAATAATTGCGTTTTCAAAATCTTGGGAGCTAATCGCTTTTTTTGCATTTAATTGATAGTCTTTTACGAGTGAAAGAGTATCTTGTTTGGCTTCTTGTGCATTTAATTGGGTAATTAAAAAGAAACAAACAAAAACAGAAAATAGCGCTATGTATTTTTTAAATAAAACTGTCATTCTTCAAGGCTAAATATACTTATTTCTTAGATATTAGTTGAATTAAATCTACTATTCTTGAAGAATAGCCTACTTCATTATCGTACCAGCCAATAATTTTAATCATTTTCCCAATGGAAGAAGTCATTCCAGCATCAAAAATACATGAATGATTATTGCCATTTATGTCAATTGAAACTATTGGATCTTCGGTATATTGAAGTATGTTTTTCAGTTCTTTTTCTGAAGCATTTTTAAAAGCCGTATTTATCTGTTCGATACTCACTTCTTTTTTTGCATTGATAGTAATATCTGTTAAAGATCCATTCGGTATAGGAACTCTAATTCCGCAACCTCCAATGACATTTCCTAAGTCAGGAAAAATTTTGGTTAAGGCTTTAGCAGCTCCAGTAGTTGTTGGGACAATAGATTGACTAGCTGCTCTTGCTCTACGTAAATCGCGATGTGGCTGATCGTGTAAACTTTGGTCGGTGGTATAAGAATGTATGGTTGTAATATAAGCTTGGTCAATACCGCAAAGATCATTGATGATTTGAAGCATTGGTGCTGCATTGTTTGTAGTACAGGATGCATTTGAAATAATATTGTCTTCAGAATTTAAAATTGAATCATTAACTCCTAAAACAATCATTTTTATTGATTCATCTTGAGGGGGAACAGATAAAATTACCTTCTTATCTCCGTTTTTAATATGGTTTTCTAATTGTAGACGTGTTTTAAATTTTCCAGTACATTCAATTACAAAATCGAGAGATCCCCAATTAATATTTTCAATATTTTTTTCTGAACTAAACTTTACGGATTCATTATTGATGACAATTTTATTTTTTTCATATGAAATATCCTCTTGCAAAACTCCGTGAATACTATCGTATTTTAACAAATGACTTAAAGTTCTTGTATCAGAAAGATCGTTTATAACTACCACTTTTATGGCTGGATGATTCAGTAAAAGTCTGAAGAGGGTTCTACCTATTCTTCCAAAACCATTAATGCCTATGTGAATAGTTTTCTTCATTATTAACTTTTAAGTGAGATGTTTTTGTGCTTTGTAGGATGAACGCACCAGTGCACCACTTTCTACGTGACGAAACCCCATTTCTAAACCAATAGTTTCGTATTTTTTAAACTGCTCTGGGGTAATAAATTCCTTTACAGATAAATGTTTTTTTGAGGGTTGTAAATATTGACCAATTGTAACAATATCCAAGCCAACATTTCGCAAATCCTTCATAGTTTGCAATACCTCTTCTTCAGTTTCGCCCAATCCAAGCATTATTCCACTTTTGGTTCGAGGAGCACCTTGTTGTTTCAGATAATTTAAAACTTCTAAACTTCGTTCGTATTTTGCTTGAATTCGTACTTCTCTTGATAGTCGTTTTACAGTCTCCATATTATGAGAAATAATTTCAGGTTTTACTGCTAAAATTCGATCAATATTTGTGGTGTTTCCTTGAAAATCGGGGATTAATGTTTCTAAAGTAGTATTAGGATTCATTCTACGGATTGACTTTACCGTTTCTGCCCAAAGTATGGAGCCCATATCCTTTAAATCATCACGATCTACAGAAGTTATAACGGCGTGTTTTATTTTCATTAATTTTATAGAACGTGCTACTTTTTCAGGTTCCGCCCAATCAACTGTTTCTGGCCTTCCAGTTTTAACACCACAAAACCCGCAAGACCGAGTACAAATATTTCCTAATATCATAAATGTTGCAGTGCCTTCTGTCCAACATTCGCCCATATTTGGACAACTTCCCGAAGTGCAAATAGTGTTGAGATTGTATTTGTCTACCAATCCTCTTAAATCGGTATATTTTTTACCCGTAGGAAGTTTTACTCGAAGCCATTTTGGTTTCGGGGTAAATTGTTTTTTTTCTGTAGTTTCTGTGCTCATAATAGTTGGCAAAGATACGAAGAAACCGCAAAAATAATTAGGGTTAATCTGGTATCAATTACTTGTTTTATCTGAAATAATTTCGGCCAGTAATTTACGAGCTCTTAATAGGCGAATTTTTACGTTATTTAAAGGTTCATTTAGTTCTTTTGAAATTTCTAAATAGCTCATTTCTTGAAAGTAACGCAAGTTTATGACATCTTGATAATGCGGTTTTAATTGTTTGATGAAATGTAAAAGTTCTGCAAGATTTTGCTTGGTAATTAAAGTGTCTTCTGGAGTGGGAGCATCATCTGGAATTTTTTTCACTTGTTCATCTGATGTATCTGAAGATTGCGAATGAATGGATGCGTTTTTCTTTCGGCTTTTATCAATCTGAATGTTTTTTGAAATAGTAATCAACCAAGTTCCAAATTCATAATCATCATTAAAAGTATTTATTTTGTCGAATGCTTTCGAAAAGCTTTCAATAGTAATATCCTCCGCTTCATATTCGTTTTGTACTCTTTTTAACTGAAAGCGATACACATCATTCCAATAACAATCTAATAAAAATTTAAAAGCAGTTTGAGAGCCATTTTTGGCACTTTTAATCTGAATGGCAATATCTTTTTTGTTTATTTCCACGAAGTTGGTTTATTCGAACTATTGGAAATAAAGATACTAAATTGAAACAGAATTAAAAATATTTCTAATAAAGGAATCCAATAAATTAAATCTTTTTGGCCAAGCTTGTCAGCCGCTTTGTATAAAACGATAAATTGAAAAATAAATCGAAATAAAACGATAGTCAACGGAATTTTCCAATCAATAAACAAAAAGGAGGCGATTGCTAGTAGCCAAAATAGCAGTTGGGAAATAAAATATAAGCCTAATAAAAATTGGTGCTTTGTTTTGTAGTGTTTTGAGGTTGAAATATGTCTTGTTTTTTGCTTTCTCCGACCCTTCCATGATTTTTTTGGAGTTGAATAAGTAAAGGAACTTTTACTAAAACAAATAGCTGTATTTTCTTTTGTAGCAACTTCATTTATAAATAAATCATCATCACCAGACTGAATGTCCATGTGCGATATAAAGCCACGATTGTCATAATAAACTTTGCTAGTGTAGGCTAGATTTCTACCCACTCCCATATAAGGTATTTCTGCTTTTGCATATGAAAAATACTGAACAGCGGTCATAAAGGTTTCAAACCGAATAAGCTTATTTAAAAAACCAGAAGCTTTCTGATAAGCTCCAAAACCTAATATTACTTGTTTTTTTGCCGAAAAATTAGAAATTATTTCCCCTAACCAATCATTTGAAGCAGGTTTGCAATCAGCATCAGTAAAAATCATTAGTTGATTACTTGCTTTTTTTATTCCTAAAGTAAGAGCATATTTTTTTGACCCCCAAAATGCTTCGTTGTTTTCAACATCAACAATTTTAATCTTCGGGTTTTGATTAGCGAAAGTTTCCATTACCTCCAGTGAGTCATCATAAGAAGCATCGTTTATTAAAATTATTTCGTAGTCTTTATAATTTTGACTTAACCAAAAAGGAATGTTTTTTTTAAGTTTTCAGCTTCATTTTTAGCACAAACAATTAAAGAAACAGGAAAAGCAGTCTCTTTTTTGGTTATAGTAGAATTGGCAAATGAAAATTTTGAAAATAATAAAAAATAGAAGCAATTAATAAGTACTACAATAGCAAGAAGATAAAGTAGTGTCATAAACTAGTCCTTATTTTTTTTGCTCGTCTGAGCAAGTATCGAATTGGTCTGGTGTTTTGCCGCAGTAGCCACAAGTAGCACCTTCTTTGTTTAAAAATGGACTTTGACTAGCGCAAGTTCCACCAAATTTACCATCTTTTTTTGCCCAAATTTTTAAGGCAATTCCTGCAAATGCAAAAAGTAATAATCCTATAGTTATTAAAAAGATTCCCATAACAAATATTTAGATTGCAAAAATACAATCTTTCTTGTTTTATTGCATTCAAATTTAGTATTTTTAAGCCCGAAAATTAATTGTTAATTATGAAAAGTATATTTCGTTATCTTTATGTGTTTTGTTTAGTATTTATAATGTTTTCTTGTAAAAATGACAAGAAGAATAGTTATAAAAAAATGAACAAGTAACAAAAACTATTAAACAAGAAGAAAAAGAACCTGTAAAGGTGATTCAGCCTATAGACAATGGGGATAATATGATATTTACAAGAATATTTTTTAACTCAAACACAAAATTGTTTGCAAGCGCCTTGACCTCTTCTGAATTAACAAAAATATTCTCTGATTCTAAAAAAGAATATACAGTTTTTGCGCCAACAAATGATGCTTTTAAAAGTGTTCCATCTGAGGATTTAAAAACACTATTTTCTGACAAAACCCTTTTAAGTAAAGTATTAATGGGGCATATTGTAGAAGGGAATTTAAATTATGTTACTTTAAATCAGAAAATTAAAAACAAGGGAGGAACATTGTCACTTAAAACTCTTTCGGGAAATTATCTAAAAATTTCAATTAGTGGAGATAGTTTGGTTGTTAAGGATAAAAAAGGAAATAAAGCTGCCTTTAGTAATAAAGAAATAAATGCTGAAAATGGTGTTGTTTTTGAAATAGATAAAGTATTAGGTCTTAACTAAAATATATGGTTATGTTGCGAGATAATGTAGATTTTAGTATCTTTATGTAAACTTATAGTATTATGGATTTACAATTAATCATATCAGAATTATCAGGTCATGAAAAGAAAGATCTTTTTAGTCTCTTAAAGAAGGATTTAGGGC
>JAJRQR010000196.1 GCA_024280145.1 Bacteroidota bacterium
AGAAGCACAAAAAATTAATGCCTATCAGCAAAACAATAATATTTTAATTGACGATAATGCAACTGTAAACGCAAAACCACAATTAGAAATTTTTGCAGACGATGTAAAATGTTCTCACGGTTGTACCATTGGTCAATTTGACAAAAACGCTTTGTTTTATTTACGTTCCAGAGGAATTGGAAAAAAAGAATCTGAAGCATTATTAATGTACGCTTTTGCAAATACAGTGTTAGAATCTGTTAAAATTCCTGAATTAAAAAGACGGATTAACAAACTAATAGCCAATAAAATTGGCGTAAATATTGGTTTCGACATTTAATAACTTAGATACAGTTATGGACTTTGATGTTCAAAAAATACGAGCAAATTTCCCCATTCTTTCCAGAAAAGTAAACGGCTATCCATTGGTCTATCTTGATAATGCAGCAACTTCACAAAAGCCACAAATTGTAATTGATAGCATTGTAGACTATTACTCCAATTATAATGCAAATATTCATCGTGGCGTTCATTCACTTTCACAAGAAGCAACGGATGCTTACGAAATTGCACGTCAAAAAATACAGCATCATTTTAATATAAAAAACAGCTACGAAGTAATTTTCACTTCAGGAACCACTCACGGAATTAATATGGTTGCCAGTGGTTTTTCTCAACTTTTAAAAGAAGGAGATGAAATTATTGTTTCAGCAATGGAACACCATTCTAACATTGTGCCTTGGCAAATGCTTTGTGAAAAAACAGGAGCAATATTGAAGGTGATTCCTATGACCGAAGAAGGAACTTTGCTTCTTTCAGAATATGCGAACCTACTTTCAGATAACACTAAATTGGTTTTTGTAAATCACGTTTCTAATGCTTTAGGAACTATTAATTCTATCAAGCAAATTATTGAAAAAGCTCATGAAAAAGGAGCTGCTGTTTTAATAGATGGTGCACAGGCGACTTCGCATCTTATGGTTGATTTTCAAGACTTGGAAGTAGATTTTTATGTAACCTCAGCTCATAAAATGTGTGGTCCAACAGGAGTTGGTGTTTTATACGGAAAAGAAAAATGGCTTAATAAACTTCCTCCTTATCAAGGTGGAGGTGAAATGATTAAAACCGTAACTTTCGAGAAAACGACCTACGCAGATTTACCACATAAATTTGAAGCAGGAACTCCGAATATTTCAGGAGGAATTGCCTTTGGAGTTGCGATAGATTATTTAAATTCGGTTGGGTTTGAGAACATTCAAAAACAAGAAAGCATGTTGCTAGAATATGCAACAAACAAGCTTTTAGAAATTAAGGGTGTTACTATTTACGGAACCTCTTCAGAAAAAACAGCAGTGATTTCGTTTAATATTGAAGGTATTCATCCCTATGATATTGGAACGATTGTTGACAAATTGGGAGTAGCAGTTCGTACAGGACATCATTGTACACAACCAATTATGGACTTTTACAAAATACCAGGAACCGTAAGAGCTTCCTTTGCATTTTATAACACTAAAAATGAAATCGACTTATTCATTGAAGCGGTAAAAAAAGCTAAAATGATGTTGTCTTAAAATTTAAAAAATGAAAGAAATTGCCACTTTAAGTACCTTTATTCTCTTAACTTTTTTTAGTTCTTGTAATGAAACCAAAAAGGTTTCTAAAAATGATACAAAAGATCTTGTTTCAGGAAAATATGAAATTCGTAGTGTACAAGGGGTCACTAAATTATATAGAATGTTTTTTGAAATAGATGCTTCAGAAAAACGAATTTCAGGAAAAACAGGCTGTAATGGGTTTTCTGGAAACTATGAAGTTTCTGGAGATGCTATCACTTTTTTACCTTTTATTTCAACAAAAATGTACTGTGAAGAGCATGTAATGAAAGTAGAGAACAGTATTTTTCAAGCCTTTAGCAGTGCCAAAAGGTTTACTTTTGACAATAATATGATAACCCTTATTAATGAAGACGGAACTACAAGTATGAAAGCATTTAAAGTTATTAAAGAAGACAAATAATGACGATTGAAGCCATACAAGAAGAAATAATCGATGAGTTTTCGATGTTTGACGATTGGATGCAGAAATACGAGTATATGATCGACCTCGGAAAATCATTGCCCTTAATTTCTGAAGAAAACAAAACTGAAAATAGGCTCATTACTGGATGTCAATCTAAAGTTTGGTTGGACGCACAATTATCAGACGGAAAAATAAGCTACACAGCCGATAGTGATGCCATTATTACCAAAGGAATTATTGCTATTTTGCTTCGGGTTTTTTCTAATCAAACACCAGAAGCAATACTTTCGGCTAATATGAATTTTATAGATGAAATAGGATTAAAAGAGCACCTTTCTCCTACTCGTGCCAACGGATTGGTATCGATGATTAAACAATTGAAAATTTACGCACTTGCCTATCAGGCACAACTAAACAAATAAACGATGGCGACCGACGGAAAAATTAACAAAGAAGAATTAGCTGAGAAAATTGTAAAAGTCATCAAGACCATTTACGATCCAGAGATTCCTGTAGATATTTACGAATTAGGTTTGATTTACGATGTTTTTGTAAATGAAAATTACGGCGTAAAAGTACTAATGACATTAACTACTCCCAATTGCCCTGTTGCAGAATCACTACCTTTAGAAGTTGAAGAGCGCGTGAAATCCATCAACATCGTAACCGATGCGGAAGTAGAAATTACTTTCGATCCACCTTGGTCGCAAGACTTAATGAGTGAAGAAGCAAAATTAGAATTAGGAATGCTTTAATGAATAACGAAATTAAAAATAGAGTTGCAGAAAGTAGTTTAAAAACAATTGATCTTGAAGATTATTACCCTTCAGGAAATAGAGTTGAGTTAGACATATCACAATTTTTATTTGAAGGGTTGCTTTTAAGGGAAAAAGATTTTCGGGAACAAGTAAAAAATTATAATTGGAGTCAATATCAAGATTGTTTTGTTGCATTAACTAATACTTCCGAAGCAATTATTCCTGGTTGGGCTTTTATGTTATTGACTTTAAATTTAGCTCCATTTACCAAAGTGATTATAACTGGGAGCTTATCGCAACTCGAAACTCAAATTTTTACAGAGATTATAACCAAGTTAGAACTTTCAGAATACAAAGACAATCCTGTAATTATAAAAGGATGTTCTAATAAACCCATCCCTGAAACTGCTTACATTCAATTAATCCAAAGGCTTCAACCAATTGCAAAAAGCATTATGTATGGAGAGGCTTGTTCTTCGGTTCCTCTTTACAAAAGAAAGTAGCACGTTTGTCGATGATTATTTCAGATTATCAAATAATCAGAAAAATTGATCATTGTTAATCAATTATATAATTTGAAGATTTATATTTGCAAAAAATTAAACAAACTATAAATATTTCAAATATGAAAAAATTACTACTCTTACATTTATTATTATTTTCATTTATTGGTTTTGCTCAAGACGCAGACACTACGGGAGTAAAAGAAGGATGGACAAAGTCTGGTAAAATAACGTTGTTAATTAACCAATCGGCATTTTCAAATTGGCAAGCTGGTGGTGACAATAACTTTGCTGGTAACATAAATTTAAATTACGACATCAATTACATTAAAGGAGACTGGACACTTGATAATAAAATTTTAGCGAGTTATGGACTAACTAATACCAAAGATAATGGCACCAGAAAAACCGACGACCGTTTAGAATTGAACTCTATTTTAGGTAAAAAAATAAAAGAGCACTGGAGCGCTTCTTTCTTTATGAATTTTAGAACTCAATTTACAGACGGTTTTGTTTATGAAGATGATTATTTAGATCAAGCACCTCCTGGAGTTAAAAGAGATAATGAAGATTTTCCTACTTCTGGTTTTTTGAAACCTGCTTACTGGAGTTTTGGTCCTGGTTTGCTTTGGAAAAAGAATGATAATTTATATGTAAACACTTCGCCTTTAACAGCAAGATTTACATTTGTTACAAGCGAAATATTCACCTATAATGATGATGATCCAGACAATGTTTTCTACGAATCCAGCAATGTTGTTGAAACTTTTGGTGTTAAACCTGGCGATTCTTATTTATTTGAATTTGGTCTTAATGTAAGAGCTTATTACAAAGCTGAAATCATGAAAAATATTTCTGTTGAAAACATTCTTAACTTATATTCTAACTACATTGACAAACCACAAAATGTAGATATAGATTATACGATGAATTTAGTGATGAAAATTAACGATGTATTTTCTACCAACTTAACTTTTCAAACCATTTATGATGATAATGCCTTTCAAGGGTTTCAGATTAGAGAAGTGTTTGGATTGGGTGTAAATATGAATTTATAAGCTTTACTTATTATTCTAAAATTTAAAAAGGCTGTTTCAGTAATCTGAAACAGCCTTTTTTTATAATTATAAATTAATATTATTCTTCAGGAATTTCTTCTGAATAATCTTCATATAAAAACTGGTTATAAGGAAAACGTTTAATGTGTAATTCTTTTACTTTTTCGTAAACTGTTTTCTTAAAATCTTCTAAATTTTCTTTGGTTAAAGCCGAAATAAATATAGCTCCGACATCCTGCCCACTCGATAAGTGGTTTTCTTTATTCATCCAGGTTTGTTTCCAATCATCCAACGTATAATGAACTTTAGATCTTTCAGTAATTAAATCGTCTTCTTCAATTACTTCATATTTATAAGCATCAATTTTATTAAAAACCATCACACATGGTTTGTCTGAAGCATTTATTTCACCTAATATTTTTTCAACCGAAGCAATATGATCTTCAAAAGAAGGATGCGAAATATCAACCACATGAAGTAACAAATCTGCCTCTCGAACCTCATCCAAAGTGCTTTTAAAAGATTCCACTAGTTGAGTTGGTAATTTTCTAATAAACCCAACGGTATCACTCATTAAAAAAGGAAGGTTTTTTATTACCACTTTCCGAACCGTTGTGTCTAAAGTCGCAAAAAGTTTGTTTTCGGCAAAAACATCAGACTTACTAATTACATTCATTAAAGTAGATTTTCCAACATTGGTATAGCCTACTAAAGCCACTCGTATAAGTGCACCGCGATTGCCACGTTGTACTGCCATTTGGCGATCTACTTTGGCAAGTTTCTTTTTTAGTAAAGAAATTCTATCTCTAACAATACGCCTATCGGTTTCAATTTCTGTTTCCCCTGGTCCACGCATTCCAATACCTCCACGTTGCCGCTCGAGGTGTGTCCACATTCCTGTTAACCGAGGTAATAAGTATTGGTATTGTGCTAATTCAACCTGAGTTCGAGCGTAACTTGTTTGGGCTCTTTGTGCAAAAATATCAAGGATTAAATTGGTACGATCAATTATTTTACATTCCAATATCCTTTCAATATTTTTTTGCTGAGCAGGTGTTAATTCATCATCAAAAACCACCAAACCAACTTCAGTTTTTCAACGTATTCTCTCACCTCTTCCATTTTACCAGAACCTAAAAAAGTTCGTGAATTTGGGCTTTCCATTTTCTGAACAAAACGTTTTAATACCTCTCCCCCTGCTGTGTACGTTAAAAACTCAAGCTCATCTAGGTATTCAATCGACTTATCCTCATTTTGCTTTTGAGTAATTATACCTATTAAAACTGCTTTTTCGTAATCTATGTTGGATTTTTCAATCATAAAAATAAATATTTGACAAAGGTACAAAAGACATTCCTTGTGATTTTTGTATTTTGCTAGCAAAATATAAATCTTACATGACTTACACTTCTAATTCAAAGAAAAATTATTACACCATTGGTTTTTATAACCTTGAAAACTTATTTGATATTGAGGACGATCCAAACATTTTAGATGATGACTTTACGGAAGATTCGCCAAGAAATTGGAACCAAGATCGATATGAGAAAAAAATAAGAAAACTCGGTAAGGTGATTTCTAATTTAGGCTATCAAGAAACATCTCATCCTCCAATAATTGTTGGAGTTGCAGAAGTTGAAAACGATGAAGTACTACGAAATTTAGTCAACTCAAAATATCTGAAAAGTAAAAACTATAATTTTTGTCATTTTGAATCGCCTGATGAACGAGGAATTGATACCGCACTTTTATATCGAGAAGAATTTTTTACAGTTTTACATAGTGAAGCCATACCATTATATATTAACGGGAAATATGGCGAAAGAGATTATACTCGAGATATTCTTTACGTAAAAGGAGAAATAGAAGGAAATATCATTCATCTGTTAGTAAATCATTGGCCTTCTCGAAGATCTGGATATGATCAAACAGTATACAAACGAATAGCAGCAGCTTCAAAAAACAGGGAAATTATAAATGATATATTATCTGAAGAACCAGAAGCTAAAATAATTGTAATGGGTGATTTTAATGATAACCCTACTTCAAAAAGTGTAAAAGATTTAGTTAATACCGATTTTTACAACCCTATGGAAAAGCTTTTAACTCTTGATTCTGGCACCTTAAATTATAGAGGAGAATGGAATATATTTGATCAAATAATTATTTCAAATAATTTCTTGAAACCTCATGATAATCCTCTTCAGTTTGAAGATTCAGAAATATTTAACCCTAAAGAATTACAAGAATATTCCGGAAAATATAAAGGAAATCCATTTAGAACCTATGTAGGCGAAAAGTATATTGGTGGAATTAGTGATCATTTCCCAGTATATGAGGTGTTTTCAGTAAAAAAATAGCTTCTTAATATTGATTCTAAATAAATCTGTAATCCTTTTCAAAAAAAATATTTTAACTATATTTAACGCAAAATAACCAACACTCTTTTTTTATATGAAAAAATCTATTACCCTAAATGAAATTTTTGGGTTAAAAAAACAGAAAACTTCATTGTACTTAACCGTATTATTTGTTTTTATTTTTACAATAAATTCATTTGCTCAGGGAGGAACTTGTTCCAACATTGAGCCTTTTTGTGCAGGAAATGAAGCTTTAATCTTTCCTAACTGTAATGTAAATGAACCTACTTGTACACAAGATGCAGACTCAGGTCCAGATTACGCCTGTCTAGGATCACAACCTTGGCCAGCTTGGTTTTATTTACAAATAGACCAACCGGGTGATTTAAGTTTTGATATTGTTCAAAACAGTCAATTTGATGCAAATGGAAACCCTATTGGCACTGGGCTAGATGTAGATTTTATTGCTTGGGGTCCTTTTGCTCAAGGTGATGACTTATGTGACTATACGCAATTACAGAGCTTTAATGAAATTGGTTGTAGTTTCTCGGCTGCACCCATAGAAAGCTTCACAATACCTAATGGGCAAACAGGTGAAATTTATGTGCTTTTAATAACAAATTATGATGAAGGTGCAGGATTTATTAAATTATTCCAAACAGGTGGTACTGGTACAACAAATTGTGAGATCGTTCTAACTTGTGATGTTACTATAGATGGCGGAGACCAAACGTTTTGTGATGTTTCTGAAACAACATTAACTACAGCAACTTCAGGGCCAGTTCAATCTTACCAATGGTATTTTAATAATTCTATAATTAATGGTGCAACAAACGATAATTTATTAATTTCTGAGTCGGGTGCTTACAAAGTAATTGTAGATGGCGTTGATTGTGACCAACCTATTGAAGATGAAGTTCAAATATCAATACCAGGATTGCTTTCTGTTGATCTTGGTGAAAGTCAAATTTTTTGTGATGTTTCATCTTTCGAAATTATCCCCTTGATAGATGGTAATTCAACAAATGCTAGTTATTTATGGAGTACCGGTGAAACTTCACCAACAATAGTAGTTACTGAATCTGGAGAGTATAATGTGGTGATAACATCTGAAAATTGTTCAGTTACTGATACTATTTCTCTAGCTTTTGGGATAAGCCCAGCTTTTGATCTAGGTGAAAACTTTGAAACTTGTTTTGAAGAAACCATTGTATTAGACGCAACACCCTCTAACTTAGATTTAAATACAGCAACTTATTTATGGAGCACTGGGGAAACTACAGCAACAATAGTTGTTGTTGAAAGTGGTGATTACAGTGTTATTGTTACCGGAACAGAAAATTGCTTTACTGAAGATTCAATAAATATTTCAGGAAGAACAGACCTTAATATAACCCTTGAAGATGATTTTAAATCTTGTGTTGGAGAAGAATGGACATTAACTGCTTCAACAAATGAAGAAAATATTACTTACCAATGGTATTTAAATGGTGATGAAATATATGAAGAATCCGGAAGTACACTTGATATTGTGGTAGGTGAAGATTTCTCTGGAACACAAACTTATTCAGTAACTATCACTAAAGGAGAATGTACAGGATCTGATGAAGTTGATATTTCGTTATATGATATCGGAAATTGTGTTATTACACAAGGAATATCTCCAAATGGAACTCCAGGGTTTAATGATAATTTAAATTTAGAGGTTTTAAATGACCGAATTGGTATTAGTAAAATTCAATTATTTAACAGATTCGGAACTTTAGTTTACGAGCAAGACAACTATATAAACGAATGGTTTGGACAAGATTCAAATGGTAATGAATTACCTACTGGAACTTACTATTATGTATTAGACTTATTAGGTGTTGACGATGTTTACGGTCAGCAACCAACAGGATGGATATACCTTAACAGAGATGCTAATTAAATTAAAACACCTTTCTAACTACTAAATAGTTAACTATGAAAAATATATATATCATAACAATATTTCTTGGACTACTAATTGTTTTTCAAGAAGCTAACGCACAACAAGACCCACAGTATACACAATATATGTACAACATGAATGTGGTAAATCCAGCTTATGCAGGATCTAAAGAAAGCCTTTCTATTACTGCTTTATATAGAAACCAATGGACAGGTATTTCAGATAACCCCGTAACATTTACGTTTTCTGCTCATTCCCCACTTGGAGATAAAGTAGGGGTCGGGCTTTCTGCTATAAAAGACGAATTAGGACCCGTAAGTGAAACTAACGTAAATGCTGACTTTTCATACACATTAGAATTAGGCAAAACACTTTATTTAGCTCTTGGTATAAAAGCTGGTGCTACTTTTCAGGATGTAGGATTAACTGATTTAGAGTTACAAGATCCTAACGACCCCTTCTTTTCTGAAGATATAAATAATGTTTATCCAACAGTAGGAGCTGGAGCATTTTTATACGGCGATAATTTTTATTTAGGAATTTCGGTACCTAACTTTTTATCTTCTGTTCATTTAGATGAGACTATTGATGGCGAAGCAATTAAATTTGGAAGTGAAACACAACATTTTTTTGCAACAGCAGGTTACGTTTTTCAACTTTCGGATAATGTAAAATTAAAACCATCAACAATGGTTAAAGCTGCATTTGATTCACCAATATCTTTTGATGACAATTTAAATGCCTTATTTTATGAAAAGTTTGAAATTGGTGCATCTTATCGTTGGGACGATTCATTTAGTGCAATTGTTGGATTTCAAATATTGGAACCACTACGTATAGGGTATGCATATGATTATATTACATCAGATCTAAGTGCAGTAGCGGGAGCATCACATGAAATTATTATAACCTGGGACGTGTTTTTTAAGAAACGTGCCTTACGTTCACCTAGATATTTCTAAAATTAATTAAAGCACACTCAAAATGAAAAAATTATATATAATTATTTTACTTATTGCAGTTAGTTCTTCTTTTGCTATTGCACAAAATAAAAATACTACAAAAGCAGATGATCTTTATAATAGGTTATCATATACGGACGCAGCAGAAGCTTATCAAAAACTTCTTAAAAAAGGAAATGGCGATCGCTACGTTTTTGAGCAATTAGCAAATTGTTACTATTTTATCAACGATACTAAAAAAGCCGCAACATTTTATAAAAGAGTTGTAAAAAGCAAAAAAGTTAAATCTGAAACTGTATACAATTACGCTCAATCATTAAAATCAAACGGAAAATTTGGAGACTATAATACTTGGATGAAAAAGTTTTCTACTATGGAACCAAACGATTCTAGAGCAATAGCATTTATGAAAGACCCTAACTACCTCCCAAGGTATATGGGAAATGCTAAAAAGTTTTCTGTAACTAATATGAAAGAGATTAATACAGAATATTCAGAATTTGGAGGTACTGTATTAGACAAATCTTTCTATTTTTCTTCAGCAAGAAATACTAATAGGAAAAAATATGGATGGAACGAACAACCATATTTAGATGTTTATATGGCTGATATTGTTGGTGGAACTGTTAAAAATGCTGATTTAATCTCAGGTGACATAAACACAAAATATCACGAAGGTAATGTTACTATTACTGCAGACGGGAAAAGAATTTATTTTGACAGAAACGATTACTATAAAGGAAAATACAAAAAAAGTGAAGATGGAGTAAGTCAAATTAATTTATTTACTGCTGAAAAAGAAAACGGTGTTTGGAAAGATATAAAACCCGTTAACTTTAACAACAGTGAATATTCTAGTGGTCAACCTGCACTTAGCCCAGACGGAAACACATTATATTTTGTAAGTGACATGCCTGGCGGAAAAGGAATGTCAGACCTTTATAAAGTACCCGTAAATAAAGATGGTAGTCTTGGTAAACCCCAAAATTTAGGCGAAGGAATAAATACTGAAGGAAAAGAAGTTTTTCCTTTCATTGATGCAAATGGTACACTGTATTTTTCAAGTGATGGTCATTTAGGGCTAGGCGAATTAGATGTTTTTTATGCAGAAGCTAACGGAACTAATTTTACTGAAGTAAGAAATATAGGTACAGATGTTAATAGTGCTAGTGATGATTTTGCATTTAAATACGATCCGGCTTCAAAAGAGGGATATGTTTCATCTAACAGAAAAGGCGGTGTTGGAAGTGATGATATTTATGCCATTAAGCAAATTGCGCCTTTGTGTGATGTAGAGTTTACTGTTCAAGTAGTTGATGAATACACAAATAAACCAATTGCAGGAGCTAGAGTAGATATTTACGATGCATTTGAAAATAAATTAGCTACTAAAACCGCAGATGCAAATGGTAATGCTACATTTATTATTGAATGTGAAAAACAACATGAGGTTCTAGGATTTGCTCAAAATTATGAAAGTGATGGAATTACTGTTACTACAAAAAAAGAAAGTAACCTAAGTAAAACTATATCTCTTCTTCCTATTGAAGAAATCATAAACGATGACAAAGTAGTTTTAAATCCAATATTATTTGACTATGATAAACATAACATCAAGTCACAAGCAGCTTTTGAGTTAGATAAGTTAGTTGCCGTTATGAAAAAATATCCAACTCTAGAAATTAAAGTTGAGAGTCATACAGATAATAGAGGGTCTAAAGAATATAATATGGATTTATCCAACAGACGTGCACAATCTACAATCCAATACATTATATCAAAAGGTATAGAAAAAAATAGATTAACTAGTGAAGGTTTTGGTAAAAGCAAACCTATTGTAAACTGTGGAAATAATTGTACTAAAGTTCAATATGAAAAGAACAGACGTTCAGAATTCATTATAACAAAACGATAATCTGATTGTCTTTATGAGTCATCCTGAAATAGGTTGACAGTTTTAATAAAATTAAATTTGAACCTGTGAGTTAAATAACTCACAGGTTTTTTCTTTATATTTATTATCTATCACCAATTGAATTCAGTTTTTAAAAAGCTATTTTATTCTTTAGTTTTTTAATATTTTGAGTAAAGTTTGGGTAGACAAAAGTACTAGAACAAAAGACAGAGGGCTTTCGGTAACTGAACAACGCGGAAAAAATGAAGCAAAAAGATGAAAATAAAGAAACTGTACCGTTTATAGGTTCGGAATTTAATGATGGCAATTCAATTGGAATTAAAGTTATAATAAAAATTATTTTTGAAGAAGAGTAGATTTATTCCTCTTCATTTTTTGATTGAAATTTCTTTTCCCATTCGGCTTGAAACTCTTCCATTACAGGCTTAACAGTGCTTTCTGGTAAATCTGCAATACGAATATACATCAGTCCATCAACTGCGTTATTAAATAAGGGATCTACATTAAAAGCTACTACTTTCGCATTTTGTTTAATGTATTTTTTAATAAGTACAGGTAATCGCAAACTTCCTGGTTCTACTTCATCAATAATTTTATCGAATTTATTTAAATCGGCTTCACTTGCATCAAAAACAAAATCCTTGTCAGCATCTTTCAGCTTTACCTTAAACTCTTTTTTAGGTTTAATATATTGCGCAATATAGGGATCGTAATAATTGGATTTCATAAATTCTATCATCAACGATTTTGAAAATTCAGAAAACTTATTACTAATACTAACGCCACCAATTAAGTATTTATGCTCTGGATAACGGAGTGTGGTGTGTACGATTCCTTTCCAAAGTAAAAATAAAGGCATCGGGCGCATTTGGTATTTTTTAATGATAAAAGCACGTCCCATTTCAATAGATTTACTCATCATTGAAAACAATTCCTGCTCAAATCTAAATAATTCTTGTAAGTAAAAACCGTTGATTCCGTACTTTGAAAAAATCTCCGATCCAAGCCCCATCCTGTAGGCTCCAGCAATTTTTTTAGCATCTTTATCCCATAAAAACATATGGTGATAATAGGCATCAAATTTATCTAAATCTATGGCTTTATTGGTTCCTTCTCCTACTTCTCTAAACGTAATTTCTCGCAACCTCCCTATTTCTTGAATGATATTCGGAATACTCGGAGCGTCGGCTAAATAGACTTCATAATTTTTACTTTGAAGCAGCCTTTTGTCATTTTTTTTCAAAACCTCAATCTCATTTTCAATGATAGAAACAGCAACTGGTTTTACTATTTTTTTTGGAGGTTTTGGGAATTTTAAATTTCTTGGAATGTTATCCAATAATTTCTTTTTTTCAAAAGCATTGGAAAGCATATAGGTTTTTCGTCTTATAAAGTTGGTAAAACTCTCCAAAGATTCTCTTTCGTCTTGGTCTTTTACCGAAATAGGATTCCCAATTCTAACTTTGATTAATCGTTCTTTTTGAGTGAGGACTTCCGAAGGTAATTTAGCAGTACGAAGGGTATCGCTCATTTTAGCTAAACGATAAAAAAACATACTATTTTTAGCGTGAAAATATATTGGAACTATCGGAACTTTTGCTCGTTTTGCTAATTTCATAGCAGCTTCTTCCCAAGGTTTATCTACAATTAATTTTCCGTCTTTATAGGTAGAAACTTCTCCTGCTGGAAAAATTCCCAAAGGTTTTCCTTCTTTCAAATGCTTCATAGAGGCTTTAAAACCACCAATGCTCGACATTACGTTTTTCTTATCTTCAAAGGGATTAACCGGCATCACATAAGGCTCCATTGGCTTAATGCGCTGCAATAAAAAATTGGCAATTATTTTAAAATCCGGGCGAGGTTCTAAGAGTAATTTTAATAATAATATTCCATCAATTCCTCCTAGTGGATGGTTGGATATGGTAATAAAAGCACCGTTTTTTGGGAGTCGTTTTAAGTCTTCTTCTGGGATTTCAAACTTAATTTCATACTCCTCTAATAAGGCATTCATAAAGTCCAAACCCTCTAAATGTTTGTGTTTATCGTACACTTTATTGATAGCAGAAATTTTTAAAATCCGCATTAAAGACCAACCCAAAAATGTGCCAACAAACCCAAGTTTATCAACATTTATAGCTTTCGCTACTTCTTTTGCATTGACTATTCCCATTAAATATTGATGTTTTTTTAATCTTTTCAGATCTAAGCAAATATAGTTAAATTCAAATTTGCATTATTCCTTTACCACTAATTGCACGGTTTCTCGGCTTTCTTGTTTTAGGAGCATTTCTTTCCCTTTTAGCAAATTATTGATTTCCAAAGTATTTGAATGTCGAACCGTGTAAAGTGTTACATTTTCGTTCCACGTTACCCGAACAGTTTCGCGTAATTTTGATACTAATAAATCCAATTTATCATATTTATTATCCACACAAACGGAAAAACTTATTGCTGAATTCTGAATTAAATTCACTTTCATTTTAAACTGATGTAATAATTTAAAAACATCGCTAATATTATCTTCCATCATAAAAGAAAAATCCAAGGAAGAAAGTGAAATCAACACCTGATTTTTCTTTAAAATAAAACAAGAAACCAAAGGATCTAGCGTTACACCTTTGCCAACACAAGTGCCCGCTTCTGTAGGTTGGTAAAATGGCTTTACAAATAGCGAAATCTCTTTTCTCTGAAGAGGTTGAAGTGTTTTGGGATGAATTACAGTCGCCCCATAAAAAGCCAATTCTATCGCTTCTCTATAAGAAATATGATGCAATAATTGTGTCTTTAAAAAATGCCTTGGATCTGCATTTAATACTCCTGGAACATCTTTCCAAATCGTAACATTTTGTACGTTTAAACAATAGGCAAAAATCGCCGCTGTATAATCAGAACCTTCCCTACCGAGTGTGGTCGTAAAATTATGAGAACTTTCTGAAGCAATAAAACCTTGTGTGATGGTAATTCCCGTTTTACTGACTTTAGCTAACATGTTTGTTTGAGTAAGCTCCCAATCCACCAAAGCATCTCGATAGTTGGTATTGGTTTTAATACAATTTCTAACATCTAAAAAGGTGTTTTTCAATCCTTTTTCTGAAAGATATTCTGAAATAATTGTGGTTGAAATCAGTTCGCCAAAACTCACCACTTGATCGTAAACAAAAGCGTGATTTTGAGATTTATTGCTTTCAACAAATATCTGAAGCTCATTAATTAGTTTTAAAAGTTTCTTAAAAATGGGATGTGAATTGTTTTCAAATAATTCGGAAATAATCGTAAAATGATAATCATAAACCGTAGCAATTTCAGCATTAATCTCTTCTAGATTTGAAAAATAACAAGCAACAACTTTCTCCAAAGCATTGGTCATTTTTCCCATTGCCGAAACAATAACCACCAAATTATTTTCTCCAGTTGTTTCAATAACTGTAATCAGGTTTTTTACTCCTTTGGCATCTTTTACCGATGCTCCTCCAAATTTAAATACCTTCATATTCATTGCCCGAGTAGTCGGGTAACTTTAAAATATTTTTAATTTTCAGCTAGATAATTTTTAATTCCCGCTTCATCCATCTGAGCAATATACCAATCTTTCATAACGTTTGCCCCGCTTCGTTCGTAAAATTTTATAGCGCCAACATTCCAATTAAGTACCGCCCATTCAATTCGTTTTACCTTTTTTTCTGCAGCGTATTCAATCACTCTTTTGTAAAGTGCTTCACCCATTCCTTTTCCTCTCCAACTTTCTTTAACAATTAAATCTTCCAAATGAATTGCTCTTCCTTTCCAAGTTGAAAAACGATAGTAAATAAGTGCCATTCCAACGATTTCATTTGCTACTTCAGCTACAAAACAGGTGAATAATGGTTCTTTTCCGAAGCCTTCTTTTACTAAATCTTCCACAGTAACAATTACCGCATCGGGTTCTTTTTCAAAAACTGCTAATTCTTTTATCAGCTCTAAAACTTGAGGCATATCTGCTGGAGTACTCCTTCTAACTATCTTGTTCATTGTTTTCAAATTCATTTCGCAAATATCGGGTCAATTTCTTTAAAAATTACCGATATTTGCAGCAAATTCATCACAAGCTACTGTAATGACACAACACAACAAAACACTCGGCGAGTTTATTATTAACAAACAAAGCGAGTTTAAGTACTCTTCCGGAGAGCTTTCCCGATTAATTAACTCCATACGTTTAGCAGGAAAAATTGTAAATCACGAAGTAAACAAAGCAGGTTTAGTGGATATTTTAGGTACTGCAGGTGCTGAAAATATTCAAGGAGAAGACCAACAAAAACTAGATGTTTATGCCAATGAAGTTTTTATAAACACCTTGGTAAATCGCGAAATTGTTTGTGGAATTGCCAGTGAAGAGGAAGATGATTTTATATCAATTAAAGGAGGAAATAGTAAAAACGACAACAAATATGTGGTGTTGATGGATCCTTTAGATGGCTCATCAAATATTGATGTAAATGTTTCGGTAGGAACTATTTTTTCAATTTACAGAAGAGTAACTCCATCGGGGACTCCTGTAACGCTCGAAGACTTTTTACAACCAGGAAACCAACAAGTAGCCGCAGGTTATATTGTGTATGGGACTTCGACAATGATTGTATATTCAACGGGTCACGGAGTAAATGGTTTTACCTTAAATCCAGCCATTGGGACTTATTATCTTTCGCATCCAAATATGAAATTTCCCGAAAAAGGAAACATCTATTCAGTGAACGAAGGAAATTATATTCATTTCCCGAAAGGCGTAAAAAAATACATAAAATACTGTCAAGAAGAAAAAGATAATCGTCCTTATACTTCGCGTTATATTGGATCCTTAGTTTCCGATTTTCATAGAAATATGATTAAGGGAGGAATTTATATATATCCTTCTACTTCCAAAAATCCAAATGGAAAATTACGTTTGCTTTACGAATGTAATCCAATGGCATTTTTAGCTGAAAGAGCAGGTGGAAAAGCAAGTGATGGTTTTACTAGAATATTAGATATCAAACCAACAGAATTGCATCAAAGAGTTCCGTTTTTCTGCGGAAATACTGAAATGGTTGAAAAGGCTGAAAAATTTATGAATAAGACCTATAAAAAGGAATAAACTTATTTGCTTAATCTTTTATCAATCATATATTTATACTCGCTAAATTTAATTTTTCCAGTATAAATTTCGATAGAATTATGAATCAAAGCATTGGCTTCCGTTACATTATAACCTGAACCAATAGCATATCTTTTTATCAATACCAATTCCTTAACACTTATCTCATTATCCACAAAAATCATATCAAATAAGTCATAAATACGTTCCAAACGTTCTTCAGCAGAATTGGAAGGAACGATTGGATATTTAGCTGGATTTTTTAAAATATCAATAACTTCAGAAGCAGCTATTCCAAACTTAGTCGCTAAGCTTTTTAATAATTCGGTTTCTTCATCTGTTATTTCCCCATCAGCTTTTGCTAAGGAAGCTATTGATGCAAAATGAGCTAAATTTCTAGATTGATGACCTTTTTTAAATAATTCGTAAAATGACATATTCTTTATTTTTATAGAGCAAAGATAAAACTAATGCTTCATTTTTTTGAAAAATATTTAAAGGAAAAATCTTCATGCTTAAAAAATCTTTTTCTTATTTCAACAAACTTTATTATAGTTAGTCTATTCTACTGTAACATTCATAAAAATTGACTTATCCATACACCCTCTAAGCTTGATTCAACATAACTCTCAGTTTAATGAAATTGATAAAATAGTTGAAATTAAATAACTATTTTACAATTCTGAAGTTCCTTGGGTTAAGAGGAAAAACTTTTTAAACAATAATTAACCATAAAGAGTTTTAATTACATTTCTGAAATACTACCTTTGTACTCTAAATAATTAGAACAAAATCATATAAATATGGCTACTGTAGCAACCGCATTTGGTATTGAAAATGCATTGGAAAAATTAGGAGTTAAAGAGATTAATCAAGGGACTTCAACTGGAAACACTTGGTTTGGCGAAGGTGAATTATTAGCATCTCACTCTCCTGTAGATGGAAAATTAATAGGAAAAGTAACGACGACGACTCGCGAAGATTACGAAAAAGTAATTACAACTGCACAAACGGCTTTTAAAGACTGGAGAGCGGTTCCTGCACCTCAACGTGGTGAAATTGTACGTCAGTTTGGAAATAAATTAAGAGAATTAAAAGA
>JAJRQR010000197.1 GCA_024280145.1 Bacteroidota bacterium
CACATCTTTGTAAAACTGGAAGTAGGCTCTTATTTTCACTATTGAAGATTAGTTAATTCTTGAACTTTCTATATAAAAATCCTCTTTCACTTTCACATTTTTTATTTCGTTGGGAAACTTTTTGGTTGACCATTCAGCCTTTGGAAAAAACCATTCTTCTTTTCCGTTAAGAATAATAATTACAGGCATATCAAAACCATCAATAATGTTTTTGTATTTGAACTTCAACTCTTTTCCGTTTACTTTAAAAACAACTTCTGGAATATCTGTAGTACGTAAATATTGGCTCCAAAATTCGGTTAAATCAATACCTGATTTTTCAGAAATATAATCTTCAACCTGTTTCGTAGTTACTGTTTGATGGTAAAATACTTCATTCAAGCCACGTAATATGTTTCGCCATTTTTCATCATCTTCAATTAATTGTCGGAGTGTATGTAATATATTGGCACTTTTGTAGTACATATCACCACTTCCTTCGTGATTTACGTTGTAAGTTCCTATGATGGGTCGGTCGTTTTGAATCATCATTCGGGTACCAATTACATATTCTGAGGATGCTTTCTTTTCGAAGTAATAATCCAAATACAAGTTTTCTGAATACGCCGTAAAACCTTCGTGAATCCACATATCTGCAACATCTTTATTGGTAATGTTATTAGCAAACCATTCGTGTCCAGCTTCGTGAATAATGATAAAATCGAATTTTAAACCCCAGCCTGTCATTGACAAATCACCACCCAAATAACCGTTTTTATAGTTGTTTCCGTAAGTTACACTGCTTTGATGTTCCATTCCTAAATAGGGGACTTCCACCAATTTAAAACTATCCTCGTAAAAAGGGTAGGGACCAAACCAATACTCAAAAGCTTCCATCATTTTTGGTGCTTGTTTGAATTGTTTTTTTGCTTTCTGAAGGTTTTCTCGAAGCACATAATAATCCATATCTAAATCTCCTTTTTCGCCTTTATAAGTCTCACTAAAATGAACATAATCACCAATATTAATATTCACTCCGTAATTATTAATCGGATTTACAACTTTCCAATGATAGGTTTTTGTAGTTAGATCTTCATCGATTTTTTGAAGCCTTCCGTTAGCAACTGCCATAAATTCCTTTGGAACTTTAATTGAAATATCCACGCCTTTATCTGGTTCATCAGAAGGATGATCTTTGTTAGGCCACCAAATACTAGAGCCAATTCCTTGGTTGGAGGTGGCTATAAAATGCATCCCATTACTGTCTTTTTTCCAAGAAAACCCACCGTCCCAAGGTGCCCTTACGGCTGTCTTTGGGTTTCCTGAAAAGTAGATAGTAAGTTCGTTTATACTTCCTATTTCTTGTTTTTCTTGAAGTTGAATAAAATGTGCATTTCCTTCGGAAGCAATTGTTAGTTCAATACCTTTTTGATTTACTTTATCAATTTTCATTGGTGGTTGTAAATCGATTTGCATTCGATTATTTTCAGATAAAACCTTATAATAAACGGTATTGCTTCCTGAAATAAATTTCTCATCGGGTTTTACTTCTACCTTTAAATCGTAGTGTTGTAAATCCCACCAAGCACGTTCTGGGGTGATACTTCCTCGAAGAGTGTCTTGCCTTGTAAAGGATTGGCTAAAAGCCGAAAATGAAATGATGAATACTATTACAGAGAGAAAATGTTTCATAGAATTATTTTAAAAATTTATGTCTGGTTGAACGGAGTGTCACACTGAGCGCAGTCGAAGTGTCGAAACCTTAATGTTATAGTTCTCGACTGCGCTCGAACAGACAAATAATTATACTATCTTATTATTTTATTCGGGAAAACAACCACACTTTCATGTCCCTTTTCTCCAACAGCAGCAACTCCGAAAAAGAAATTATCAATTACAATTCCTTCTATAGTAAATTCGGTTACATCACCCACATAACGACTGTGATCCCAAGTAGGAGAGGTGGTGTCTCGCCAATAAATTTTATAACCTTTGGCACCGTCAACTTTATCCCATTGTAATCTTGCTGATGGTTCTACGATTCCTCCAATTCCGACAGTTTTGGCGATGGTGGAGCCCAAGCCAAACTTGCCATAGTAATTGCATTAACTGCAGTAAGTTTTGCTGCATAATCGAAATTTACATATTCCAATTTATCCCCGTAATTAATTCCGTTTTCGGTACGAATGTCTTGATGTTGTTGTGTGTAATTTTCGTGGGCTTCCATAATGCGTATTCCCGTAAATCCTGCGTCGTTAAAAGGGCGATGATGACCACCACGACCAAAACGATCCAATCTATAAATCAACATAGGATTCATTTCTGGCATATATAATTGAGTGGTTTTGTAGGTATATCTTGCCAACTGTCGTGAAATTCCATCTACTTCACCACCGTAAAAACGCCTTGATTTTCGTTGTTTTTCGGTTTCGGTAGGAGGGACAGGTTCGCTAAAAATTCTAAAATCCCGATTGCTAATTACACCATCGACTCCAGTGATATTTCCGATCATATCGTTGTTTAAAACTCCGATGATTTCCCAGCCTTGCTCTTTGGCGTATTGTGCAAAACCTTTTCCTCCAAAAAGCCCTTGTTCTTCACCACTTAATCCTAAATATACAATGCTATTTTCAAATTTATAGTTGGATAAAACTCTGGCAGCTTCTATAGTTCCTGCCATTCCGCTGGCATTGTCATTTGCTCCAGGAGAAATAGAAGTGAAGTTATTTGGGTCGCTCACTCTCGAATCTATATCGCCACTCATAATTACAAAACGATTTGGGTATTTTGTTCCTCGTTGAATTGCCACTACATTTACCACCCAAACATCTTTAGTAATTCGATTGTTTTCTCCTTCTTTCACTAAATTTTTTTGAAAGAAAACATCCAAACAATCATTACAGTTGTTGGAGGTTTTATCAAATTCAGATTTAATCCAACGCCTTGCAGCACCAATTCCTCTAGTTTCTGAAAGAGTATCGCTTAAAGTATGGCGAGTTCCAAAACTGACTAATTTTGTGATGTCTGTTTCAATTCTTTCAACTGAAACGGCATTAATGATTTCGTAAATTCTTGCATCAGATTGAGCAAATGAAGAATAAGAAATTATTAGTAAAATTGAAAAAAATCCTAAATTTTGTAATTTATTTCTCATTGGAATTTGGGTTTTAAAAATGCAAATTTATTTTTTCTCAGCAACAATAGCCAATTTTGTTCCGTCTGGACTAACTGCCAGACGGGTGATTTCTTTAATGTTATATTCGGATAAATCTGCAACTAATTTCCAGTCTTCACTTCCGAAAAAGTCCAACATATATAATTTATCAAGGCTTCCAATCAATAATTTTGATTCGTCCAACCAAATGTGGTCTTGTATTCCGATGGGGAGTTCTGCTACGAAAAAGCTTTCTAACGTTTTCATATCTAACTGGAAGATGTCCATATTTCGATCTTCATTCACGGAAGTATAGCTCATTTCCTCTTTTGAATTCGGAACTTTATGAATAGACCTTCCAACATTTTGAACAAGGGTGTCATTGGTTTTTTTGGATAGATTTGAAATGACTAAATCCAAATTATTTCCGCTTAAAACAGAAGAGAGAATAGTTTTTTTGTCATAAAATAAATAGTACGCTACTTGAAGATTTTCAATTAATAAGGAAGACTCCATTGTTTTAAAATCATACTCATATAATCGTTGAAGTCCTGTGGTATCCAATCTAACCGCAGTTACATTTTTGCTTTTAGGAAAACTCTGAGGTGAATATTCACCACCAGAAGTGGAGTGATTGATCCAATAATAATTATTTTCGGAAATTACATACCTCGCAATATCGGTTTGCCCTTGATGTGTTCTTGAGTATAGGATAGTATTGTTATCTGAAAAAGAAGGTTGACTGTCATAGCCTTCGTTATTGGAGATATTTCTAAAATTAGAAATAGTAAATTCTGTTTCAGAAAATGAAACGTCCATTAAAAATATTTCCGTGTTGGTTTGTGCATTTCCTAAGGAAAAACTTAGAAAAAAGCCTAAAATTAAAGAGGGTTTAAGCATTCTATTTTTAATTTGCTTAAATATACGGAAGAAATTAAAAAGGTTAAGACACGAATTGCACGAATTAACACTAATTTATTATAATTAAAAAAAATCGCTTCAACCAATAAAGGAAGAAGCGATTTAATTACTCAATTTAAACTTAACTAAAATTTTTGTTTGTTCGAGCGCAGTCGAGAACTAATTAAGTAGGTTTCGACTACGTTCAATCAGACATTTAACTAAAAAGGGTATTTATTCTCCTCATTTACTTTATCAGCAATTTGTGTACGTAAAGCTGCTACATTTGGCTGATTTTGATATTTTGTAAATCGTTTTAATCCCATTAACATCATACGTTGCTCGTCACCCTCAGAGAAAGAAACAATTGCTTCTTTTGCTTTTCTTTGAATGATATCTACCGCATTATATAAATACAATTGCGTCATTGCAATTTGGGTTTTCTGAGAATCTTCACCAAAACGTTTGATGTTTTTACGAGTTCTTAATATTGCACTTTCAGCTAAATATACTTCGATTAAAATATCTGAAGCTGCTATTAAAACCTGTTGTTGTTCTTCTAATTCTGCACCAAACTTTTGAGCAGCTGCACCACCAACCATTAAAAATACTTTTTTAAGATTTTCTACGATGGATTTTTCTTCTGCAAAAGTTTCAGAAAAATCTGGAGTATCAAACGATGGAATTCCTGTTAGTTCTCCAACAACAGCTTGTGCAGGTCCCATTAAATCTACGTGACCTTTCATTGCTTTCTTCATCAACATTCCGACAGTGATCATTCGATTAATCTCGTTGGTGCCTTCATAAATTCTTGAAATACGACCGTCTCTCCAGGCAGATTCCATTGGAGCATCAGCACTAAAGCCCATACCTCCGTAAATCTGAATTCCTTCATCAAAGCAAGCTTGCGCATCTTCAGAAACTGCTACTTTTAAAATAGAACATTCGATTGCAAATTCTTCAATACTTTTTAATTCAGCTTCCTGATGTGTATTTCCTGCTTCTAAGCGAAGTTTCATACGATCTTCAATGTCTTTACCAGCTCTATAAGAAGCACTTTCATCAACATAAACATTGGTTGTCATTTCAGCAATTTTAGATTTGATAGCTCCAAATTGTGAAATTGGTGTTTTAAATTGTTTACGCTCATTTGCATATTGAACAGCGAGTGTTGTTATTCTTTTTTGTGCATCTAAGTTTGCTGCAGCTAATTTAATACGACCAATATTTAAAACATTCATCGCAATTTTAAATCCGCTACCTCTTTCAGAAAGCATATTTTCAACAGGAACTACTGTATCGGTAAAAAATACCTGACGAGTAGAAGAGGAATGAATACCGAGTTTGTGTTCTTCTTCACCCATTGTAATCCCGTTTTCAGGATCATTTTCAACTATGAAACCTGTGATATATTTGTCATCTTCAATACGAGCAAACACAATAAATGTACTTGCGAACCCTGCATTTGAAATCCACATTTTTTGTCCGTTGATGATGTAGTTTTTTCCATCTTCAGAAAGAACCGCTTTTGTTTTTCCACTGTTAGCATCACTACCTGCGGTTGGTTCAGTTAAACAGTAAGCGCCAAATTTCACACCTGTTGCTAAGTCTGGAACGTATTTTTGTTTTTGTTCTTCGGTACCATATAAAACGATTGGCATCGTTCCAATTCCGGTATGTGCACCAAAAGCTGTCGCGATAGAACCCGTTGCTCCCGAGATATAATCACAAACTAATAAGGTTGTTATAAAACCCATTCCGAGTCCTCCGTAAGCTTCAGGAACAGCAATTCCTAAAAGTCCGAGTTCTCCAGCTTTACGCATAATTTCTTCCGTTAACGCATAATCTTTTTTCTCTAAACGAGCTTTATGAGGCCATATTTCTCGATCTACAAAATCGGTTACTGCATCACGCATCATTTTTTGTTCTTCGGTGAAATCTTCAGGAGTGAAGACTGCCTCGCAAGGAGTATCTTTTACTATAAATTGTCCTCCTCTTATTAGTTCTGTGTTTTCCATTTCTTTTATTTTTTTATTCTCGCGAAGACGCTAAGACGCCAAGCTTATATTTGTTATTTCAAAAATTCATATATCCCAGCAGCACCTTGCCCTGTTCCAACGCACATCGTTACGATACCATATTTTCCTTTCATATCTCTTTTTCGCATTTCATCAAAAAGTTGTGTTGAAAGTTTTGCTCCTGTACAACCTAATGGATGTCCTAATGCAATAGCTCCACCGTTTACGTTTACGATGTCTGGATTTAAATCTAGTTCTCTCATTACTGCTAATGATTGTGATGCGAATGCTTCGTTTAATTCGATTAAATCGATATCACTTTGTTTTAATCCTGCTTGTTTTAATGCTTTCGGAATTGCTTTTACAGGACCAATTCCCATAATTCTTGGTTCCACA
>JAJRQR010000198.1 GCA_024280145.1 Bacteroidota bacterium
ATTATTAATTAATGGAAGAAACGATTAAGATTTTGATTTACATTCACGCATTCTTTGGCGGAATTGGGTTGATTACAGGGGTTGCAAGTATAATAGTCAAGAAAGGAAGTCCAATACATAAGAAAATGGGAAAGCTATTTTCTATTGGAATGATAACCAGTTCGCTCATTTCAATACCAGTCTCTTGGATGGCTAATCATGAAAATTTATTTTTATTCTTAATTGGCTTATTTACAATATACCTTGTTTTGGCAGGAAATAGAGCTTTGACTTTTAAAACAAAAGAAAAAGCTGATTGGATTGACAAAATGATTTCTGGAGGCATGCTTTTCTTTTCTTCAATAATGGTGACAATTGGAACTTATGGAATTTTTAATGGCATTTCATTTAGCATATTATTTCTGTTTTTTGGAGGTTTTGGACTATTTTTAACTATTAAAGATTTTAGATTTTATAAAAACTCAAGGAACCCGAAAAATACTTGGTTAATATCTCACATTGGTAAAATGATTGGAGCATTAATTGCATCAATTACAGCTTTTATTATTGCTGGATTAGGAATTGGAAACATAATCGCTTGGACTCTTCCGACAGTACTCGGAACTTTTTATATCGTATATTGGAAAAGAAAAATGAAAACAAAAAACATTACCAACACCGTAATATATTAATTGCTAGTACGAGCCACTTACGACCCCAAAAACTATCGGAAATCGCGAATTTTTGTTTGGTTTGAATTTACTAAATTTGGTATTTAACCAACGTTGCTATTATTATACAAACCATTCCATTTAAATTATGAGAAACTTTTTGTTAATCATTTTAGCTTTTGCAATTACGAGTTGTAAATTTCAAAAAACACAAGCAACAAAAGAATTGAATGTATTATTTATTGGAAATAGTCTGACCTATTTCTATGATATGCCACAAACTCTTCAACTAATGTTGAATGAAACAAATCCGAATATTAAAATTGACCAAAGCACAAATCCAGGACAATCATTATCTGGGCATTTATCTAACATAATTACTTCCCGAACAGAAAATGGAATTAGTACAAGAAAAAAAGAAGAAGGAGAACAAACAGAAACAGAAAAAAAACTAGCTAAAAAAAAATGGGACATAGTTATTTTGCAAACTGGAACTGTGAGTGTTTTGATCCCTGAAAACAGAGAGGTAAAAGTAAACAAAGCAATTTCCGAGATTAAAACTTTAGTTTCTAATCCAAATTGTAAATTTATACTATTCAATACTTGGCCTTCTTTAAAGGAATATCCAAAACAATATTGTTACCCTTCAAGCATTATAGACAACGAAATTGATAAAGACAAGTCTTGTTCACCAACTATTGAAAACTTAGAACAGGAAATCGAACTGATTAACAAATCGTATGATTTAGTTGCGGAGAAAAACAGTTTGCTGAAATCTGACAATGGAACTAAATATTACGAAGTTCTAACAAATTATCCAGAAATTGAACTTTATGAAGACAGCAGTCATCCTAATAAATATGGAGCATTTTTAAATGCTTGTATTTTTTACCAAATACTAACTGACAAAAAAGCGTCTGAATTAAAATACAATGGAGAAATAGAACCAAAAATAGCAGGAATACTAAAAGCAATAGCGAAATAAAAGTTACATCGTAAAACGTTCACAACAGCTAAAATGCCTATCGGAATTTCACTCTTATTTGTTATCTTTGGTTTTACTCGGAAAAACACTAGGTGTCTTCCCATTTCGAAACGTTATACAAACCGTTGTGCTACATTATAACCAATCAATAACCAATGATAAAATTCTTTAGAAAAATTAAACCCAGCTTAACAAAGAACCCTTTCAACATACTTATATTATTAAGTATCGTATTGTTTTACAGTTGTGCTGTCAAACCTCCTTTTGAAAAGGGAACTTTTAAAACTTCAGATTTAGTGGAGTTAGTAAAATTAGATTCCACCATTCATTTAGATATTAGATATGCTACTAAAAACAATCTTGTAGGTCAACCCGTTTACACAGAAGCAAGAGCATTTTCACAAAGACCTGCAGCCTAAACTTTGGTTAAAATAAACGAAAAGTTAAAGCCACTAGGATATGGGCTACTTATTTTTGACGGATACCGTCCTTGGAGTGTTACTAAGTTATTTTGGGACATTACTTCTAAAGAAAACAAAAAGTTTGTTGCCAATCCTAAATAGGGTTCTAGACACAATCGAGGTTGTGCCATCGATTTAAGTTTATATGACCTTAGGACAGGAA
The DNA here is from genome assembly GCA_024280145.1 of Bacteroidota bacterium. GTDB lineage: Bacteria > Bacteroidota > Bacteroidia > Flavobacteriales > Flavobacteriaceae > Marifrigoribacter. The sequence goes on from JAJRQR010000198.1 coordinate 2,260, forward strand.
AAGAAATTCAAATGACAGGCACTTACGATGAAATGAGCGAAAGATCCTATCCAAATTATAAAGGCGGTACCAAAGAACAACGGGAGCTTAGAGATTTATTAATTTCTAAAATGGAAGCCAACGGTTTTAAAGTTTATGAATACGAATGGTGGCATTTTGATTATCAAGGTTGGGAATTGTATCGCATTCAGAACATTCAATTTTCTGAAATAAAGTAAATGATAAAGAAAAAAATAATATAAATTTGAAATACTTATATTTCAGTATCAATTTAATATAAATAATATGAAACATTTACGCATTTTTTCATTTTTACTATTCGCTTTTTTATTGGTTGGAAACAGTTTCGCACAACTCTCTTCATCTGAAGTTGATGCACTTGTTGAAAATGCTTTAAAAGAATTTAATACCGCAGGCGCAGCAGTTGCAATAGTAAAAGATGGTAAAATCATTTACTCAAAAGGTTTTGGAGTAAAATCCATTGACACCAACGAACCCGTAGACAAAGACACCAATTTCGCTATTGCTTCCAACAGTAAAGCCCTTACGACTGCGGCACTTGCTATGTTAGTAGAAGAAGGAAAACTCTCTTGGGATGATAAAGTAATTCAGCACATTCCTGAATTTAAAATGTACAATGCTTACGTTACTGAAAATTTTAATATCGTCGATTTACTAACCCACCGAAGTGGATTAAGTTTAGGAATGGGAGATTTAATGTTATTTCCAGATGGAGCCGATTTTACCATTAATGATATTTTAAATAACTTTCAATATTTTGAGCCTGTTTCTGCTTTTAGAACCAAATGGGATTATGACAATCTATTGTATTTAGTGGCAGGTGAATTGGTAGGAAGAGTAAGTGGGGTTTCGTGGGAGCAGTTTGTTCAGAATCGAATTTTAAAACCTTTGGGAATGGACAATTCTTATTCTTCAATGAGTCAAGTTTCCGATTTTAGCAACTTTGCCGTGCCGCATACTACTGAAACAGGACCGATGAGAAGCACAGCACATTTTGAAGAAATGATCAACGGTGCTGCTGGTGGAATTCTTTCTAATGTAGATGATATTAGCCAATGGATGTTAGTACAACTCAACCACGGAAAATATGGTAAGGATTTAGAAAAAACGCTGTTTACAGAAGCAAGTCAACACGAAATGTGGAAACTTCATACCTTATTAGATGTAAATAGAAATCCACGTTATAATTCGCATTTTGCTGGTTATGGATTAGGTTGGGGATTAACAGACCTCAACGGAAACTTAAGTGTTTCTCATACTGGAGGACTTCCTGGAATGTTATCACGTACCGTTTTAATTCCAGATTTAAATTTAGGAGTGATTGTATTAACTAACACCTCAAATGGTGGAGCGGGAGTTTTTAGTGCTGTTTCCAGAACGATTGTGGATAGTTATTTAGGTTTGGATGATTATGAGTGGACCAAAAAGTTTTCTGAATATTTTAAAAATAGTCAAGAGGAAGCAGATAATGTCACCAAAAAAGTATGGGAAACGGTTGCAAAAGCTAATAACAATAATATTAATACTGAAAATTATATAGGAGTTTATGAAGACAAATGGTTTGGGAAAATTACCGTTTCTATGAAGGACAATCAACTATGGTTTACTTCACATCGTTCGCCAAAATTAAACGGTCCCATGGCCTATTATAAAGCAAATAGTTTTGCGATAAAATGGGAATTCCAAGATATGAATGGCGATGCTTTTGCAATGTTTGCTTTAGATGAAGAAGGAAAAGCACAAAGCATTAAAATGAAAGGCATCTCTCCAAACATCGATTTTAGTTTTGATTTTCAGGATTTAGATTTACAGAGAGTTGAGTAATATTTCATAGTTTTGCTCGAATTAATTTTCTATGAAAAATAACAATTCCTCTCCTATTCTAGTACTTGTTTTAGGCTTTGTATTACTTACATTTATTCAGTGTAAGGAAGAGAAATACGAAAACGTTCAGCCGCTTCAAAACACTTGGGATTTTGCCATTCCGAATCAAGAATTACCCGAAGGAATTGCTTCATTAAGTGCAAAAAAATGTGGTGTTTGTCATCAAACTCATTATAACGAGTGGAAACTCTCTACCCACGCACAAGCCTGGACAGATAAACAATTTCAAGCTGAATTAAAAAAGGAAACGAGTCCGTTTATGTGTATTAATTGTCATATTCCGCTTCAGAATCAGCAAGAATATATTATTAGAGGTTTGGTAGATGGTGATATTTACAAACCTGTAAAAGAACTAAATCCAAAATTTGATAAAGAGTTACAACAAGAAGGAATTAATTGTGCCAGTTGTCACGTAAGAGATGGAACGATTATTGGGCCAATAGGAACCACAAAAGCGCCCCATAAAACCGTAAAAGACACCGAACATTTATCCGAAAATCTCTGTATTAGTTGTCATAATGCCGTGGCGGTAATCACGCCCGATTTGGTTTGTAGTTTTGAAACAGGAGATGAATGGAAGGAAGGTCCCTATTACGGAAAGAAAAACTGTAAGACTTGTCATATGGAACCTATTAATCGTGAGATTGTTGCTGGTTATGGCGAGCGATTAAGTCATTATCATTTTTTTACTGGCTCTGGTATTCCAAAGTCGGATACTATTGAAGCTAAAATGCTTAATGGGTTGGTTATTTACCCTTCGGAATTAAAGAAAAATTACTCGATAAACGACTCCATTAAATTTACATTAACCGTTAAAAACGAATTGGCAGGACATCGAGTTCCAACGGGTGATCCAGAGCGATTCTTTTTGATTTCCTTTCAATTAAAAAATAATAAAGGCGAAATTGTTTCAGAAAAAACAGATCGTATTGGTGAACATTGGGAATGGCATCCAGAAGCAAAAAAACTTTCGGATAATAACTTATACCCTAACGAAGAACGAGCATTTAATTTTTCTGCGAACCCTTCAGAAAAAGGAAACTACACCTTATTGGTAAAAGTCACCAAGCATCGTTTGAGCCAAGAACATGCAGATTATAATAAGTTAGATAAAACCTACCCATTATATATAACTGTTTTTGAAGAAGAATACACTACAACAATCAAGTAATTGGCATTATTATTGTAATTTCGTTTATCAAAATTTTTAGTATTATGAAATATAAAATTACACTTTTATTACTATTATTAATCACATTTAGTACAATCACTGCACAAGAAGTCGTTGCTATAGAACAAACCGAAGAAGCAACTGCCGAAGAGTTAGCAAAAAAACTAGCAAATCCTGTTGCTGCTTTAATTAGTGTTCCAATTCAGAATAACTTCGATCTTAATGTAGGTCCAATTGAGGGTTTTAGATACAATGCTAATATTCAACCTGTAATCCCTATCTCTATGGGAGAAAACTGGAACTTAATAAGTAGAACTATCATTCCTGTTATTTCGTTGACAGATGTTACTGCTCCAGGAAATAGTGAGTTTGGATTAGGAGATATTATTCAAAGTGTTTTCTTTTCACCTAAAAAAGTTAAAAACGGATTGGTTTGGGGTGTAGGACCGATTTTCTTATTACCAACTGCTACCGATGATGCTTTTGCTTCTAACACATTTGGAGTTGGACCTAATGCTTTAGCTTTAAAATTAATAGGTCAATGGACCGTTGGAGCTTTGGTTAATCATACTTGGTATGTTGGTGGAGTTGATACTTTTCCAAATAATACACAAAAAGTTAACGCAACATTTTTTCAACCCTTTGCAACTTATGCAACTAAAACGGGATCGTCTTTTACTTTGGCTTCAGAAAACACACAAAGCTGGGACAATGATGTTTTTGGAGGTTTTGTTGGATTTTATTATGCTAAAGTGATGAAATTTGGAAACCAACGAATGCAATTAGGTGGTGGACCAAGAATATTTTATGGTAACAACACCGCAAACCCAGAATGGGGAATTCGTGTGAATGTAATTTTATTGTTTCCAAAAATGTAATTTTATGAAAAAAGCAGTTCTACTATTAGTTTTGATTATTGGAATAATTACAAGCTCTTTTGCCCAAAAAGTATATTCCGTAGATGATGCTTATCAAGCAGATATAAAAATATTTGCTACCGATTATGATTACCAAGCAGATTTACTGGTTCATAAAGTAGATAACGATTATCAAGTAAGTGGAAATAAAGGGCTTTGGTATTTTACAGATCACGATTATCAAGCAGATAAAAAGGTGTTTTTTACAGATTACGATTATCAAGCAGATTTAAAAATATTTTTTGTAAAAAATAGTTACCAGGCAAAGTGGAGAGAAAAAGCTAAAATCCACTTATTGTATTAAATAGTATGAGGCTCTACGATAAATATGTACTGCCAAGAGCCGTTAATTGGGCTTGTAAACAGAAACCTATGTCGATACAACGACAAAAAGTGGTTCCTTTTGCTGAAGGTAATGTTTTGGAAATTGGAATTGGTTCCGGATTAAACCTCCCCTATTATTCTAAAGATAAGGTCAAACATCTTACAGCCATTGAACCTTCTTTAGAAACTTGGAATAGAAATATTATCAACACAAACGATTTACCCTTCGATTTTGAATTTGCACAAGCATTTGCTGAAAACATTCCTACTGAACCTAACAGTTTCGACACTGTTATTTTAACCTATACCCTATGCACCATTCAAGATACTTTTAAATCCTTAGAAGAAATTAGAAGAGTTTTAAAACCTACCGGAAAACTGATTTTTTGCGAACATGGAAAGGCTCCAGATGAAGCAATTCTGAAATGGCAAAACCGCATCAATCCATTTTGGAAAATGGTAGGCGGTGGCTGTAATTTAAATAAAGACATTCCTAAATTAATTGAAGGCAATGGGTTTCAGTTTAAGAAAATCGATTCGATGTATATTCCCGGATGGAAACCTGCTAGTTTTAACTATTGGGGGGCTGCTGAAATTAGGTAAATTCGGCTCTAATAAATCGTTAAACTTCTGTTTTTAAAATAATTAGTTAAGATTTTTTCGTACCTTTAGAAGGACTAATATTTAATATAAAAATTATGAGAGCAATTTTTTATTGGATGTTGCTAGTTCCTTTTTTAGTGATATCGCAAAGTAATTCTGAATATACTGTAATCGAAAACGGTATGATGACTGTAAATCCTAAATACATTACAGAATTTGAAGCTGGTGTGGCAGCCCATAATAATAAGTACCATACCGACGGAATGTACGGTTCCAGAATTTATCAAATTAACAACGGAACCAACATCGGAAAATACCTTTGGGTAATGGGACCAATTCCTTGGAGTGCTTTTGATGAGAGACCTCAACAAGAAGGTCACGAAGAAAATTGGAACAAAAATATAGAGCCATATACCATTGCTGGTGGTGATCAAATTTATTGGCGTTTTTATCCAGGACTTTCCAACTTCCCTAAAGACTTTACCATAAAAAATGCCATGGTAGATATGTATGATATCAAGCGTTTTAAACAAGCTGAAGTATTAGAACTTCTGAAAAAAATTACTGTGGTAATGAAACAAAAATATCCCGACAACTCTTATGGAATTTACACCAACGAATTTTCAAGTGAAAAAGAAGGGAAAGATGTAGCGGTTGTTTCATTTTATCAAAATTCGGGATGGTTGAGTCAAGTTGGAGAATTTTCTAAAAAATATGAAGAAGTACACGGAAAAGGAAGTTTTGAACATTTCTTAAAAGAATGGGAAAAACTTACCAATGGTAAACAAACCGAACTTTGGACTTTTAGAGATGATTTAAGCGGAATTTCTGGTGAAATTAAAGGTACATCTGCTCGCTATCAAGGGAAGAATTAAAATTCCTTATAACTCCTTATTAAAGGATTTATTAATCAGTTCTGCTTTGCAATTAATTTCGAGGGTTTTGTAGATGTTTTTTATATGACTTCTAATGGTGTCTATGGATACAAATAAGTCTATCGCAATCATTTTATAGCTTTTACCTTCTACAATACCTTGTAC